>DUCD01000296.1 GCA_012959985.1 Verrucomicrobiales bacterium | reverse complement strand
CATCCAACCCAGCGCCCGCGAGCAAAGAACCCACCACGGTCACTTCGGGCGCGATGACAGAGATTACACTTCTGGATTCAGAAGTCATCAACCGGACGGCAGAACCAATTTCTACTGTGCCACTCGCCTCAACTTCGATCCGTCCCGTTGACTGTATATCAGCCCCTGTCTGGAATCGTTGGCCGTCCGGCAAAGTCGCATGGTTTTGGGCGGTATCGACTTTTCCAAAAATGACGTCAGCCGCCGCAAAACGGATCCGTTGCCCGCTCCCCGTGGTTCCAACTTCCGCATTATAAATTATAATTTGGTTTCCAGCCGATATGAGGGTGGATCCTGCCGCCTGAATATCACCATGAATTTCAACAGTATCGAGAGCATCAATGATCAATTCGAAATCCAACGCGTCATCTGTAACCGCCGTACTCTTCAAGGAACCGGTGAGTTCGACATTTTTACCCGTGATCCGAACTCGAGCGTCTGTTTCCAACACACCATCATCGGCCCCTACTTTCACATTTCCGTTAACCGAGAAAACTTCCAGCACGTCCAGTCCACTATTGTTCGGTCCGCCAAGACTGCTGATCGTAACGTCCTCTTGGCTGGCCACAGAAATTCCTCCGTTGGATCCGGTCGTTTCCATTACGCCCGTGGCGCTTGGAGTTTCCACGCTGTCCGAGGTGAGCTTAATCTGGCTGTCGGCTTCGATCTTCCCTTGATAGGACAGGACCTGACCAGCTTCGAGCACCACATTCGAACCGGAGCCACGGGCAAACACATCACCGTTGATATCTAGATTCTTATCGGAAATCACGGAGACCGAACCACCAACGGTTTCGAGCGTTCCACTAAAATCGATTTCGATATCCTCGCTGCTGATCAATCGAATCCCGTCATGGGCTCGAATCTTCGCGCCTACTTTGATGTGATCGCTGGGGTTCTCCGAAGTTCCAATTGTAAATTCCGAACCTCGCTGGACCATCAGTACGTTGTAGAACTCGGCGGTTCCTAGTTGCCCCCTGGACAGATCAAAACCCAGCACACTTGCATTTTGTTCCGTGGATAGCGACGGATTGCTGAGGACTGCCGCACTCACATGACTCACTCGCAAGACATCGGAATCCCAAGCCGCTGTCAGCTCACCTGATATGAAATCATCATTTGCGTTTAGCAAGGCAACGAGCGATGCGGATGAATGAATTCCAGAAATGTCAATTGGACCGACCGAAACACCATCAACAGTCAGGCCAAACAACGACAATTCTTTAAACCGCGAGATGAGATCGCTAGCCGATGTTTCGGAAAGAGCAAACGAAGCACTGCTGACAAATCCCTGGGACATAACAATGCTCGGGTCAACCTCGATCGGTGTGTCCGTCAACAGTGAAGCAGCCTGTATTTCTGCGATACCATCATGAGTAATGATGAGCAGGTCCGCATTCCAGTTTGCCGTCAGGCCGGCCGCAACAAATCCGTTATCCAAGTTTAGAATATCGGAGAGCGTCGTCCCTGAGGTAGCGGCACTAACATCAATCGGGCTAAGTTCAGCCCCGTCCACGGTCGTGTTAAAATCCACCAAACCCTGCGCTTGAGCATCACTGACATCGATCTCAATTCTGCTGACTTCGCCCTGAACCACTTCGATAGAGGTATCCACTTCGACGAACGTCGGCCGCAAAGCAAACTCATAGGCACTCGTCAAGAGGAGCTTGCCGTTGCGCAATTTCACGATCATGTCCGGATCAACTCTTGTCGTCGCAGGATCGTTGGCAAAATCGACAAACGCAGATGCAACTGGGTAACCCGAGTTTTCAGAACTCGAAACAGTGTAGTTTCCGTTTTCAAGCGCTGTTTGGATATCAAGAAGAAGGTCATCGATCGAGACGTTGTCAGCCGTATCAACTGCGGCAATCGTGACCAGACCGGAATACTCGAAATCAACTCGGTCTACCGCGATAGACAACGCGACGTCATGGGTGAGCCGGCCATTTGCCGTCACGATAAAGGTGTCCGCCACGAGTTCGAAACTGTGAGCTGATGCTTGAAGGTCGATCGGACCGGTGGCGTTCAATTTAATTTCGCCAAACGGCCGCCACGTGCTGAGCTGAGCCGATCCCAATACTACAATACCCTTACCTGAGAAATTAGGACCTTGCACCGGGTCAGGTTCCAAGGGATCAGCCCCGCCATTCAACTCGATAAGTTTGCCCGCTCGCAGATCCTGTCCAATGAGCACCTGATGTCCGGCTTCAATTCGAATCGTCGAGTCACCATTAAAATTCGATATCTCACGACCGAGGAACACGCCCTCGGAATCGAAGTGGTTGGTAACCTCACCGCCAGGCAACACCACTCCCTGAATATTCGCATCCTGAGCCGAACTGATCTCGATCTTACCGTCAGGATTGTTCGTCGTGAGCTCGCTCGCTGCATGCACATAAACGCCATTTCCGGATTCATGTTCTCCTCCCGTGATATCAATCGACGATTTGGCTCGAACGAAACCGCCCGTCTGCACACGCTCGCCTTCCTTGTTTGTGGACGTTCCACCAATGAAAGCCTGTCCCGTCGCCAAAATGGTCACGATCGAATCTTCAGAGTTTTCGAACGATGTCCTGTTAATGAGATTCCCTTCAGCATCAGGAATCGCGGACACAACGCCCCCAGAAACAATGTTGCCAAGAATCTCAAGATTACTCTGACTTCTGATCTCAACATTTCCTCCGCTTCCGTCAGAACTTAGACCCTGGGAAGTGAGGCCACCTGCAGAGTCGAGCAGAACGCCCAGACCTCGGTCATCGTCAACGAAGATGAATTCATCCACATTCAACGTCACACCCGTGAGCAGGGAAGGATCAGAAATCCCGGCCGCCTGATTGGAAAGCGTCTTCGTTGCAGTCAAGACATCGTTTGCCCAAGCGACTACCACACCGGCATCGGACAGGCCCTGATCGTCGTTCAATAGATCCGCCAGAATCACCCCATTAGTGGCATCGCTCACGTCAATCGATCCCAGTTCGACATCATCTAAAGTCAACGCGAAGGTTGACAGAGAATCCCGCATCGGGAATTGGACATTTAATTCGCCATCCGCAGAATCCACGACGTCCACTTCGATCACGCTATGTCCAGTAATGTCTTCGTCGATCTCGACAGCCAAACCGGTTAACAACGACGGTACGGTTAATTCCGCAAATCCAGTGTGTGTGATCGTCAGGAC
>DUCD01000295.1:2321-3230 GCA_012959985.1 Verrucomicrobiales bacterium | reverse complement strand
CAGCGTGATCACAGCGTCCCCATTTCGGTCCCGATTTTTGAAGAACTGTTCTTGCGACCGGCGTTTCGGCGCCGGGTTGTTATTAGCTTTCTGGGGTTTGGGTTTTTCTTTATGCAAAACCTTGGGACTTCCACTGCCAGGATACTCTGTGTTGAGGTTGGCAAGATGTTCGATCAGCTCCTTCTTGAGCGAGGCGTAAACGTCAGGGAGCTTCGTTCGCAAATCATTCTTCTCGGCAACGTCATTGCTGAGGTCGAAGAGAGCGAGATGAGTTTTCTTTAGTTCGGCAATCTGGACGTCCCAATCCGGCGAGTTTCTCCCGATTTGGCTCCAAAGCTTGTAGTCCCCCTTGCGAACCCCGATGTTGCCCCACAGCTCAAAGATCATGGTTCGCTCCGGGATGGTTTGTTTTCCGGCCGACAACATGTGCGGCATCAGTGACATCCCGCGAACCGGGTTTTTTCCATTCATCTTCGGGACAGGGATCGTAGCGGCATCCAGCAGGGTGGCAAAGATGTCGCAATGCATCACCTGATCATTCGAGATCATGCCTTGGG
This sequence comes from Verrucomicrobiales bacterium, assembly GCA_012959985.1. GTDB lineage: Bacteria > Verrucomicrobiota > Verrucomicrobiia > Limisphaerales > DUCD01 > DUCD01. Next base: position 2,673 of record DUCD01000295.1, on the reverse strand, counting down.
GCAGTCGGCCTTTCCAGTTGATCAGGAGCGGCACGTTCAGTCCACCCTGGTAGGTTGTAGCTTTCCCTCCGCTAAATGGGCCATTGTTTCCTGGGTATCTGCCACCAGCTGCGCCTTCTTCCATGGTACAGCCTCCGTTGTCGCTGACGAAGACAATGAGAGTATTGTCAGCGATGCCCAACTGATCCAAAACATTGACCAACTTGCCGATGTTGTGGTCCATGTGTTCAAGAATGGCGACGTAGTCGCTGCGCAGGAAGCTGACACCCCGGTCGAGGGCCTTTTTCACCCAGGCCTCGGGCGCGGAGGCCGGTTTCGATTTATCGGTGCGAAGCGGACCGTGCACGGCGTT
>DUCD01000295.1:0-2196 GCA_012959985.1 Verrucomicrobiales bacterium | reverse complement strand
TCCGGTTCACGATTGTGCATAATCTTGGATCTTTTTTCAGTGACCCAATAGGGATGGGCCCCTTTGAGAAATCCGCGAAACTCGTCGAACCCACGGTCGTTCGGTACTTCTCCGTCCAGCTCGCCCAGGTGCCATTTGCCAAAGGCTCCCGTTTTGTAGCCGGCTTCGGAGAGTCGCTCCGAGAGCATTTTCACATCACGTTTGATACCGCGATATCCCGGCGATCCGAGCGGCTGTTGGCCGGGGCCACGCCACATGCCGTTTTCCGTCGAGTATTGACCGGTAAACATGCAGGCCCGAGACGGTCCGCACAGCGGGACGGTATGGTACTTCGAAAACCGCACACCTTGCGTAGCCAACGCATCCAGGGTCGGAAGGCGCACCTCGGTTTTATCCCAATTCGCTGGCAAGTCACCCCAGCCGTGATCGTCGGAGACGATGAACAGAATGTTGGGCAGGCGATCCCCTTGACCGCGACGTGGTTCCGCCGCGGCGGCGACGATTGGGATGAGCGGTAGTAGGAGTACTGCAATTCTCAGCGTCTTCATGCTGCTCTTATCCTTAGTCGGTCGTCTTCGAGAGTTCGCGACAATGGACTTATCGGGCGGTACGTTTGCGGTCAAACGCCCCCTGTAAAGCGCCAATTGGTTCGTGATGAGCGGGAATCCCTTTACGTATTTTTACCTTGATTTCCGCATACTCAGGATCAGCCGCCAGGTTGCGCCATTCCCACTTGTCCTGCTGGTGGTCATACAACTCCTCAGATCCGTCGGCATAGACGATATACCGATACCGTTCGGACCGAACGCCGTAGTTCTTATAACCGAACGTAGTCAAAGAGGTCTTGTCCCATGAGGCCTTGGGATTCTTCATCAGGACTGAAAGGTCGTTTCCTTCCAGTTGTTTTTTCGGTGGGTCGCAACCGGTCAGGGAAGCGAGGGTTGGATAAATATCGAGCAAGTTCACCGGCTTGTTGCTGGTTGATCCAGGCCTGGTCACGCCAGGCGCCACCCATACCATGTTGACCCGCGTGGCCCTTTCCCAGAGGGAGTATTTCGCCCAGCGCTCTTTCTCGCCCAGCTGAAAGCCATGGTCGCTCCACAATACGATAATGGTGTTGTCTGCGTACTTTGATTTTTCAAGTGCCCCGACGATCTGGCCAATCAGGTCATCCGTCATGGCTGTCGACGCAAGGTAAGCCTGAATGGCATGCTTCCACTGACCGGCAGCCCTGATCGTCCTGGCCCATGCAATATGCCGCTGCTTTCCACTCGCCTTGGGGACGTCCTCCATATCCCCCTCCAGGTAACCCTCCGGAATTTCGATTTCATCCAGTGGGAACCGGTCAAAATACTTTTGCAGCGCGTAATTGGGCAGGTGCGGCTGGAAGATGCCGGCGCCCAAAAAGAAGGGTTCTTTCAGCTCGCCCCCCAGCAATGTTTCTGCCGCCCACTTCGCGGTTTTTCCATCGTTAATGTCTTCCAGAGTCACGTCCGGGTGATAAGGGCCCCAGTCGGCGTATCGTGAGACGCCTTTCTTAATCCCGTTCAGGGGTCTTGGGGAGGAGAACCTGTCTATCCACGGAAACAGGTCCTGAGTCTTGCTCGGGTAATAGGCATCAAAGCCACGCCCTTGTACTTCGTCGATGAAATGAGCCCCGTGAAACAACTTTCCGGAACCGCAAACGTAGTAGCCATTCCGCCCGAAGAACTCAGGCAGAAGAACCGCGTTGTTCAGGATCGGATTTCTTGTCAGCGAGTTTTTATTCACATAATTCCCCGACGTCGAAGGTCGGATTCCGCTCATCAGGGCAGACCTGGAAGGACCGCAAGCCGGAGCCGCGCAATGCGCGTTCGTAAAAACCATCCCTTGAGAAGCCAGCCTGTCCATGTGCGGCGTCCGGGCCTGCGGGTTGCCCTTCAGTATGCCAGTCCAGTCATTTAGATCATCGATGGCGATGAAGAGAACGTTGGGTTTTTGTTTTGTCTGTTCGACTGCGTGCGATGCCGTCGCGCAAAGCAACAGAACGGACCGGGCGAGGAACGTGGTTGGTTTCATTGTTTTCATCCTAATCTTCATCCGGCCTCTCAAGCTTCACGGTTTCGTCCGATAAAACTCCTCAATTGCGGAGGCCGTGATCTTTCCGAGCATGATCTGACCTTCGGCGTTGATGTGATTGTTCCCGCCGCCGATGCG
>DUCD01000294.1 GCA_012959985.1 Verrucomicrobiales bacterium | reverse complement strand
CATCCAGATCACGACTAAGCCTTGGATATTGACCTTCCAGATGAGAACAATGCGATACCGTCCCCTCAATGAAGCTCGAAAATCATTACGTGTCGAGTGGTACCGATGTCCGATTTCCCTTGATAAACTACGTGAGTTGAGTCAACGAAGTGACCTCCAGGGCTGGTTTCAGGCAGGAGGTCATTTAGCCTTGTTCGCCAGCACCGGAGGATTTGCTTATTTTTTATGGTCTCGTGAGATCTGGCTTGGTTTCATGGTAATTCTGTTTGCCCATGGGACGGTAGCAAGTTTCTTTGCAGGAATCGCACCGCATGAGTTGGGTCACGGTACCGTGTTTCGCACAAGGTGGTTGAACCGAGTCTTCAAATATATCTTCAGCTTGATCAGTTGGTTCGATCCCTTTGACTACGCAGTGAGCCATACATACCACCATCGGTACACACTCCATCCCGAAGGAGACCGCGAGGTTTTGCTGCCGCTTCATCCTTCGGTGGGCGCCACCTTCCTCCTGCAAATGTTTACCGTGAATCTTTTCACTCAAAGAAGTCGGACTTTCGGAAGAGGAGGGCTAATTCCAACAATTATTGCAACCACACAGGCTTCTCTCGGTAGAACTGGATCCCAAGAGATTCCGAGTCAGGAATGGTTGGCTACACTGCATAAAAATCAGCCTGAAGAGCATCGGAAATCCATAAGGTTCTCACGTCTGACATTGCTTTTTCACGGCTCCGTTGCCGGCCTGTCAATCGTTTCAGGCGTATGGGTGCTACCGCTTCTGGTTACAGTCCCGTCGTTCATCGGAAATTGGTTGGCCTACTTTGTCGGATTAACGCAGCATTGCGGTTTACGTGACAATGTCCAGGACTTCCGAAAATGCACCCGCTCGATCAAACTCGATCCGCTTTCAGAGTTTCTCTACTGGCGGATGAACTGGCACACCGAGCATCACATGTATGCCGGAGTTCCCTGCTACCATCTAAAGAAACTGAGCCGAGTTATTGCAGACGACATGCCGAAACCCCTCACGCTCATGGAGGCCTGGAGGGATATGCGGGAGACCTGGAAGAAGCAGAACATTGAACCCGGTTACCAATTCGATACCCCGCTTCCGGAAATGGCCGGTCGCATCCCAGCTAATAACTCCACCGAGTTGGAAAAATCGATCGGCGAATTGGCACCTGATCAGCTGAAATGATTTGAATAACCCAACCGAAATCGACGGTGCACTGAGACACTCATTCAATCATCCTTCATTCCCAAACGAGTCTGTTCTATGAAACGAATCCTTCCGAACTTAGCGATAACGCTTCTCACACTGATTGTTTTCACGGGACACTCCGAATCATTCGCGGCATTGCGGTTGTCGGGCATCTTCAGCGATCACATGATTCTGCAACGCGATCGGTCTGTAACCGTATGGGGCCTGGCTGAAGCAGGACAGCAGATAACGATTCGGTTTGCGGGACAATCCGTTACCGCGACAGCCGAAGATAACGGCAATTGGCATGCCAGATTGACACCACTGGAGTGGAATGCGAATGGACGAGCAATTGTGGTTCAAAGCGGCGACGCATCACTGTCGATTAACGATGTTCTGGTTGGAGATGTCTGGCACGCCAGCGGCCAATCTAATATGGCGATGACCATGGGGGCTGTATCCAGAAAACTGGAATCGGCCAAGCAGGATATCAAAGCGGCAGCACTTGCATCAATCCGCTTCCGGCGGGTGAAGGAGGATGAATCCAGAAAACCGATGAATGATATTCCTGAGGGAACTGGCTGGACCGTTTGTTCAGCGGACACAGTAGCGGGATTCTCGGCTGCGGCGTTTTATTTTGCACGGATACTGCACCGTGAAGTGGGAGTCCCCGTGGGCATAATCGATTCATCGCGAGGTGGGACTCCGATTGAGCCTTTCATTCCCCGTGAAGCGTTTACATCGCATCCAACTTTGCGACGCGAGCTTGAATTGGGAGATCTGGAGGATCTCACTGGAATCTGGAAATTGCCCGGCGGCGTTCGCGCACGGGACACGAACTGGCTACCAGGCCGCTTGTTTCATTCCCGAATCGCCCCGATCACTCGCTTCGCTGTGCGCGGAGTAATCTGGTATCAGGGCGAATCCAACTGCGGTGATGGGGAAGATCCGCGTGACTATCGGCACAAAATGCGCGCGTTAATCAACGGTTGGAGAAGTGCCATCGGTGAGGAAAGACTGCCCTTCTATTTTGTCCAATTACCCGGTAGCGGTGCAGGGGTTGGCTGGCCCTATCTTCGAGAGCAGCAGCGACTGAGCGCCGACCAACCGCATAGTGGAATGGTGGTCACGATTGATCTGCTCGACGATGATATTCATCCGGTCAATAAGATGGATGTCGGTGAACGGCTTGGACGATGGGCGCTGGCGGTTGAATACGGCATGGACATCGCTCCCAGTGGACCTCTGTTTCTGCAAGCCGATATCAGAGGAGAAACAGTCACGGTTCACTTCTCGCATACAGAGGGGGGCCTGATGATCGCAACAAAAACTGGACTGGCAGATCCGAAAGAAACTCCTCAAAAAGAATTGTCGCATTTTGAGCTGGCAGACAGAACAGGCCGATGGCATCCGGCACAGGCAGTCATTCGAGGGAAGACGGTGGCGGTCAGGAGTAAAGATCTGCCAAAACCAGCCGCCGTACGATATGCCTATGCTGTCAACCCACAGAACTGCAACCTTTACAACCGAGTCGGCCTGCCTGCCTCACCCTTCTGCTCCAATCCCGACCTTCTCCGTTACAAACCTGAGATACCCGCGAAGTGATTACAGGGCATCCATTCATCACAGCAATCTGACATGTTTACTTACCCGAATGAGCTTGTCTTTTGTAATGAAGACAGCCTTTTTTCTCTGGCAGTCACTACGATGATCTGATCGGCTGGATCATCATGAAAAGGTTGTGGAAGGCTGGTAGAACGATATGAAAGAATAGGAGTTATACTCTTACCCATCAAGTTTTCGGATTTAAACCTCGGAATTCTCCACAAACTTGATGCCGGGCAGAACAGGGTACCTGAAGGTGGCCGCGCTGAGGCCGTTCATGGAAAATCACGTGTTTATACTCCATGAAAAGGTCCCGGTTCAGCGCCCCGGGCTTCAGGAAATCGCCGGGACTTATATTCCAGCCCATCACGTCCGACAATTTCAGCCCCTGGGATTTTCCGAAAACTTGATGCCGATCAGTATAATTGG
>DUCD01000293.1:16551-19549 GCA_012959985.1 Verrucomicrobiales bacterium | reverse complement strand
ATGCTTGAAACCGCAATACAATTCTTCCATGTTTCGGCCTCGGCGCGACCAGCTTCAGGGACGATCGTATTGAAAATATTCAGTCTGCCGTTTCGGCTTTCAATGCTTTTTCCAAAGCTTCCCTGATAATTTCCAGTGGCAAGGCATAGGTGGTGACCCGATCAACCCGGGCAATGTTGATTCCGATCGCCTCGCCTTTCAGATTGAGTAACGGCCCTCCCATCACATTGTATTTAAGGGGGATATGATGTTGGATCACTTTGGGAAATCCAGAACGTCTTCGGGATGCCTGATCACTCATGTTCATATTGCGATCCGTGAAATCAAAGATCGCCCGGTAACCCAGCACGAGGTCTATCGACATTGCCTTTTCTCCCCTTTCAATTTTGATATCGAGAGAGCTTCCCGGGTCAAAACCTTTCACCATTTCGACCAATTTTGTTTCTGAGTCGATGATCTTTCCATTGATGCTCAGGATCACATCCCCTTCCAATAGCCCCGCAGTTTCTGCTGCGCTGCCTTTATAAATTTTATTGAGGATTACCCGATCACTTCGACCCGGTATCGAATCGAGTACCACTCCCATGGCGCCTCCTATCTTCTTGATTTTTCGGGGAATGGCGCTGATGACTCCCACCCATGTTCGAATGTCTTCACCAAAAGCAGCTACCCAGTCCCCCAGTTCAGATTCAGATGATTCAGCCCATTGAATAGGTTTGAGTCCGTCAGGAGATATTTGCAGAACGGCCAGATCCAGACGGCCATCAATGGATTGAAGTTCGGGTTCAACTTCACTTCCATCCTGCAGACGAATGGTTGCCTTCTCGGTCCATTCACTGGCCTTGGTAACAATGATACCCTGATCATTCCAAACCGTCCCAAGGCATAACACTTCATCATCTGAAAGAATTTCTACGACGGACAATCCAGCATTGTGTGTAATCTCGGAAAATGCCGAAACGGTATTCCGGCCGTTGGTACGATCCCTACGCGAAAGGTAGTCTCTCGTATCCTGAGCCTTTACGGTCATCGGGACGTCCAGAAGAACGAATAACAAGGGAAGGATGCACATGGTTCTGACGATGAATCGCATATAATAAGACATATCCGTTTTCTTCACATTTCCTAATTATCGTCAGGGCGTTCCCCCAATTCGACCTCCACCGAATTTTCGTCTGAATTGCGACGGAAACGTATGACCACCTGGTCTTCCGGTTTCTTGCTGGATATGGCAATCCCCAATTCATTCGGCAACTCAATGGAATAACCGTCCACATGAGTAATAACATCTCCGACTTTAAACATGGCTTCAGCAGCGGGGGTACCATCATAAACTCTCTCAATGACCAATCCTTTGTTGCTGGACACTGTTTGCACACCGAGGAATCCTCCACCGCGACCATTCCGTTCCGGTATGGTTTTCCCATCGACCAGGAATTTCCAATGGCGATGAAATGATTCTATCGGGGCATGGTAATTATCGTCGATATCCTCGGAAACCCGACTGTTGATTCCAATCACATGCCCATCCAGATTGAATAACGGCCCCCCGGAATCTCCCCCGATCAGTAGGCAGTCAGTTCGGATCATATTACGTTGTTTTTTGATGACCCGCCCCAAGCGAAGCACAGGACCTCGTGTGGCATCAAGACCTCCGGCATGCCCAAGAGCATAACACCAGTCTCCGGCACTGGATGAATCGGCATCCGCCATGGGAGCAAAAGGCCAAGCACCCTCTTCAGTTATTTTAAGCAATCCGGAATCCGAGAACTCCGATACTCCAAGAGACTTCGCTTTGACCCGGCGGCCATCATAGAGAGTTAGACGCACCGTGCGCCCCGCCCTTCCGGTAACGTGAGCCGCCGTCAATACATAGCCATCACTCGAAATAATCACGCCACTGCCGCCATACCCAACTCCGACAGTTGCCTCCCGGGAAGCCTTTAAATTCAACTGCAGATGTTTCTGAATCGTCCTGAGATTGGATAGGCCTTGGGGATCGACCGAGGACGCTCCAAGGTTGCCGTTGATATGCCCAATAAGGAGAAGAATCCAAAGGACATGGAATGTCTGGATCGAACCGGAAATCAAGTTCATCCATTTTCTTATACTTGTGTGAAGGCAAAGCTGTATCAGCATAGTGGGCTGTCTGTTAATCGGCTCTACTTGTGAAGGATGGTTCCAAGTGCGCTTCGGTTACATCCACTTCAATACGACTCCTGAATCCCGGAGTCTATTCAGGATCTTATCCCACACATTCTCTGACAACTTTGATTTGACTCCCGGATTGTTCGTGTCTAACAGTGCCTCAGAAGAAGTGCAGATGAAACATCTTTCGGAAAAAATATTCACATTCCAGCCTAAGGAACATGGGGCAGATCTGACTGATCTCCATTCACTTGAATAAGCGGACGAATCCGGTAGGGCTCGCTGTCCCCAGCGCGCCGAGTGGTGGGCGAATGAACAATTTACAGCGCGCGGGGATACATCTCTTAATTTGAGGAAATCCGGCTAATTCGGTAGGGCTCACTGTCCTCAGCGCGCCGATTGATGGGCGAATGAACGATTTACAGCGCGCGGAATGCGCGATCCAACCATATCGCGGCGCGCGGGGACAGCACGCCCTACCCATTCAACAGCGACAGCAGTTTATTGTATTATTAAGTGAATCAAAGAACGAAAAGAATCTGGAAACGATGGTACGGAGAAGTGGCAGCCACTCTGAAACTTGCCATTCCGATCATGGCGGGCATGGTGGGACAGATGCTGTTGGGGATTGCCGACACCGTGATGGTCGGAAGAGTCGGGGTGGTGCCTCTGGCCGCTGCCTCTCTGGTGAATACCATTTGTCATATTCCCCTGGTGTTCGGCATCGGTATTCTTTCTGCCATATCGGTCCTGACCGCTCAAAAATTTGGAGCAAAGAAGACTCAACCACTCTGGACTAAAGTCCAGAGGTTCAAAATTCGGACTGAAAGTCCGCCGTTAGCGATGATGA
>DUCD01000293.1:15466-16323 GCA_012959985.1 Verrucomicrobiales bacterium | reverse complement strand
GATGAGATACGCCGGACTGAAACAATTAGGCCAACCTCAGGAAGTTGTGAATGCAGCAGGGCTCTACCTGATTCTTTTCGGTAGTTCGATTTTACCCGCCTTGGTGACACAAGCGGGAAAGGCATACAGCGAGGCATTGAATCATCCATGGGAACCGACCTTGATTCTGTTGGGAGGCGTCACTCTGAATATTTTCCTGAACTGGATCTTCATTTACGGAAATCTGGGAGTTCCAGCAATGGGCCTCGAGGGAGCCGGATGGGCCACGTTGATCGCCCGGATTTTAATGAGCATGGTGCTGCTGGCCTACCTTTCCAATTCTAAGGTCCTTCGTCCATTTCACCCGAAAGCATGGTGGGCCGCGTTACATTTAAATTGTTTCAGACAACTGATGACAATCGGTATTCCCGTGGCGGGACAGCTATTACTGGAAGTCGGTGCCTTTGCCTTTGCCGCTGTGATGATTGGTTGGATCAGCGCCGACGCCATTGCAGCCCACCAAATTGCGATCACCTGCGCCGCAACCACCTTCATGTTTCCTTTGGGAATCGGTATGGCAGTGTGTATCCGTGTCGGCCAGGCATGGGGTGCCGGCAGGTATGCCAGAATGCGCCGCACGGGCACCGTAGGATTCGTTGCGGCCGGACTTCTCATGGGCATTTTCGCTGCCATGTTTATTCTGGCTGGAGAATGCATCGCCGGATTATTCATTAAAGATCCGGCAGTCATCCACCTGGCCGCAAATCTTCTGGTCATCGCAGCCTTGTTTCAAATAGCAGATGGTTTTCAAGTGGTGGCCATCTCCGCACTCCGTGGCTTATCGGATGTCAGAATCCCAACTTTCATCGCTATTTTCG
>DUCD01000293.1:15129-15433 GCA_012959985.1 Verrucomicrobiales bacterium | reverse complement strand
CCTTAGGCTGGTTTCTAGCTTTTTCCGTTGATCTCGCGGCAAGGGGCATCTGGATCGGTCTCGCCTTCGGACTGGCAACGGCGGCGGTCATCCTGACCTGGCGGTTTCATCGTAAAACCCATCCGGATCCCAAACATGGCCCTGCTTGATTACCGCTCAAAAACATACTGCTCAGCGCTAAGTTTTCGGAATTTCTCGAGGCTGAAATCGGTGGATTTAATAGGCAGGAGTCAAGGGTCTACGCGATTCTCTGAAGCCCGGGGCGCTGAACCGGGACCTTTGTATGGAGACTGATTATAGGATT
>DUCD01000293.1:10633-15070 GCA_012959985.1 Verrucomicrobiales bacterium | reverse complement strand
ATCAAGTTTGTGAAGAATTCCGAGGTTTAAATCCGAAAACTTGATGCGTAAGAATATAGTCATTGCTTAGTTTACTCAATTTAATCGGACATTCTATCCAACAATTGATAACAAAAAAATTACTCAGAATCCCATCAGTGTTTTGAGATATTTGAATGCCTATTGAACCCAAAAAATTCCGATACAGAAGAATATTGTCGATTGGGTTAATCGGTGTACCTTTTGCAACGCCGTCGAAAAGACAAATTCCCGTTATTCTGAATCCCATTATCGATACGCCCGAAACTCCTGGGGTGAATGTCAGATGATGCAACTCAGCCGTTAAATCTCGTGAAGTGCCGAACAATTCCTGTCCGCCGAATCCCGGCTCGATGAGATTTACGGATTTCGTGAAAATGATAGATGGATAGCGGATAGCCGATGGCATGACCATAATGGTGTCTCCGGCTTCGGCCGAAGAAACAGCTTCGGTCAACGAATGAAAATCAGCGGTCTGATTGGTAGGATCATTATCAACCAGTAGGGTTGCAGCCGATGCGATTTGCAGGGATAATGCCAACAAGAAAAAGACAGGTAACAATGGTTTCATAATTTGTATTTTCTTTTCTCAGTGACTTTGCATGGAAGAAATGGAAGTGGGTAGTGTCATTCAGTCTGATTCTGATAGCTGAATGACAGGGGCCCATTGACCTAATGTCATGGTCCCGAGGGTGACAAATGCCACCCTGAGATGTGGGGTGCGATTAAAAATACCTGGAAGTGCTGCTGTAGCGTCGACTGTCCTCAGTCCAAACAAGCTGCTAGATCCACTGGAAATGCACTGGGGACAGCGCACGCCACAGCAATGGCACTCTGAGGTATGTTATGTGAACCGACGCTTGACAAGCTATCCCAGGTTTCTCAACCGGCTTTCCCAATAAAGCAGTTGGAGAAGTTCTTATTTGCATTGAAAAGGGAAGTTTTTTGAGGTTTTGTCTTGAATGCAAATTAATCTACATCGTCTGAATATTTATGCAGAAATTAAACTGGATAACTGAACGAATCGCTTTTCTGGGCCTGTCGGCAATATTCCTTACCGGATCAGTCACCGGATCCAGCGATATTGTTCCGATCGAACTTTTCTCCACTCAGGAGGAACTGGAAGTGACCGTTTGGGCACAATCTCCCATGTTCTTTAATCCGACGAATATCGACATTGATCGGGATGGACGGATCTGGGTCGCCGAAGGAGTAAACTACCGAAGGAATTTTGATCGTCATACCGATGGCGATCGGATTGTGATTCTCGAAGACACTGATGGCGATGGCCAAGCCGACTCAAGCCGAGTATTTGTCCAGGAACCGTTTCTTCGCTGTCCGATGGGCGTGGCCGTCATCGACAATAAAATTGTTGTCTCGATGGCTCCCAACCTGATGGTCTATACCGACGTCAATCGCGACCTCAAGTTCGATCCCGGAATTGATACCCGAGAAGTCCTGCTGACCGGATTCAATGGTCGCATCCATGACCACAGTCTTCATTCGGTCACGGTGGGGCCGGACGGTCGTTGGTATTGGAATTCAGGAAACTGTGGAGCGGTTTTCACGGACAAATCAGGCCAGACCTTTCGAGTCGGCAGTTCCTATAATCCCGGCAATCCATTCGGAGGACGTAAGGGGTTTGGTATGCCGTGGAACCCAACACAGATAGCCGGACAGAAAAGTGATGACGGTCATGTATATGTCGGAGGATTTTCAGCCCGAATGAATCCAGATGGATCCATGGTCCAGATCATCGGACAAAACTTCCGCAACAGCTACGAACAGACCGTCACCTCTTTTGGGGACGTTTTCCAGAATGACAATGATGATCCACCGGCCTGCCGGACTGCCTTCCTCATGGAATATGGAAACGCGGGGTTCAGTTCTTTTGATGGACAACGGAGTTGGAAGGCAGATCGACGCCCCGGTCAATCCACACCCATCGCCGAATGGCGACAGGAAGACCCCGGAACCATGCCCCCGGGAGATGTTTATGGGGGCGGCGCCCCGACCGGGATTGCCTATTACGAGAACGGAGCGCTGGGGAGTCGTTTCGAAGGAATGCTCTTGTCCTGTGAACCGGCCCGCAACGTGGTGTTCGGCTATTTTCCAAAACCAGAAGGAGCCGGTTACAAGTTGGAGCGGTTCGACTTTATAACTTCAAACCAGGATAAGGAGTTTGCCGGAACCGATTTCAAAGGTGGAAAACTATCCAAAGAAACCAAGACTCTGTTCCGTCCATCGGATGTCGCCGTAGGACCGGATGGCGCCATCTACGTTTCCGATTGGTACGACCCACGCGTGGGCGGACACGGTGATTATGATAATACTCTGTCAGGCGCGATTTATCGAATCGCTCCGAAAGATTTTAAACCGGTCATCCCCCAATTTGACCTGACGACAGTGGACGGGCAGATCAAGGCTCTGAAAAGCCCTTCCGTCAATGTTCGTAATCTGGGAGCGACGGCGTTGAGAGCAGGAGGAAAGGCTTCACTTGAAGCGGTCAAGAATCTACTGAGCCACGAGAAGCCTTACTTCGCGGCGCGAGCTATCTGGATCCTGGCTGACCTCGGAGAACCAGGAACTGCTGAAGTGGAAAAGTTACTGGCACACGATGACGCGATGATTCGGGTGGCGGCATATCGCGCGCTTCGGCACAAAAATCATAATCTGATAAGCATGTCAGAACGCATGTCCAAAGACCCTTCCTCCGCAGTGAGACGGGAAGTCGCGCTCGCCATGAGGGACATTCCTTTTGATCAATCCCGGAATATATTGCTGAACCTATCAAAAGGATATGACGGTGAAGACCGTTCTTATCTTGAAGCTTTCGGTACCGGGTGTACTGGGAAGGAATCTCAGGTTTATGACTCCATGGTTTCAGCCTCGGACAATGAAGATCCAATTCAATGGTCCAGGGCTTTTGCAGGCATTGCCTGGAGACTTCACCCCAAACAGTCGACCCCCGGTTTTTCCACAAGAGTCCTATCCGAAAGCTTGACTGAAATAAGTCGCAAGGCTTCTTTGACGGCACTGGCCTACATCGGATCCAGAGAAGCGGTAAACACCATCCTAACGGTCGCCGAACAAACCACAGACCCCGTTTCAAATGAAGCTGTCTGGTGGCTGCTGAACCGTAAGGACGGTGCCTGGCAGGATTACGGAGTCAATGCCGAGTTGAAGAAAAGGGGAATCTACGACCCCGACCAAATCCAACTGATGTCGCTCACGACTCCCAAACCGACGAAGTCCCAACTCCCTCCGGTTTCAGAAATCCTCAAGCTCAAGGGAGATCCAGTCCAGGGAAAACTCATCTCCGCTGCCTGCTACATGTGCCACAAAATCGAGGGTATTGGAATCGACGTCGGTCCTGAACTCACCGGTTGGGCAAAAACACAAACCAGCGAAATTGTATTAACTTCCATCATTGATCCCTCGGCGGATATCGCTCACGGCTATAACGCTTATGAAATCAAGACCACCGACGGAATCACCATCGATGGATTGATTGTCTCGAACAGCGACCCGGTGGTGATAATCTCCCAGGGAGGCGTCACGCAAATGATTCCCAAGAACCGGATTAAATCTCAAAAACGATTGAGACGGTCCCTGATGCTGGGAGCCGAACAATTGGGACTGGGCAATCCCCAATACCTTGCAGATCTTCTAGCTTATTTGAAATCCATTTAGAACAACAGGGTCGAATTCCTGTTCCAGACGACTATTGGAATGATCCCGAAACAAGCAAGCCTCCCGCTTGCTCTTACCCAGTTCTCGGCAGGGCGTCATCCGATTCCAGAGCACTTGCCGGAAGACGCCCTAATCGGACGGCGCGTTCAACGGCTTTTCGAGCATAATGATGATGCTCCACCGCTCCAACCAGAAGTCCTTCCACTCCAATATCCGCATCCAAATCCGGCCAGTAAACTGACGAGCCATGAATATCAAACTTGGCGCGTTCTTCTGCAGTCGCCAAGGCCAGGGTGGGATAAAAACCGATTGCTACGCTGATGAATCGACCATCCTCCAGGTGAAACCCCAGAATCTCCCCATTGATGGTCACTTCCTTGACAGCAGGTGGTATTTGAATGGGTTTACTGGTTTGAAGTTCGTTCATGTCCCTGCCATTTGATGACAATTTCATTACGACGATCTGAAACTATTCGTCGGATTTCAGCGATCTCGTGAGACCTGAATCCGCGGCTAAAAGCAATGGTCAAATCATCCATCCATTCCTTGCATTCGGACCCGGCCTTGAATACGTGGACATGTATGCGTTCAGCCAAATCATAACTATAAAAGCTCACTCGATAGCCACTTTGGATGAAAACCGTCGGCATCGGAAATCAGTATATACTGATCGGCATCAAGTTTTCGGAAAATCCCAGGGGCTGAAATTGTCGGACGTGATGGGCT
>DUCD01000293.1:6322-10486 GCA_012959985.1 Verrucomicrobiales bacterium | reverse complement strand
ACCTTCAGGTACCCTGTTCTGCCCGGCATCAAGTTTGTGAAGAATTCCGAGGTTTAAATCCGAAAACTTGATGCGTAAGAGTATTTCTCCAACCCTTCGGATGTCTACCCATCATTCTTCAACGCTTACTTCGGGCGGGGCAAAGCGGATTCGGTGTTTATTTTTCTCAATCCTCGATTTACTCGAAGATCGGGGCTTAACAAAATGGCAGTGACGCCTTCTCCCAATTTCAGCAGACAAAAAAAGACCCGGAAACGACTTCAGAGTCGAATCCGGGTTGAGTTTTTAAAGTTGTGAGCTTAGAAATTCGTTAGAATGTTCTTGGATAACGCCTTACGAATTTAGCTGCTTCCGGAATATTCGGAGACAACATGTTCGGACCATCCCACTCCATGCGGCGTTTACCGATTCTCAGGGCAATACAACCAAGAAGAATGATTTCCGTCAGGTAAGCGGCGATGTCGAACTGGGAATAGGCTGGACGAACTCCCTTGATCATGTCGATCCACTCCTGATGATGTCCAGGGGAACGCCAGATGGTTTCCGGAATATTTGCCGCGACCGGATGTTTGAGGAAACCTTTGTATTTCTTTTCGCCGTTCATGGCGATGTAGCTACGTGCCCCATAATCATCCGGTGAGTAAAGTTTACCATGATCTCCGATTACCAAGCATCCGCTATTAGAGACCTTGCCCATCGTGGCGGTAATTTCTTTGGTATGATAAGAATAAGGTTTCCATCCACCGTCATACCACCAGAATTTCAAAGGTGGCATTCCTTTTCGTGCCGGAAATTCAAACCGAATCCGTGAATTCAGCGGGTATGTTTCGGAGTTGATTCCGGAATGATCCTCAGCTTCAACTACTGTCGGATAACCGAGTTTCAAGGCGCGGAAGGGCATATTCACCGTATGGCAGGCCATATCTCCCAATGCACCGGTTCCAAAATCCTGCCAACCACGCCATTTGAAAGAATGATAGACTCCCTCCTTGTAAGGTCTCCACGGCGCAGGACCAAGCCATTGATTCCAATCGACATGTGCCGGAATAGGATCCCGACCTTCAGGTCGATCAATACCTTGCGGCCAGACCGGCCGATTCGACCAGACATGCAACTCACGGACAGGGCCTAGAATTCCGGACTGAATCAATTCAACCGCACGGCGCAGTCCATGCTCCCCACTGCCTTGGTTTCCCATCTGAGTCGCCACACCGGTCTTGGCAGCCACACTCCGCATCTGACGGGCTTCATAAACCGACTGAGTGAGAGGTTTCTGACAATAGACGTGCTTGCCCATTCCCATTGCCAGGAGGCTGGCGGTCGCATGCATATGATCCGGTGTAGAAACGGTCACCGCATCGATGGAGGAACCCATCGAGTGAAGCATTTCACGGAAATCTCTGAACAGCTTGGCTTTAGGGTATTTTTCGCCACGCTCTTTAAGAGTATTTGCATCGATATCGCACAATCCAACGACATGCGCACCGCAACTGACGGCATTATCGGTATCACTTTTGCCTTTACCACCGGCACCGATCGCCGCAAGAGCAACTTTACTGTTCAGATTCTGTCCACTGAGAATAAAGGGTCCGTAGGCAGCTGCTGCCCCTACTGCCAACGAGGAGCTTCGCATGAAATGGCGACGACTCAAGTCGCCCGACTTTTTAGTGTTCGTTTCAGGGGTAATCATCGGGCGCAGGATAATGGTAAAATCGATTGTTTGAAAATGATTAATTTCACAAAATATAGGTTTTTCTATGAGGATTCACAATTCTGTAAGAATTCAGGGTCATACAAAAGGCAGGTCCGATAAGGTAATAGGGGTCTAGGGAGAGGCCTGATACTTGACAAAACGGGTTGAATTCCATCTAGTTCCATTGAAAATCCCCCTTATTTTCATGAATCATCCAACGGTAATCACAAGTTCGGAACCCCTTAACCCGACATCCAATACCATCACACGCCGCACCATGATCGGTCAACTCGCAGGTGCAACAACTCTTTCCCTGATGCCTCCATCACTTCTAGGGGCCCAAAGCGCCACAATGAGGAAGAAAATGGGGGTTTCGGCAGCCTCCTTCTGGAACCGTCGCCACCGACGCCGAGACAACGACAAGTTTCCTCCGCTGGATTCCGCCCTGGATTTTCTGAACCAATGTCATGCCCTAGATGCGGGGGGAATACAGGTTGGAGTAAGGGGATGGGAACAGACCTTCGCCAGAAAAGTGAGAGACCGTCGAGAATCCTACGGAATGTATTTGGAAGGACAGATCAGTTTACCCAAATCAGATACCGAACTGGATCGTTTCGAGCAGAACATCCGAAATGCCAGGGAAGCCGGAGCCGTAATCCTCCGCACGGCGATTGGCGGACGCCGATACGAAGACTTTAATGAAGCTGAGGAGTTTGAACAATTTCGTCAACGTTCGCTGAGATCGTTGGAATTGGCAGAACCGATCGTCCGGAGGCACGGGGTAAAATTAGCGATTGAAAACCACAAGGACTGGCGTATCCCCGATATGCTGGACCTGCTTGAACACTTCGACAGTGAACACCTGGGTGTCTGCCTGGATACAGGAAACAGCATTACCTTAATGGAAAACCCGATCGAAACAGCGAAAGCGTTTGCGAAGTTCACTCTCACCATCCATTTCAAGGACATGGCCGTTCAGGAATATGAAAATGGATTCCTCCTGTCCGAGGTTCCCTTCGGTGCAGGATTTCTGGATCTGAAAGAAATCATGACCTTGGTCGAAAAGGAAAACTCCTCCGTCCAGTACAACCTGGAAATGATTACAAGGGATCCTTTAAAAATACCCTGTCTGACAAAAAAATACTGGGCTACATTCGAACAGGTACCCGGCAAACGCCTGGCAGACACACTGACCATGGTCCGAAAGAATGCTTCACCCAATCCTCTGCCCCAGATAGCAACCCTCACCCCGGAAGACCGATTGGTGTTTGAACATCGGAACAACCTTAAGTGTTTCGATTACGCCAGAGCCCATCTGGGCTTGAAAGGGTAAGCTACCCACCGCCATGCATTAGCACGGCGCCATGTGATTAAAAGTGCGGGGAATAATTTGCTGTAGCGTCGGCTGTCCTCAGCCGAAACAAGCTGCTGGTTCCACTGGAAATGCGCTGGGGACAGCGCACGCTACAACACAAAATACAAATTCACCGATCCCTGCACTCCCCCCTCTCCCGGGAGATCTGCTGGGATCCGAATTATTTCTGGGAAAGTTGGGGTAGCACTGACGAAAGACTCAACAGGCGTTTTGCTTCCTTCAACAACCATTCTGCATCGTTGAAGGGTTCGTAACTGATATCCTGCCAGCGAATCAATCCCTTCCCGTCGATCAGGAAAGTTCCATGCAGTGCAAATTTTTCAAAATCGTCATACGCCCGGTATTTCTTAAAAACCTCTAACGACGAATCCGAGAGCAGTGGAAAAGGAAAGCGTTGGGAATCATCCTCCAGCTCGAACTTATCCAATGAACTTTTTAATTTTTCAAGCGTATCGGAGCTGATGGCAACCAGCTTAATGCCGGCCTGTTCAAAGTCTTTCTGCTTCGGCAGAAATTTGTGAATCTGTTGAACACAATGCAGACACTCGTAACCGATGTAAAAAATGAGAACGATCGGTTGCCCTCGGTAATCTGAGAGAGTGAATTGATTTCCGTATCCGTCCGATAGATTCCATGGGGGAGCCGGCATTGGCTGCCAACGGAATGGCCCCAAGTCATCCAGTGCCGGTCGTTCTCCCAAATCATCTGAAGGAACAGCAGGCACTTTCCAATCATCGGGCAGCAGGAGCAACTTTGCCAGGGGACGCAATCGCTGAAATGGCACCGCCTCTATGTCGATGGTCGAAGAAATCCCACGCAGTTCATGGAAAAGTTCTTCCGCCTTTTTGGTTTTCCCATTGCGATGAAGCAAGTCGATCAAATTAGCAAGTGGAACAACCTGACCAGGAGATGCTTTGTAATCCGCTTCCGCCACCTTCTCAGCTTCTTCAAGGTTGCCAACCCAATCCCAGAGCCTGGTTTTGATGGTTCTGTTAAATCCCTTAAGCTTGCCCATCATCTCCGATGCTTTTTCAGAATCCTTCTCAAGAATTGCCAGGAAACACTTCAATGCCTGTAAAGTCGATTCAACATCCTT
>DUCD01000293.1:0-6111 GCA_012959985.1 Verrucomicrobiales bacterium | reverse complement strand
CTTCTCGTCCGCCTTCTCGTCCGCCTTCTCGTCCGCCTTCTCGTCCCTTTCCAGGCCCTCGTCCCCGGCAGCATCTCCCACACTCACCTTTTCAAACGCTTTCAATGCATCTTCCGCTTCCCGATGCATTTCCCGGTATTCCTCCACCAATCCAGT
The DNA here is from genome assembly GCA_012959985.1 of Verrucomicrobiales bacterium. Taxonomy (GTDB): domain Bacteria; phylum Verrucomicrobiota; class Verrucomicrobiia; order Limisphaerales; family DUCD01; genus DUCD01. Next base: position 5,955 of record DUCD01000293.1, on the reverse strand, counting down.
AAGCTCACCAGAATCTTCAGTAGCCAAATACGCCAAACCAAGGCTGACAGCTCTGCGGCGCTGTTCCTTTGGTATATCGGAAGCCTCCAGATAAATGGTTTCGCTCAGATCAATGATAGACTCCCAAAGTTCATAACGTTCCAAAGTCTCCAACATCCTCTGTCGTCCATAACTCGCGCTGCGGCCCCGACGACTCAATGTGTTGTATGTTGGATGCTGCGGTAACTCGATCATGTTTTTGGCGAGATCCATTGCCTCCTTGACTCGACCGACATGATTTAGATTCCGAATCAGCCACTCATTGTTGTGGGCGTAATTGTGAATTTGATCGGGCAGGACAAGATCCCGCATCATGTGGGCGTGATCGACTCGGGCGGACGCTTCCTGCTGCCAGGCTGCATCGTTATAGCGATGCAGCCTTGAATAGATATGCCCCGCCATATGCCACATATGAGCAATACCAGGAGAGGCCTGTCCGGATCTCGCGGCCGAACTCAACGCGATCTCCGGTTTCTCACGATCCCATAAATGAATCCGGAAATGATGAGCCGGATGCATTGGATTTTTATCAAACACCTGATTCAGTAGCGCATCGACGGCAAAATGGCTATTGATGGGAACATCCCGATTGAACTGATAAAGCTTCAAGCCCAAAAATGCTTTGGCTTCAAGATCGTTCGGGAAGTCCAGAATGATTTTTTCCAGATCACGGATATGCTTCCGTCTCCGTTTCTTTTTGTCCTTTTCTTTATCGTCCAACAATAAACCCGAAAGGCTTTCTATCCACATCTGTTCGCGCAACGTCACCGAATCCTTGCGTTTCACGGCTTCCTGGATGAAACCTTTGGCCCGACTCCCATTGTTTTCATTGGCCATCGCCATTCCCCAATACGCCATGGCACAATCCGGCTCGAAGGAGGCAATATGCCGAAAAGTCCGTTCCGCCTCGAAATACCAGAATCCGTGCAACTGTCCGATTCCCTGATTGAAAAAAGCCTGTGCCTCTTCACTTCGAGTGGAAATGGGGAAATCGACTTTGCCCGTACCCTCCATGAAATAAGCTTTTTGGCGAGGCCCTTCATTGAACGCTTCGCCATGATAGGAATGACCGGCAAGGACTTCGGTCCCGGTCGAGGTGTCAGTAGAACTAGCCTGCGGCTCGGATTGGGAAATCCCGGTCGCGGCTCCAGCAATACAATAAATCAAAAAAACAAAAAAGTATCGGTGACAATTCATGGTTAATGAGTGTTGGCAATTCGGGAAAAAGATCAAACCAATACTGCGATCGAAGGAGAAAAAAAGAATATTCTGAAAGAAATCCACATGTGAAACGACACTATCGAAAGGCCCGTCGATTGAGAGGAGACTATTTGTTGGAGTTCACGCTTCAGCGTGTTTTCTACGGCAGTCACTCAACATGCTGAAGCGTGAACTCCAACAGACCCGAGTATCAACCTTTGAAACCACAGGATCGTCCTTCCCCGGGACTTAGGATTTCCGGATCTCTTTCAGGATTCTATTATGCGCCTCAGGGGACAATGAAGTTTCACCCTGTTCGGGGAATTCCTCTTTAAAATGCTGGATGTTGCACCGTAGGAACTTAAGCTGTTGTTCGTAACGTCGACACCAGGTGCAGAGGAATAAATGGATTTTCCGCGTTACACGTTGCCGCAAAGTCAATTTCCTATCCATTGACGTCGAGGAAAGTTTCATCATGTCTTCGCAGGAAAAGAAGATGGCGTTGTAGCCAGCCTTGTAGCGCCGATCCAGCCAGCGGTATCCCTTCATTACCGATTGTATCAGGTTTCGGATCATTTCTGTTTCTCGGTATTCAGATCCACCCAGTTAACTTTGAGACATCGCCTCAGTTGATTTCGGGCCCGATGAAGCAGGACCCAAAGATTCGATTCCGTAATGTTCAGATTTTTAAGGATTTCTTTCGGCGCCTGCAATTCCATTTCACGCTGGACAAATGCCTGGGCACTTTTCGCAGGCAGGTGACTCAAGCAGCTCTGCAGAACTCCCCAGAATTCTTTCTGCTCCAGCACCTGACTCGGATCCGGCTCCCAATCCATTCCGGCAACATCTATTTCACGATTCCAATGCCCATCCTCGTCAAACCAGGCACCATGAACATCATCGGAGAATTCGCGACTACCGGGCAATTCCCGACTGACCTTTCGAAAGTAGTCAAGGATTTTGTGTTTCATGATACCGGTCAACCAACTCTTCAGGGAAGAACGTCCACCGAATTTATGAAAGGATTTAATACCGGCGATCAGGGTTTCCTGAACCAGATCTTCGGCGACAGCAGCTAAAAACACCCGACTGACCGCGTAGCGATACAAGAAATCCCCATAGAGCTCCAACCACTCGACAGGCTGTGCCGTCGTTGTCTGAACATCCGGATTTTTACCTCCAACAGATTCTGCCATGTTGCCGACGATTCGCTGCCCTCGAGTGGCAGGTGATTACCTTGAATGAAACCGGATCCTCAAACTCCAAGAGAATCCCCAAAGAGAATTATTCCCTTTCTCAATTTCAGAACCTGATCAGAAACGTTTTCATTCACCGAGTATCGCTGTCACAGATTAATAGGTTTTTGAAAAATATCAAGATTCAACCAGATATGATTCAGTAAACCAACGCTGTTGCCTGAAGAGTTTGACCGGGCCGTTCACGCGCCATTTTGCTCGCCGCCAGGCGCCGCAGTTCATCGTAAACCAATGGCAATAACTCGTCGGTGCTCTGAAGATCGCCCTGATTCAACGAATTCAATATCTGCGTCACTTGGCTCATCGGTGAACATTAGAACTCGGATTCAATTATTACGCAACCACCGAGGGTTGCGTCCAAGAAAGAATCCATAGGCTTTTCCCTGTGAATAAGAACAGTTCGATATTGAAGGAAATTTGAAAATCCAAGTGAAACCGTGTCGCGAACAACTCCTTTGGTTTCCACCGTTGACTCGGGATCGACTTCACCTTTAACCGAATGGATCGAGACTTGACACACGGGAAGTTCAACCGTCAGGTCTCGCTGCACTGCCATTAGGTTAAGGAATCAGGCACCCCTGAAGCTGGGGGCGTCGACCCCGGATCAATGAAATCGGCATTCTTCTCTTCAATATTCCGGCCTCGGCGCGGCCAGCTTCAGGGGTGCCGATATTAACACCTGCGGAAAACCCTTAACCTAATGGCAGTGGGGTTCGCTGACCCGCATCTCTTTCCGGGCCTTTTACACCTAAGGCTTCAGACGCTTCATTACTTCTATGCATGCCTCGTCGGCTACTGGTTAGAGCAAAAGTTGCCGGATGGGCTTTAACCTCCGCCACTGGAGGCTCGCACCTTTCCACGGCGGACTTTCAGGGCCGACTAGTTAACAAGTGATCAATCTCAAACAACCGATTTCCCACCACCGATTCCGTCTTAGAGCGTTGAGGATTTCTGAACACGATAGAAACGAACAGCGTCTCCACTTGGCGTCACTGACGTTTGCATGCGCATTTCACCGGCCCGTGTGTAACCGTCGCCGGAGTAGTCACCCCCGATCGTGGCACTGGATTGAAGTTCGTAGAACATACCTCTCGAGGAATTCCATTCGAGATTGAATCTCCCCATGCTGTCGGGCGTGATCACGACATTAGGTTGTTCGTTCAGAATGGATCCATCAAAATATTTCTTAGCAAGATCGAATGCATCGATACCGCAGCGGGATCCCACAATTCTGGAGGGACCGTCGTCTGCAGGCACGTGAATACCTCCGTAAATCCTTGATAAACCGGCTTCGTCCGAAGCGTCGAAATAGGTTGCCCATTGCAGGGAAATCTCGACAATGGGTCCTTTCTCAAAGTGTGGGAACTGATTCATCGGAGCGACAAATGCCCCCATGCCGTCAGGAAAAAACTCACTGCCCGTCATGTGGGTTAGAACTTCAGCTGCCGCACGGCTAAAAGCACTATGCCCGGAAATGTAACCGGCAAAAGCCGGGGTGACAAATGTATCGCGCTGATAGGGAAACCAGTCAATGGGTGATCTCGCTCATCTGACCGGTAAATCTATTGAGGATTTCATCTTCCCTCCAATTCCAGTATTGCAGGGTCTCATCTTTAGAGGCTGTGATCAGTGTTTCATCGGACAGAGGATGAAAGGCGAACTCTCTGATCATTTGGGTGTGTCCGGTATGCAAAGCGATGCGTTCTCCGGTGGCAATCTCCCAAACACCGATTCTACTCGAATGAATCCGAGTCGGCGCAGCGATATATTTTTCGTCACTTGAGAACGCAACCATGGAGCCGGCAACTTCTGCGTCGGCGTTCTGAAGCGTAGAGATTTTTTCACCGGTGGCGACGCGAAATAGTTTAATATTGACGATGGAGTTGGGATTAAAGGGAGGAGTGGAATCGTTCATCGCGACATAGGCTCCGCTGGGTGAAAACGCGACGCCAAATAAGTAGGAATCTACCGGAGGGTGAATGAGCTCCTGTTGTTCGTAATCCCACAGGTAAGCTTGAGGAGGATCATCTTTCGGCAACTCCTGGGTAAAGGAGAAAATGTATTGCCTGGCCGTGCGAATCGTGTAAAGGAGAGGGGCTGTCGGCGATACTGCAAAATCGAGCACATAGCCTTCGGGTGTGAATATCTCATCCCCTGTAAGGGCTTCCTCAATCGTGAAAAAACTCTCTTCGGACTGGGGATCCGGCCGCCCCTGCAAAACTAGATTTCGGCTGTCATACGTGAATACGAAACGGATTAATTCTTTGTCGACATGGCCTCCGCTTCGAATCAATCGGTTCGCCTGAAGATCCCAAATCGTAAGCCCTAGCTCGGGTTCCATGAAACACAGGTATTGTTCATTGGGGGAGATTGCGAATGAAGTGCGACGAAAATCCCATTCCTGTATGAGTTGATGATCAGCGATGTTCCAAAGCCTGATCTTCCGGTCGCCACCACTGGTGATCAGATGTTTACCGTCGTTTAGAATTTCAATCTGATAGATCGCGCCATGATGCGCCTTAAACGAATCCAACTTTTCTCCCTGTGCCCGTTGCCAATAATAACGCCATTCGAACCCTCTGAGATCATTCCCGCTGGGTTCGCTTCGATGTTGAAGCAGGAGCTGTTCCGCCCGGACGAACTCTTCGTTTTCAACAGCGTCTTCGACTGCGAGCATATCCGAGACATAGAGATTGTTTTCCAGTTCAACCGAACGCTCCTCCAGTTCAACCGAACGCTTCAGAAGTTCCTGCTCAGCCGTTGTGGCTCGATCACGCTCCGTTTCGGCTTCGGCACGCTGCTCGAATTCCGCCTTTTTGGCGACTTCTGCCTCTTTTCGCAGCTGGTTCATCCGCACTGCCAGCGCTGCACTGACGATGGTTGCGGCGAGTAAAACAGTCGAAACGATCATTGCGGATCGCACGATCACTTTATGCTTCTGGTGGAGTTTCCGGAATTGATATGAGAACGTCGGAGCGGCGGCGGAGACGGGTTCGTTCGTCAAGTATCGTTTCAAGTCCGCGGCAATTTCGCTCGGGGTTTCGAATCGGCGCCGTCGGTCCTTCTCCAGGCACTTCATCGTGATCCAATCCAGATCGCCTTGGCGATACCGAAGTCAATGACCTTGGGCATCGGTTCTCCGTGGTGGAGTGTGATCAGAACGTTGGAGGGTTTGACGTCGCGGTGAATGATTCCCTTTTGATGAGCGCTCTGAATCGCTTGGCACACGGGAGTGAAGAGCTCAATCCGTTCTTTGGCGGAGAGTTTATTCTTGTCACAGAACTCAGTGATGACGACACCCTGAACGAGTTCCATTACGAAATAGGGACGCCCCGTGTCGGTCGCGCCTCCATCCAGAACGCGGGCTATACTGATCGGCATCAAGTTTTCGGAAAATCCCAGGGGCTGAAATTGTCGGACTTGATGGGCTGGAATATAAGTCCCGGCGATTTCCTGAAGC
>DUCD01000292.1 GCA_012959985.1 Verrucomicrobiales bacterium | reverse complement strand
CCATATGGTAAGAGACTTTTGGGATCTTACGGGATACAGGAAATGAGGTCTGGAAATTCAGAGCACCCCTGATTATACTCTGTTTTGTTTGGGGTGATGGATGGGGTTGTAGTAATTTTTTTTCATAGGAACAATTCGCCAAATTTACGGCCTGAGTAACAGCAAAATCTTTGAGACATTCGGGTTGGAATACTGAATGGCCTAGAACCTAATTACAGGGGAATTTGATGGATACAGAATCCGCCATATCCAAGCGAGAACAGGTAGCTCAGTTCCAGCAACGCCACCACGTTGCGCTGCTCACTTTGGTGTTCACTGATATGGTTGGATCCACTCGTCTCAAGCAGGATCTGGGCGATCGGAAAGCGGTCACGTTGATGATGGACCATCATCGCCTTGTCAGAGAGATTCTGAAAGCTTTTCCCGAAGGCGAAGAAATCAGCACTGCCGGTGATTCCTTCTTCATTGTGTTCACAAAACCTTCAGACGCTACTCGGTTTTCACTTCGAATCCAATATCAATTGCGCTCTTTCAGCAGCAGACATTGTATCAACATTCAAGACCGAATCGGAATCCATGTCGGCGAGGTAATGATTCAGGAACAGAATGAGGACTCCCCTATTCCCCGCGATCTGTTCGGGCTTCAGATCGATACCTGTGCCCGAATCATGTCTCTGGCTCAGCCTGAGCAGATTCTTCTTGGTCGGACAGCCTTCGACAGCGCCAGGCAAGTGATCAGGGGCGAAAACACTGATGCAGACGGCTCGTTGAACTGGGTGAATCACGGCCTCTACAAACTTAAAGGTGTCGAGGATCCCATCGAAATCTGCGAAGTGGGGGTTGAAGGCATAGCGCCACTCCTGCCACCGCCGGATTCAGAAAAAGTAAGCAGGTGCCAACCCCTCGATGGAGAACCGGTGCTCGGATGGCGTCCTGCGGTCGGAATCACCGTGCCGGGTACTCAGTGGTTGCTGGAGCAAAAGCTCGGTGAAGGTGGTTTCGGTGAAGTCTGGGTGGGGCACAACCGTAAGCTGGACGAAAAGAGGGTCTTTAAATTCTGTTTCAGAGCCGATCGGGTGCGGTCCTTGAAACGGGAGCTGACATTGTTCAGGGTGCTCAAGGAGAAGGTGGGACGGCATCCCAATATTGTCGGGGTGCAGGATGTGTATTTCGATGAAGCTCCGTTTTACCTGATCATGGATTATGCGGAGGCAAAGGATCTGAAGCAGTGGTGCGCGGATCAGGGCGGTATCGGTAAAGTTTCCCTGGCGGTCCGAATCGAGATAATCAGACAGACCGTTGAAGCCCTCGGCGCAGCACACAAATCCGGAATCATTCATAGGGATGTCAAGCCGGCTAATTTACTGATCTCAGGAAAAAGGGAAGATCCGGAATCCATCCATGTGCGTCTGACAGATTTCGGAATCGGTCAGGTGGTTTCGCAGGAAGTGCTGAACGGAGTGACTCAGAGCGGGTTCACCGAGACTATGGCCGCAGGACGAGAACCCGTTCAGGCCGGAACTTACATGTATCTTGCCCCTGAGCTGTTGGCCGGCAAAACCGCATCACCGGCTTCGGACATTTATTCGCTTGGAGTTGTTTTTTACCAATTGATTGTCGAGGATTTTTCGAAACCAATAACACCCGATTGGCCTACTACAATAAATGATACACCCTTTAACTTGATCCTTAAGGATTTCCTTACAGCTAGCAATACAAAAACAATCACAGAAATCCAAGTTTTATCAAACAGCCTCAAGAGTGTTCTTCCTAAGGTGATTTCAACTTGGAAACAAGAAGCGCGGAACAATGTTATAAAGTATTACTCAGAAATAGCATTTAGGTTAGCGGCAATTATCAGTTTAATAATTGCGGGCCCATGGATCATATTATCTACTTTCATATATCTTCCCGAGGATAAGGTTTTAGTTTATAGTGTAGCTTGGCCTATTCTTTGTGTGGCCGTTTTGAACTATGTAATTATCTGGAAAAAATATTTGGTTGATATTATTGATTTTCGCAGACGAATTTAATGAACTCGTTGATTTTCGTCAACGAATTCATTGATTTTCGCAGACGAATTTAATGAATTCGTTGACTTTCGTTGACGAATTCGGTGGTGGGGGTCATATTCATAATCTTAAAAAAGCTAATTTCAATACCCTTTCTTCCAGTGTGAAGGACGCATATTGCTCGGAAAAGAAGTCAGTAATTGAAAATTTTGTCGTTTTAACAAGACTCAAGCATTTATATGCAATCTTAATCATTTCATTTTTTTCATTAGTAATGACTTTGTTTTACGAGCGTGAAACCCTCGTAGATGACTTAATTCTTACTGCAATTGTTGTTCAACTCCTGACTATGAGTTTCATTTTTCACATAGGAATAACCAAACAACACTCATGCGGGATAATTTATTTGGGTTACCTAATCCTTTTTTTAATAGGAATCGATTCTCTTATTCTCCTTATTCTCCTTTCCCCATCAATGTTTCCATCTGGTGGACTATCGGAATGGACACATTCGGAAATTCTCTTAATAAGCTGCGGGACCGTATATTTATTACTAGTATTATTAATGGTTTATATGTTCCACGGAATCTCAGAATCACAAAAGTTACGACTGAACTCTTGGATCGGCAAAGTGAGAATGGCAGCCCTTTTCACTGGTTTGTTTGCGCGTGCTCGCTCAAGTTTTACGTCCTTTCTCAAAACTGGCGTCAAACGTGTTTTGCCTAGATGGTTACGCCTAGTGGACCATCAACAGGCGCCTAATCCGCGGCCATTTTGGAAACCAAGAACAAAAGTACTAGCTTCCATCGTGCTTTACGGGCTTGTGATACTGTGCGGCCTCTACGTCAATCATCTGACTCAGGTATGGACGGTGGCCAACGAACGCGCAAGCCTGAGCGAATTTCCCAACTCTATGGCTGTACTGAGAATCGTCGCCCGCGATCGCCATATTGACGCGGCAAAAAGATGGCGCTCATGGTGCGATCAATGGCCTCCACTGAAGCTCGACATCTCGGATATTCCACTGATGCGATACCATTCTCAAGGCACCGCCGAAGAACTGTTTGCTTCCGCAGACGAAGACGGGATTTCCAATCAAATCGTTACCAGTATTTTGGCCCAATATTCAATTCCAGATCGGAGTAACCTGGTTGCCTCGGTCTCCGAATTACTGGAACGTTTACCAAAGCACTCCGCGCCAGACTGCCTGAATCCGAGAAAGAACGGCGTTAATG
>DUCD01000291.1:886-19672 GCA_012959985.1 Verrucomicrobiales bacterium | reverse complement strand
TCCTGACACTGAACTGAAGCTGATTTTCAAATCGGTATCCGAATAAATTCAACCCAAGTCAGGTGTTCTGAACTTGATATTTTGCCGTTTGCAAAAATCGATCCCCTTCATTCATGATATTCTTCCAATGCTTCAAAACTGGGAAATAGACCTATTTTTTTCGATTACTCCCAGTTTTAATACACTGTTGTCGATGAACTTGTAGAAAACCAAAGAACTTGGTTGACCAAAATTGCTGCTTGGCCTCTTATCCATGCCCATGAAAGTGCAGATATACCAAATATTGCATGTGGTCTCGATGGTGTTCCTGACCTCTGTTGTTTTTCAGTCCTTTGCCAATCCAGATCCAAAGAATAAAAAAAGGACGGGGATGATCACCGGGATTTTGGCAACATTGATGCTTATTGGAGGATTTGGTTTGTTGGCCGTCATGAAAATCGGATTCCCAGGCTGGATTCTCATCAAACTGGCCTGTTGGTTTGGTCTTGCTGGAATGGGAGGAATGGCTTACCGCAAACCGGAGAAGATTCCCCTGTTCACGGCAATTACGATACTCTTGGTGGTTATCGCCATCGCAACGGTATATTTCTTTCGATATACCGCGAGTGGAAGCTTGGAATAATTGATTTCCCCTCCGAATAAATCATTAACTATGCAGGGTATTTCCAGGTTGGATACTCAGGGGAAATAGTTGATCGGATTCAAGCCAGAATCTCTTTAATCACTCTGGCATCACTGACTCCAGTCAATCTTTCACGCAAGCCGTTTCTCATATAGAATAGATCCTCGTGGTGCAGGCCTAGCTGATGGAGGATTGTGGCATGGAAATCTTCCACGCTAACCCGATCCTCGACGGCTTTCATCCCGAGTTCGTCTGTGGCTCCATGGCTTATCCCACCTCGGATTCCCCCTCCGGCCATCCAGGTCACCATCGCATTTTTGTTATGGTCTCTTCCGGAATTCTTTTCATCCTTATCTCCTGACAGTTGGGCGATAGGTAGACGACCGAATTCGCCGCCCCAAACCACGAGGGTGTTATCGAGCAAACCGCGTTGTTTCAGGTCATTAAGCAAGGCGGCAATGGGTTGATCCGTTCGGTGACAGGCTCCCTTCAAACCATCAGCGAGTCCGGTATGATTATCCCATATCTGGAAATCTATGAACAATTGAACCATTCGAACTCCTCGTTCTACCAGTCGCCGGGCATAAAGGCAGCGACGTCCATACGAATCCGTGGGTTCTTTGCCGATTCCGTACATTTCCTTGGTGGCTTCCGATTCAGAGGAAAGATCCAGAGCGTCACTGGCCGAAAGCTGCATCCTGGCCGCGAGTTCATAACTGGCGATACGTGCAGATAACTGTGGATGATTCCGTCGCTTATTTTGATGTAAACGATCCAAACTCTGGATCAGTTGGCGTTCTGCCAGAGTGATTTCGTTGGGTTCTTCGAAATCCTGTTCGAGGTTTAGAACGGGAGATCCGGTGGATCGGAATCGTGTGCCCTGATAGAGAGGAGGCAGATAACCGGCTTGCCAATTCTGTGTTCGGTTGACTGGCATACCTCGTGGATCATCCAATACAATGTAGGCGGGAAGGTTTTGATTTTCGCTACCCAATCCGTAAGTTATCCAAGCTCCCAGAGTGGGCAGGCCGGGCATTTCCTGGCCTGCATGGATTTTGAACAAAGCGGGTTCGTGAGTCAAGTTCGTCGTATACATGGAACGGATCACGGCAAGGTCATCCACACACCCTGCCAAATGCGGTAGGGCGTTTGAGACCCACAAACCACTTTGCCCATGTTTGGAAAATTGGAACGGGCTCCTCATCAATGCCCCGGCAGATTGAGGGCTTTCCACTTCGCCTGCGATTTTATCGAAAAAAGATTTACCGTGGTGTTTATCCAGATACGGTTTGGGGTCGAATAAATCCATTTGGCTTGGCCCTCCGTTCATGAACAAATGAATAATGGATCGGGCCTTCGGCTGAAAATGGGATTTCTTGGGTGTCAAATCCTGGGAAACCGGCGTGATATGGGTCAGTTCGCTCCCGAAGAGATCGCGGCACCACAAATCAGCCAAGGCCGTTCCTAGTAATCCGGTTCCTACTTGTTGAAAGAAACCTCGTCGGGGAAACGGGTGGTGATTGCTTTTCCGAAGCCCATCATCCCTAACGGAAATCTTTGTGTTGGAGGTGGCAAAACTCATTTTTCCACAATGATTTGATGGCTGAATTTCATTTTATTCTGAAAATGTTGCTCCGAGGTTGATTCAGTCAATATAGACAAACGAAGCGGCATTCATCATAGCATGGCAAATATTCGCCATGGCCTTTTTCAGAGCTACTTCAGGTTTTTCACCGCCCTTAATCCAAGCTTCTTTAATTTCCAAATGAGTGCCAATGACGTCTTCTTTTTCGGATGCCTTTGGTGATCGGGTGAAAACTGTTTGGAACAGCCAGTCGATCTGATTCGAAATGGATTCGGGGACTTCCTTCATGACTCTTGCCGAAAGAGCCTGGCTCAGTTCATGAATCATTTTGTTATTCATTAAGTGCAGGGCTTGAGTGGCAACATTGGACTCCGCCCGTTCAATGCAGTTTGGGCTCATGCGGGGACGATCGAAATTGTCTAGTAGGGTCAATCTTTCTGTCCGCCGCTTGATGACATAAATACTCCTTCTCCAGCTACCATTGGTTTGATTCGATGTGACCAAGCCGTCCTTGCGGGCGGAAATTCCATCAGGTTGTCCGTAAGCTCTCCGGTTAAGTCTTCCGGCAATCTGAAGTAACGTATCTCTCAGGACTTCAGCTTCCATGCGGCGAAGGGGCATTCGAGACCATAGATGGTTGTCTGGGTCAGCCTCATCGGTGGTTGCCGTCGAGGATTGTCGGTAAGTTTTTGATCCGACCATAAGGCGGTGCATGTGCTTTAGACTCCAGTCACTTCGAATTAGCTCCCTGGCCAGCCAATCCAACAGTTCAGGGTGAGAAGGGGAGGCTCCCGCTTTACCGAAATCGTCCAAAGTTTCCACCAGTCCTTTACCGAAATGATGTTTCCAGAGACGATTGACGATCACTCGGGCGGTCAGTGGGTGATCTGGATTTGTCAGCCAACCCGCCAGCGCCAATCGGTTTCCAGTTTTCTTTGCCCCTGGCCATGGAGGCGATGGCTGGAAGTGTGATTTGCCTTTGGTCAACATGCTTGGCACACCGGGTGTTACGATTTTGGTAGGTCGGCGATAATCACCTCGTTTCAATAAATAGGTGGGGGAAGGTTGCCCTCGATCCCAAAGAGCCCGGATCAAGGGCTCAGGTCGACGATTTGCTTCCAGTTGTTTTATTGTTTTTTCGATTTCCTTGATTCTTGGATCGGTTTCGTTTTTTTCTTCCTCTGAGGGTTCCTGTTTCTTGTGGGCTTCTATCTCTTCATTTAACAAATCAATCTGTGTTGTTATTTCCTTTTCGTTTCTTTGCCACTGTTCTCGTTCCTTCGGAAGGACTTGATTCAAATAACGAGCTTTTCCGACTGAAGATTTTATGGGACGTAGCCAGTCATACTCGTCCATGGCGCCTTTGAATATCGCCGCCAGTCGGTAATAATCCTGTTGAGGAATTGGATCAAACTTGTGGGAATGGCAACGGGCACAGCGAATCGACAAGCCCATCACCGAAGAACTGAGAATCCTGATTTGGTCATCAATGACATCCAACCGGTTTGGAAGAAAACCGGTAATGCCCGCAAAGGTGCCGTCAGCTGACATTCTCAGAAAGCCGGTTGCCACCAAATTGTCATAGATTTCCTCCGTGATTTGGCCTGATCCTTCATAATCGGTTAGTTCATCTCCGGCGATTTGTTCCAGGAGAAAGCGATCATAAGGTTTGTCGGCATTAAATGCCCTGATGACATAGTCGCGATAACGATAAGCATGAGGGCGTATTGGATCTGCATGCTGTACTCCTTCCGAATCGGAATACCCGGCCAGGTCCAGCCAGAATTGCCCCCAGCGTTCCCCATAAGCCGGAGAAGACATGAGTCGATCGATCAATTTGCTGTATCTCGATGGGTCCTGATCAGACAAAAACCGTTCGATTTCGTCGGACTCCGGCAACAGTCCTGTCAGATCAAGATAAACACGACGGAGCAGGGTTTCCGGCTCAGCTGCCACGGAAAACCAGATGGATTTCTTTTCCAACTTATCCCCAATAAACACGTCGATGGGATTCGAAAGAAGTCCGGTTTTATTTGTCAAATCCACATGGGGAAATTGGATCGATTGAGGAGGGATAAAAGACCAGTGGTTACGGTCTTCGGTGCGGATGCCTTCATCGATTACCTCGGATATATTCTCTGTTATTTTATCAGTAACTGGAGCGCCGACGGCAATCCATTGTTCCAGGATTTTCAGTTCTCCGGCTCCAACCGGTTTGACGCTGTGAGAGGCCAGTTTTTCCCTGGGAGGCATTTCCTGTTCACGAATTCGTTGAATCAATAAACTGTCATTCGGATTTCCAGGAGTGATGGCAGGACCCGATTTTCCACCTTTTGTCAGGAATGAAGTCTCCCGTATATCCAATCCCCCCTCTTGCAATTGGCGGCCGTGACATTCTGAGCAGTGTGATAAAAGTATTGGAAGGACATCGGTTTCAAATCGCGCTTCCCTCTTCTTTGCAACTTTGCCGGAAACATCGAAAACTCCTGTGATAAAACAAAAAACAGAACAGAGGATGCAAAGAGTTCCTGCCCGAAAGACAAAAGGATCCAAATTGGAAGATGTGGGCTGATCGGCCATGCGCTTCATCGATTGCAGTAAATCCGGGTTCATGAAGAATCTCAAAAACGATTCTGAATCGCAAGGCTACAATGATCCGAATTTTACACATGGATCTCCCCTCAGGAATTAAAAGCTTTGGAAGGAATTAAAAGGAGGAGCAATTCTGCTATAAAATTGCGGTTGCACTCAACGCCAAGGATTGGCCGCTCGCGGGGATGCTCACTCCACTGCCATTAGGTTAAGGAAAAGACAAAGGAATGCGGACATCCCTGAAGCCCGGCGCGCTGAGCCGGGATCGTTGAAATCTGCATAAACTCTTTCCATATTCCGGCCTCGGCGCGGCCAGCTTCAGGGACGATGGCCCTGAAACGCGTGCGGAAAATCCTTAACCTAATGGCAGTGATGCGCACTCTATCACTATTAAGTTATGGAGGAGGATAGAAATTACTCAACTCTAACTCTTTCGCTCTCGCCCTCATCCTCCTCGTCCTCGTCCTCGTTCTCCTGTTTTGAGTCTTTCATTTCTTTCCTTCTCGGAACTCAATGCGCTTTACATTTTCATTTGAGGCTTCATTTTTCCGGGATGACCATAACAGATATCGAATGTCACATCCTGCTGGTTCCAGATGTTCGGTCTGATGTGACTTCATCGGCTCAGGACAATATTGTCGTTCGCGTTTTAACGGATGAGGGACTTGTTGGCATTGGAGAAACGGATGTGAATCCTTGGGTGGCCAGGGCGGCGATTGAATCCCCAAGCACCCATACCATGGGGCTCGGACTCAAAGAGATGTTGGTCGGACAATCCCTTGATGAATCGCCCGAAAAAATTTGGGAAAAGCTTTATACCGGAAGTGCCATGAATGGACGCAGAGGAGCTGTGATCTGTGCGATCGGGGCCTTGGACATGGCCATGTGGGATTTGCGAGGCAAGGCTGCCGGTAAACCCTGTTGGCAATTGCTCGGCACTAAAGCGAAGGATGTTATTGTTCCTTACGCTTCGCTTCAACCCAACGGCAATTCATTTGAGGAATACCGTGATTCTCTGGTGGAATGGGTGCTTCGCGCCCGCTCATTGGGATTTAAAGCTGCCAAATTAGAGGTGACGCTGACCGGTCCCTATAACCACAGCGGATTGAATGAACCGGACCAACGAACTACGGAGGTGGTGGAAGCCTGCAGAACTGCAGTGGGGGATGATTTTGTGTTGATGGTTGATGTGCAGTATGCCTGGTCCGATGTGGATCGTGCCTTGCGAACTCTGCAGACATGGAAAGATCTCAATCTGTTTTTTATTGAAACCCCGTTGCAGATCGACAATTTAAAAGGATACGCCCAACTTCATCGAGAAGCGCCCATGCCCATCGCAGCCGGTGAATGGCAGACCACGCGTTTTGAATTTGAAGATCTGATGGATGTCGGGCAGGTGGATGTGGCCCAACCCGATATCGGTCGAGTCGGTGGGTTGACTGAAGCTCGTCGTGTTTGCCAGATGGCTCTGGAACGGGAGCGAATAATTGTGCCGCATTGTTGGAAAACCGGAATCGGGATTGCCGCTTCGGCTCATCTTGCTTCTGTTACGGATCATTGTCCTTATATTGAGTTTCTTCCAGCTGAGCTGTGCGATTCTGATTTAAGAAAAGAACTTGTTGTAGATGAACTGGAAATGATTAACGGAGAAATACCATTACCGCAAAAACCGGGTTTAGGAATAGAATTGAACGAGGAAGCGTTGGTCCGCTTTCGAGTGGATTGATTTAATACACGTGTTATGATTGCAGATTTTCGAAAACGACTGAAAAAAAAGGACACCTTGATTGGGACGATCGTATCGGTGCCATCTCCAGCCATCGCTGAAATCCTCTCGGATGCGGGTTTTGATTGGTTGTTCATCGATGGAGAGCACGGTGCGTTGGAAATCGGCGATATCGTGGGGATTCTGCAGGCGGTGGGACATCGGACTCCCTGTATTGTCCGTGTGCCCTCAGCTCAGGAAGTTTTCATCAAGAAAGTGTTGGATTTGGGGTCTGCCGGGATTATTGCCCCTCAGGTAAATACGGCAGGGGAAGCTGCCGATGTGGTTCGTTGGTCTCGATATGCTCCTTCTGGAAGCAGGGGAGTCGGGCTGGCGAGAGCACATGGATATGGATTCGGGTTTAAAGATTATCTACAAAGTGCCAATGATCGGGTCACGGTGATCGTGCAGGTGGAAAGTGCCCTGGCGGTTCAAAATATAGATGAGATATCAAAGGTGGAAGGCATCGATGCGATTCTCCTTGGGCCTTATGATCTGTCTGCGAGTTTGGGAAAAATGGGGTTGATAGATGATCCAGTCGTCGTTGATGCCATTGGAAAAGTCACCCAATCCTGCCTTTCCGCCGGAATCCCGCTGGGGTATTTCGGAGTGACCGCTGAAGCGATTCAACCGTATATCGATCGGGGGTATACTTTGATAGCCGGTGGAGTGGATACGTTGTTTTTAGGAAGCGCCGCCAGAAAAATGCTTTCCGAACTTCGCCCGAAACATTGATGAGGATTGAACCGATTTCCACTCTATCCGCTCATGGGAAAGCAGATCAGTTGTGAAGCTTCTCAATGGAATATTTCTTTTGCACGAAACCAAAATCAAAAGACCGGGTAGCAATATGAGTTAGCTGTATATCCTTCGGCAGGGGGCCGAACAGCCGGATTCCATTACCAAGAAGGATGGGGATTATCGTGATCGTCAGTTCATTAATCAATCCTTCCGCAAGGAACCGTTGAATCGTGACCCCGCCGTCAACGTAAAGGTGTTGCATTCCTTCGGAAATCAATCTTCCTGTGAGTTCAGTGGGTGTCTCTGATGAATGTGTTACAGATTTCGGAATCTTTTTTGGGAATGCAATAGGATTGCGACTTAGCACGACAACGCGAGTGTCTCCGTAGGGCCAATCTTCAAACGACAGAACCTTCTCATACGATTTTCGGCCCATGACAAGCACATCGACCGTATCCATAAACGCTCGGTAACCGCAATCTTCACCTTTCGGCACCTTGGAATTCGCAGTGTTTAACCAGTCAAGTCCGCCATCTTCTCTAGCAATAAATCCGTCCAGACTAGTTGCAATGTAGACTGATGCTTTTGCACTCATAGAGGATTTTTACCACAATTCAAAATGAACCACAATTTCTTTTCCTCGGTTGGATTGGTCCCGCAGTTACGACTTGTCAGGTACACAGTTCAGGCGGAGTGACTGCCATAATCTATAGGGGAATTACCACTCCGGACTTTTCGAGTAAGGCAAGGGGCCGCAGTTTAACCGGAATCCACCCTGTAAAAACCATACCTGACTGAACGGATCTGTGTCATTGATGTTGAGCTCGCACATAGTTCAATTTGCGGAAAACTCAAATATTGACTATAATTTCAGAATTCCCATAAAAAGGGCTAATAAGATTAAAAAATACGTAATTGCTCAGTAATAATGAGAAAAGACACGCTGTTTCGAAATGTGAGGGTTCTTGATTGTTCCGGGGCAGATCCTTACCTGGGCGATGTTTTGATCTCCGGCAATCGAATTGAAGAGATTTTCACGGCAGGCAATTCATCCCCTACTGGAGACCTCGAAATCATAGACGGACGGGGTGAATCAACCTTGATGCCTGGGTTGGTCGAGTCGCACGCTCATTTAAGCATCGATAATACCGAAGATTTGGCAAAACTGGGTGCGATTCAACCGGAGGAGCATATTCTTTTGACGATGCATAATGCCCGGCTCTATCTCGATCATGGCATTACCAGTTGCATCAGCGCTGCTTCCGCCAAACCGAGACTGGATGTGGTGATCCGAAATGAGATCAATGCAAAAAGAATTCCGGGGCCCCGTTTGTTGGCTGCCAGCCCCTGGCTGACGGTCACTGGTGGACTGGGCGATATGAGGACGTTTCATCACCCTCACACAGAATCGATGGCATGGATGCTCGATGGGCCTGAAGCCTATCGTAGAGCAACTCGGGAACTGATCCGCGAAGGTGTGGATATCATTAAACTGGTAGTATCCGGGGACAGTTTCGTTGCCCATGCCGGATCGGAAACGACGGTCATGAGTGAAGCCGAAGTGGCCGCCGCGGCCGAGGAAGTCCGCGCTTTGAGTAAGCGCATGAGCGCCCACGCCCGAAGCGCCGAGTCAGTCAAACGGTGTGTCCGGCACGGGGTCAAGATCATCTATCACGCGAACTTTGCCGATGAAGAAGCCCTGGATTGCTTGGAAGCCAACAAAGACTGGGTTTTTGTCAGTCCTAATATTGGATTCACCGCAGTGGCAGCTTGGGAAAAGAATGACATGTTCACAGAAGAGCAGGTAGTTGCCATGGGTTTGCGGGAGGAACTGGAAGGAGCGGCCAGAGTCGCCCGGGAACTCAAGACTCGCGGAGTGCGAATTCTGGGAGGAGGGGATTATGGGTTTGCCCTGACGCCTCATGGAAACAATGCCCGGGATCTCGATCATATAGTTCGTTATTTCGGATTCACGCCTATGGAATCCCTGTTGACGATGACTCGCTACGGAGGAGAAGCCATGGATTTGGCCGATGACCTGGGGCAGATTAAAAAGGGATTTCTGGCGGATCTCCTTCTTGTGGACGGAGATTCTCTTGAGGACTTGAAGGTCCTTATGGATCCGGGTAAACTTTCAGTCATTATGAAGGACGGTGAATTTCATAAAAGGTGACGCCTTAATTGAAGGACCGGCCTGGCCTCACCGTGACCGGTTTCAGCATGTAAAGGCACATTTTAGAATCAATTTTCGAGATGAATTATGGAAAACCGAAGCCTTTCAAATCAAGTCGTGATGATTACCGGCGCCGGTTCCGGCATCGGTCGAAGTCTTGCCATTGCCTTTGCCGAAGCGGGAGCCATTATTGTAGGTATTGGTCGGAATTCAGATAAGCTCGATCGGGTCGGTGAAGAGGTGGAAGCGATGAAGGGGAGTTTTGTTTCCATGACTGCCGACGTCACCATCGAAAATGAGGTGATCGCGTTATTTCAAAATGTCATGAAGCTTCATGATCGCGTCGATATTCTGATCAATAACGCGGGTGTTGCGTTGGGGGGACCTCTTGAGGATTTTGATTTCGAGGTTTGGAAACAGGTGTTGGACATCAATCTCACGGCCGCATTCTTATGTGGGAGGGAAGCCTTCAGAGTCATGAAGAAACGACGATCCGGTCGCATCATCAATATCGGGAGTGTTTCCGCTTTGACGCCGCGGCCCAACGCGGTTGCCTATAATGCCTCAAAGTTCGGTCTGGACGGGCTCACTCGATCCATTGCGTTGGAAGGCAGGGATTTCGGTGTGACGGCCAGTATTATACATCCGGGCAATACCGATACTCCCCTTTGGAACGGCAAGGAATCGATATCTCAAAAGGAGGGTTTGATGTCAGCGGAAACCGTTGCCAAAGTGGCTTTGACGATTGCGACGCTGCCCGATGGAGTCAATCTGTATGAGAGTGTTGTGTTTCCCAACAGCATGCCGCTTCTGGGAAGGGGCTGAATTCACATCGACCTCCCCAATGTTCTCCTGCATAATCGAGACATGCCAATAAAAACCTTACGTCCTTCTCGATGGCTCAAACTGTTTTTTCCGCTATCTCTTTCTCTGGTTTGTTTTTCCCTTTGCTTTTCCGATGCGGTGAACGCCTATTCAGAACAGGAATCCCCCAAGGGGCCTGTGCCCTTGTTCAACGGGAAGAACTTGGACGGTTGGGCTCAAGTGAATTGCGCGTCGGAAACTTTTACCGTGAGAGATGGAATGATCATCAGCACAGGAAAGCCGACCGGCGTGCTGCGAACGGATCGACAATATGAGAACTATATTTTCGAGGTCGAATGGCGTCATATGAAACCGCGAGGCAACGCCGGCATATTTGTCTGGTCAGAAGGGATTTCCGCTCCGGGAGTGCCTTTTGCCAAGGGAGTCGAAGTTCAGGTTCTGGAAAATGGCTATGGAGATACCAGAAGTCACACTTGTCACGGGGATATTTTCCCGATACATGGGTCTACAATGGTTCCCGATAATGGCAGGGGAGGACAGCGTAGTTTTCCAACCGAGAACCGCTCGAAGCCCTTTGGTAAATGGAATCGATATGTGATCGTCTGTGTGGATGGCGATATAAAGCTTTCGGTCAACGGTAAGTTCGTCACTGGAGGTAGGCAGTGTAATTACCAGAAAGGGTATATCTGTCTTGAAGCGGAAGGTTCAGAATGTCATTTTCGTAATCTGAAGATTTACGAATTGCCTTCTTCAGGAGCCGATGAAACCAATACCGCTCCTTTGGTGGAAGGATTTAAGAGTCTATATTCCGGTCTTGATCTTCGAAATTGGAAACAGGGGAAGGGAATCGAGGAAATCTGGAAAAGTTCGGATTGGAGACTGGTCTGTAAATCAAATGAAAATCAACGTCGGAATCTGGTATCCGAAAAGTCTTATAAAAACTATTCTGTTCAGATCGATTTTCAGTGGAATGGGAAAGAGTCAGACACTCGACAATGCCCGCTGGTTCTTGGGAGTGATGAAGGATGGGGAATGAAAACGATTCCAGCGAAGATGAAAGAAGCGTTGGCCGGAATTCCTGCCGGTAAATGGAGTCGCCTTCGAATTGACCGCAACCAATCGACTCAGACCGTTCATCTGAACGGGAAAACCATCGCTGATTCCATTCCGATTGAGCGTGATGTGATGGAACATATTGCACTTCGAGATTCCGGCCAACCGAGCACATTCGCATCCATCTATGTGTTGGAATCAAATTGAATGAATGTAGTCATGATTCAGGAAAGAGGTGTCGCCCGACCAAAGATCATGAACAGGGTGATCTTTAATATAATCATTGCCGTTCAGTTTGTATCCTCGGTTTTAATTTCCCTCGAAGGTCAGACTGTCGAAGATTCTCAGTCGGAGATTCTTTGGGACACTTGGGGGATACCCCATATATTTGCCCGGAATGATCAGGATCTATTCTTCGGGTATGGCTGGGCGCAGATGCATAGTCATGGAGATCTGATTCTTGAGCTTTACGGTCGTGCCCGAGGTCGTGCGGCTGAATACTGGGGCGAAAAATACCTGAATAGCGATCGCCAAATCCGAACTCTTGGGATTCCTGAGCGGGCTTTGAAATGGCGTCAATCCCAGAGTCCCGAATTTCAGAAACTTTCGCAGGCTTTTGTCGACGGTATGAATGCCTATGCCAAAGCGAATCCTCGGAATATATCAGGTCGCGTGAAAAATGTGCTGCCAGTTCAGGTGTCTGATCCGTCTGCCCACGCCCAGCAGGCAATACACCTGACCTTCATTGCCCGAGGCTCGATGCAGAATGCCGGCAATTGGAAGGAGGAACGAGGATCCAACGCATGGGCCATCGCCCCTTCCCGATCTGCAAGTGGCAATAGTTTGTTGTTGGCCAATCCGCACCTGCCTTGGAGTGATCTGTTTCTTTTCTATGAGGCACAACTGACCACCCCTGGAGTCAACGCTTATGGAGCCTCCCTGGTAGGAATGCCTTCGCTTGGAATCGCATTCAATGATTATCTCGGATGGAGTCATACGGTAAATACTTATGACGGGGCCGATCTCTATGAACTCACGCTTCGCGAGGGTGGGTATGATTATAACAACAAAACAGTGCCTTTTGAAATAGAGACTCAGACCATCAAGATCAAATTGAAAGATCAGACTTTTCGAGAAGAAAAACTGAAGGTCAAACGGTCCATTCATGGACCGGTGGTTTCCGAGAAGAAGGGGAAAGCATTGGCGATTCGAATCGCCGGCTTGGATCAACCAGGTATAGATGAGCAGTACTGGGACATGATCCGGGCAACAAATTTCGAGGAATTTCTTGTGGCACAGAAACGACTTCAGATGCCGATGTTCAATACGATCTACGCGGACCGTGAAGGGCATATCATGATGCTGCATGGTGGTCAGGTGCCAAAGCGTCCGACCGGCGATTGGAAATACTGGAAAGGGATCATACCTGGAATAGACTCATCGACGCTATGGACCGAAACACATTCCTATGAAGATCTCCCTAAAGTGATTGATCCTCCTCAGGGGTGGGTTCAGAACGCTAACGATCCTCCCTGGACCTGCACGTTTCCCCTAATGCTGAATCCTGACAATTTTCCGGATTATATGTCTCCCAGGGGAATGGCGCTTCGTCCGCAACGCTCGGTTCGAATGGTTGCAGGTGATTCAAGTGTGACTTTTGACGAACTGAAGCAATACAAGCTTTCCACGCGGATGGAATTAGCAGATCGGATTCTGGATGATTTGGAGCACGCGGTTCAAAAGTATGGGAATTCAAAATCGAAAAAAGCATTTGAAGTATTGAAGAACTGGGATCGAAATGCGGATGCGGAGAGTCGAGGTGCGGTATTGTTTGCTGCTTGGGCATTCGAAATGGGTTCCGGTATGTACCGGGAAAACTGGAACTCGAAGCGTCCGCGCGAAACCCCTGACGGACTAAAAGATCCGCCTGAAGCGGTGCGCGTTCTGCTCAAGGTGGCTGACAGGGTACGCAAAGATTACGGTAGCCTTGATGTTCCCTGGGGTAAGGTTTATCGATTGCGTTATGCCGGGAAAGATTTGCCTGCCAATGGAGCCACCGGGGCCTTGGGTGTTTTTCGAGTTGTCAGTTATAAAAAGGATCGTCGTTCAAAAAAATACATCGGCCAGAGCGGGGATTCCTACGTGGCTTTCATTGAATTTTCGGATCCGGTTCGAGCGGAAGCTCTGATGACCTATGGGAACTCCACTCAACCCCATTCATCTCATCGAGGGGATCAACTGGATCTGTTTTCACAAAAGAAGTTTCGTCCGGTTTGGCGCGATAAAGCCGTAATTGAAGCAAACTTGGAGAAGAAAGAAGTGATTCGTTATTCTCTCAGTAAATGAGACGATAGCGCATTCTTGTGCTTACCTAAATTCACTCCAGCCCTTTCAGTGTGGGAAGTTTTGCCGGCTGGCGAATGATTCACTCTTCCAGTTGTCCGTCGTGAAGTTTCAGTAGCCTTGTTCCCAACTGTGCGACTTCCGGGTTATGGGTGATGAGAATGATCGTCATGCCCTCTTCATGCATTTGCTGAAAGACCCTCATGATGTTTTTGCCGACCTGTGAATCCAGATTGCCGGTGGGTTCATCTGCCAGGATTACATCCGGCTTTTTTACCATGGCCCGGGCGATGGCAACACGTTGCTGCTCGCCGCCTGAAAGTTGACCTGGGCGGTGATTCAATCGAGCCCCTAATCCGACTTTTTCAAGAGCCTCCTGAGCCTTGGATTGAATACCTGATTCTCCGGCATACATTAATGGAAGAGATACATTCTCCAGTGCGGTTTCACGGTGCAGCAAGTTGAAGGATTGGAATACAAAACCTATGCGTTTGTTGCGGGTAAGGGTCAATTGCCGATCATCAAAGGTTGCCGTATTTTCTCCATCAAAATAATACTGACCCTGAGTCGGGTGATCCAGGCAGCCCAGAATATGGAGTAAGGTCGACTTTCCCGATCCGGAAGGTCCCATGATGCTTATCAATTCACCGCGTTCGGCTTCGAGGTTGATATCCTTAAGGGCGTGAACTTTCAGGATCCCATCTTGGTAGGTTTTGCGAATTCCATTCAGGTGTAGCAGAATTCGATTATTTGTCTTTCCTGTTTTCTTGTTCATTGATCAGTCCTGAAATTCAAATCTCCGAATCCTGTTGCTGTCGAACCTATAATGATTCCTTTTTTTAATCGAAATCGCGGATTCGTCCCTTTACGCAATTCTCAAAATCTTCACCGGGTCGAGTGATGCGGCCCGGTAGGCTGGCAAGATGGTAGCCAAGGCGCCCAGTCCTGCTCCCAAACCGATGGCCAGAGCCATCTCATGAGGCAGAAAGGCTGGAGACCATGACAAGTAGCGGGTTTCCAGTAAATAACCGGCACCATGAGCCAGTCCGATGGCCAGGAATCCGCCAGTTAGACTCAATATCATATTTTCGAGAAGCAGTTGTGACACGATCTGCAGGCGACGTGCGCCTTCAGTTCGGCGGACCGCCAATTCATAATACCGTTCTCGAATCGCCACCAGCGATATAGTCAGAATCATGACACTGGTTACTAGCAAAACTACGATCCACAGCATGCCGGCAACCTGAGTCGTTAAATCTGCGCCACGCATCACATTATCTACCCATTGGCTCCGTGCCCACGCGATGGCTGGCAGGTCGCGGCGTTTCGCTTCCTTCTGAATACTCTTGGCAGTGCTAAGGGCATCGATGTCTTTGGGGACTTTGATCACAGCTCCGTGAATGGGTTCATGCGGTTCCGAAAAATCTCCCAGTATGTAGATGCTTTTGAACTCCAGCATGCGATTCAGGGTTGATCTGGCCGAACCCGCAAAATCCAATTCATCGAACTTTTTTCGGACCTCGAAAGGATCCTTGAGAACACCCGCTACAGTAAGATTTCTGATCCCTTCACTGGCATTGATGAACAATTCTTTTCCAACAGCATTGCCTTCAGGAAAGAAGCGATCCGCTATCCACTCATCGAGAACACAGAACTCGGTTTCTCCTTTGTAAATAAATCGGCCTTCGGAAATGTTCAGAGGTACGATGTTGCCCCATTCGTGAGTGGTTTCCAAGATAAGGAATTCGAGTGTTTGCTGGTTTTCAAGGTTTGCTCCAACCGCCATATCGGCTCGGAAAGGGGCTAGAAGTCCTCCTTTAGATTGCTCCTGCATCCATTGGGTATCCTCGGTAACCAATGGACCGATGAAGAGGTTCTCCAGGTTGGGTACCAGTTGTACATTGACCACGTCCAATCCGACCTGTTTCAGATCCTCATACATTTGAACCTTAATTCCGGAAAGGACCGCCATGATGGTCATGGTTCCGGCCAAGGCAATAGTTGCAAGCTGGTTTGGAGGGGGCGTCTCAGTAGACCTCTTTGGGCAAAGACAAGCATGGATCGAATTCGTCTGGAATTATTCATATCTGAGGATCTCTACTGGATCGCTTCGAACGGCCCTCCATGCTGGCAGACAGCCGCCAACCAGTCCGATGCCCGTGACGATTGCCACAATCAAGAATGATTCAAAAGGTGGAAACATCCAATCGACTGAGGCTAGGGGTTCAAGGGCGCAGCGAATGGCTGCAAGGCCTAGGCCCAGCGGGACTCCCATGACGCTTCCGACGGCGCAGAGGGTTCCCGTTTCCACGATGAATTGAAAGGCGATGTGCCATTGTCTGGCTCCTTCCACTCGCCGAATGGCAATCTCTCGCTGGCGTTCGACGACGGACAATACCATCAGCACGCAGACGACGCAGGTGCCGACAATTACACACAAAAGAAAAACAATCCTGTTCAGTTCGATGAACGTATCCAAGGTTTGTCCATAAAGGAATGGAAGCAAGGCATTGGTATAGATCACAGGTTGGTAGCCGGTCTCGATCAAATCGGTCTTTAAGCGGTCCCGTAAATTCATCACCCGATTTGGTTCTGCCCGGATTTCAATGATGTTGGGGGAAATCTCAGGAAACACAGTAAAGGGCACCATGACATTTAGGCCGGTTTTCAGCTGTTTAACTTGATCATCGTCCACCACACCAATGTTCCGTTTCAATTCCTGGATCCAGCGGCTCATGGGATGACCCGATTCATAGCCGAACTCATCGAGATTTTCGCCAACCCCGGATTCGAGTGAAGCCACTCCAATGATTTCAAATTCAATGCCATCTTGGTTTTGAAACGACTGGCCAAGCGGACTTTCATTCCCGAACAGTTTTCTTGCTAGTTTATGTTCCAGAACACAGACCTTGGATGCCGAGTTCAATTCTTCTGTGGATATAAAGCGCCCTGACGATACTTTCATGGCTCTGCTTGCCATGGCTGCCGTATCGGTGGCCAAGATCCATTGACCTTGTTTGGTATCCGGTTTTACCATCGCGAAGCCACTGATATGATCGATTTCTGCCTGATAGTTTTCACGGATCCATGAAACGTCTTTCCAGGAAAATGATTCGGCAACTTCCAAATGTTCCAAGGCCAGCACAATCCGGTTCGTGCCCTGTGCTGAAGCGTCCCATTCGGCTTTCCTAAAAGTTCCCTTGAGAATGGCCGGAGGAAACACACCCAAAGCGGTTCCCCAGATCACCCCCTGAAGAATCAAAAGGGTGCGAAAGGGTTGCCGCATCATTTGCCTCAGTGCATTGTGAATCAATCGAGCGACCATTGAAGTATCCGATAATTTCTGAAAAGCCGGCTGAGGATGCGGCAGTCCATTCATCTATTTTGTCATTTGTCTGCTTGACGGTTGCCTCAACCCGTTGTAGTTACTGTGGCATAGAATCAGGCTTCGGGCAATTCAGGATCGAGTTGGTGAAGCACTGTAGGAATTAGGCCACGCCAATGTCCTCATGGATTACCTGTTATGCTTAAAATGTATTGTTGTAAATCAATGGGTGAATTCACATCGGACATTGACCAGGAGCTTTACTTAAGATGGCCATGAAATTAAATCGTCACCCTTCGATTCTTATTGTGATTTCAGTTGTCGGTATTCTGACAAACCGGACCTTTTCCGAAGAAACGGGTCAGCCGGACAAAATTAAATCTCCGACATTTTCGGAACATATTGCTCCGATCATTTTCAACCATTGCACCTCCTGTCATCGTGAAAACGAGGCAGCTCCATTTACGCTTAGCAACTATAAGGAAGTACGGAAACGTGGCCGAATGATTGCGGATGTAACACAGGATCGGTTTATGCCTCCTTGGCATGCTCGCTCGCAGGATTACGCTTTTCAAGGGGAACGTCGTTTAAGTGAAGAGCAGATCGAACTGATTCGGCGGTGGGTAACAAAGGGAATGCCGGAAGGAGATCCATCCTTTTTACCTGCAATGCCGAAATTTGTAAACGGCTGGCAGTTGGGGAAACCGGATTCGGTCGTTAAAATGACCGAAGGATACACTCTGTCTGCTGAAGGGCCTGTTATCTAACGGAATTTCGTCGTGTCATTGAATCTCACGGAGGACAAATGGGTGACGGCTATCGAATTTCGCCCCGGGGTGCGTTCAATCGTTCATCATTCTCTGTTTTTCTACGATACCACCGGACAAGCTATGGAACAGGATGCGGCGGATCCTGTTCCAGGTTTCAGGAGAATGCGGCAGGGGGGGATCCGCAACGGGCGCCTCGGTGGTTGGGCTGTTGGTGGTGTGCCTCGCATGTTGCCGGAGGGTCTTGCCTACAAGTTGCCGAAGGATGCTGACCTGATTCTCTCCACTCATTTTCATCCGTCTGGCAAAGAAGAGAAGGAAACCTCGACGATCGGTCTTTATTTTTCAGATCAGCCCCCGAAGCAGGGCTTCACGGCGATCCAGTTGCCGCCTGCATTTGGAGCCTTGGCGGATGTCGATATTCCTGCCGGAGAAAATCATTATTCTAAGAAAGACTTTTTCGTGCTCCCAGTCGATGTCAAGGCGTTTGGAGTCAGTGCCCATGCTCATTATCTTGGGAAATCAATGTGGATGGGTGCCACCCTGCCTGATGGCAATAAGAAACAACTTCTGAATATTCCGGCATGGGATTTTTCCTGGCAGGAGCAGTACGTCTATCAGGATTATGTGATTTTGCCCAAAGGTACGCGGATCAATGCGGAGGTGGTCTGGGATAATTCGGATGAGAATATCAACAATCCGAATATCCCGCCCAAAAGAGTCCGGTGGGGTAGGGAATCTGACGATGAGATGGGAAGTTTAACACTTCAGGTGGTGGCTATGGATCCGAAACAGTTGCCGGAACTCAATCAGGCCATCCGTAAGCATGTTCGAGAAGCGGCAACAAAAACTGTTAACAGGAAATTTTCCGGAAAAAACACACGTAACCGGGAATCATTCCTGAGTCGGCTTGTCGATCAGTTCGATCAGGATGGGGATGGCAAATTGAATGAAGCAGAACGACAGGCTGCCCGAAAGAAATACCGTAGAAACCG
>DUCD01000291.1:0-845 GCA_012959985.1 Verrucomicrobiales bacterium | reverse complement strand
CCGATAAATTCATAACGTGCCCTTCAACCAAGTAGTCCGATTAACTCTTCTCACTTTTTCTGGGTTATTCATTCCGAGCTTGGTTTGTTCCCTTTCCGGCCAGGAAGATCCTCTTACTTTTGAAAAAGATATTCGTCCGATTTTGCGGGCTTATTGTCTGGATTGCCATGGTGCCGAACATGAAATCAAAGGGAAGCTTGATTTACGCCTGAGACGTTTCATGGTTCAGGGTGGAAAGACCGGGCCGGCGGTACAACCTGGAAATACGGAGGGCAGCCTTTTGCTGCAGCGATTACGTGATAAGGAGATGCCACCCCAAGGGGAAACCCTGACCGATGAAGAGATTTCGATCATCGAAAAATGGATTCGTCAGGGAGCAAAAACCGCCCGCCCCGAGCCGGAATCCATAGATCCCGGTCTGAGAATCACTGAGGAAGAAAGGGCGTTCTGGTCTTTTCAATCAGTGAAGCGACCCGAGCAGATTCCTTATTCCGACCATGCCCAAGTCCGGACCCCGGTCGATGCATTACTGTTGAAATCCATGCATTTGAAGGATCTTACTTTTTCACCGCATGCCTCAAAGTTGACTCTGATGAAACGGGTGTATTTTGATCTAGTCGGGTTGCCTCCATCTACTGAAGAGATACAAAAGTTTCTAGCTGAATCTTCACCTGATGCCTACGAACGATTGGTGAATAGATTGCTCGCATCCCCGCAATATGGGGAACGCTGGGCACGGCACTGGCTGGATGTCGCCGGTTATGCCGACTCCGAGGGGGCGACCACTCAAGATGCGGTTAGGCCTTATGCCTACAAGTTTCGGGATTATGTCATTCGTTCGTTAA
>DUCD01000290.1:3465-19691 GCA_012959985.1 Verrucomicrobiales bacterium | reverse complement strand
CGAGACGTAGTTTCTGAAGAAGAGCCAGCTCGCCACTCTCCTTGTTAACTTCAAACATAGCGAATTGACCGGCCGCGGCCAAATACAATCGTTGCTCGGAATCATGAGGATCGCCATCGCGCGGCGCGGGGTCCGGGTTGGGCATGTCGCTGAGCACAACAGCAAGGCGTTGGCGGGCCTCACGCGTTGCCTCGGTGTCGGCGGCCGTGAGGATGGGTTGCTCTTCGAGTTTGTCGTTTGGCACGTCGAACAGCTTGCCGTCGCCGTACAGCTTGTATTTCTTGTCGCGAGCGAATCGGATCTTCCTGAACTGATCCTTGTCCCATCCCGGCCGTGGGTCGTAGTGACAAAACACCCACGGGCGAATTCGTCCCGGCTTGCCGAACAACTGAGAGTAGAAGCTGATACCGTCAAGATTGGCCTCGCCCGGAATCGGCTGTCCAGCCGCTTCCATGACGGTCGGTAGAAAATCGGTTGAGTCCACGAGGTTCTCGTTGATGCCCGGGTTGATCTTCCCCGCCCATCGGACGATCAAGGGCACATGCGTACCCGCATCGGTAGTGCGACCTTTGCCGCCGACGACCGGGCCGCTCCCTGTCTGCGACGTGATCTTCCTGTGAGTGCCATTGTCGCCATAGAAAATGACCACCGTATTATCGCCAAGCCCCAGGTCGTCGACCTGTTTAATGACACGGCCGACGCACTTGTCCATATACTCGACCATGTCGGAGAAATGACGCGTGTCCTCCGTCGAATGACTGGCTTTATCGGACCAATCGGCGCTGTCAGGCGTGGGCAGGAACGGCCGGTGCGGCAGCGCCATTGAGTAGTAGACGAAGAACGGTTTATCGTCGTCTTTTTTTCGTTTGATGAAATCGTTGATGAATTCGACCCAGTGATCCGGGCCGTATTCCCCTTGAAGTTCCTTTAAGAGTTTGCCGTTTTCATCGAGGGTAGGATCGGCGAATCGCGAGCCCTTGTCTTCCGTATGCCAAGAATGAAACAGGCTATACTCATCGAACCCCGCATCGAAGACCTTCATCCCCTTGCCACGACGCAAGTGTGAACCGGGATAGCTGGGCGGGTCGTAACTCTGTAACTGCCATTTGCCCGCGATGCAGGTGCTGTATCCCGCATCCTGCATGTAATGGCCGATCGTTTTCACTTTCGGATCGAGAATCCCGAAGTAGAGCCAGTTCCGGTTGTTGTACAAGCCGGTCATCAACTGGACACGCGTATTCGTGCACAAGGGTTGCGCATACGCGTGGTTAAAACGAACACCCTCCGTGGCCAGGCGATCAAGAGCAGGGGTTGCGTAGCTCGTGCCACCGTAACAACCGAGCCCTTCGACGCCGATGTCGTCGGCCATGATCAAGATAATGTTCGGACGATCAGACGCAAGCAGCGGCGCAGCCATACTCGCGAAGAGAATCGCGATCAGCGTAAGTTTACATGGTTTCATTTTTGATCCTTAGCGAGTTGAACTATTTGATGGCGATCAGGCTCTGGGTGGTTCGGAAGTAGAGGACCCCTTGGGAAATGGCGGGAGTGGCAAAACAGGGTTCGCCCATCGGGTTGCTGGCGAGAATTTTGAAATTGGTTCCAGCGGCCAGGACGTACACGGTTCCGTTTTCGGAAGCACAGTATATGTTACCGTCCGCGGCTACCAGTGAGGCGATGATCGAGGCGCCGCGCGGCAACCGCTCCGCGTAGATGTTCTCTCCGGTTGTTGCGTTGAAACAGCGGACGATGCTGGATGATCCAAGATAGAGCTTGCCGCGGTAGACCACGGGTGTGGACATGTAGGAGCCGCCTCGGGGGGTGCTCCAGACAATGCCTTTGTTCGACGGGTCGGTTTTGGAGGGAGTAATATCGCCGCGGGCCTCGGGGCGGACGACATAGATGGGCGAGAGGGTGCCATGAGCGCTGGCGATGTAAATCCAGTCATTGGAAACGAAAGGCGTTGGAATGGGGTTGTCGCCTCCGCCATGGATTTTCCAGAGCGGTTCCCCGGTTTGGAGGTCGTAGGAAACGACCCATGGCCAACCGTTGACGACCACTTGAGTTTTTTCGGGCCCTGGGTGGATTAGCGGTGTTCCCCAACTTCGTTCGGAGATGTCCTTGCGTGAGACACGCCAGAGTTCTTTGCCGTCGGAGAGTTGCAGTACAGCGAGAAAAGGATTTGAAGGGTCATCGCAGGCGAGGGCGATGCGATCTTGATGGATGGCAGGTGAACTGGCGTAGCCCCAACCGATGCCGTACTTGCTGATGTTGACGATACCGAGATCGCGACTCCACTGGAGATTTCCGTCGAGATCGTAACAGTAGAGCCCTTCCGACCCAAAGAAGGCGACGAGGTGTTTGCCATCAACCGCAAGGCTGGTATTGGCCTGGGTTGCTTTGACGTGGCGGGTGGCCCGGGGGATTCCCTGGCGCGCGGTCTTGCGCCAGAGTTCTTCACCGGTGGATTTGTTGTAGCAAAGGATGACCCATTGGTGTTGGCCGGAGTCGTCTGCGGCGGTGGGGCGTCCGCCTCGGCCTAGCATGAGGGGCGCTTTACCGATGTCGGGAATGGCGGTGCAGAGGAAGATGCGGTCGCCCCAGACGACGGGACTGGAATGCCCGAGTCCGGGGACCGGGGTGCGCCAGAGGAGGCCTTGGTTTATCGGGGTGGCCGGGTCGGCGTTCCATGAGGTCGCAAGGGGGTAGCCCTCGGCAACGCCAGTTGCGCCGGGACCACGGAAGGCGGGCCAGTTTTGGGGGGCATCCGCTGCTCGAGTAGGGAGCGCAAGTGTGCCCCAAGCGGCGGTGAGCAGGGCGACTCGATTCAGAAGGTTCATGCGGGTATTCTATCGCTTTAGCGGGAGGTTGAGGTAAATGAAGTTCAGGGTGTTTGAGTTAGCGACGGCAATGTCGCGATAGCCATCCTGGTTGAGGTCGCCAATGGCGAGGTTATAAGTGATCTGCGAAGGATCACCAAAGAGCACTTCTTTAAAGGTTTTGCCGTCGCCCTGATTGAAGAAGACGGCATTGGCCTGGGCGACGTTTCCGACAATGATGTCGGGGTGGCCGTCGTTGTCCATGTCGGCGATGGCGATGGCGTAGGTCTGCCCATCGGCACGACCGAAGTTCAAGGTTTCGCGGGTGCCGCCCTTTCCATCACCGAGATAGACGGCATTGGACTGCCGGATGTTGCCCGTGACCCAATCGAGATTACCATCTCCGTCGAGATCAGCGACGGCGACCGCTCGTGTTTCGTCGCGACCGGTCCCGAAAGGGAGCCGAAGGGTGAAGTGCGCCTTGCCGTTGTTGAGGAGAACGACGTTTTGTTGGCCGTCGCGATTGGCAAGGATAAGGTCGGGGAGCTCGTCGTGGTTGAGGTCGGCCACGGCGACATCAATGGTGGAATCAACGGCTTGGCCGAAGGTTCGGATGGTGGGGAAGTGGGCGGAACCGTCATTGAAGTAGATGAGGTTTTGTTTCCCTCGGGCGTTAGCGAGAATGTCGACATCGCCGTCTTGATCGATATCGGCGAGTGTGAGACTGCGGAGACTGGAGGGTTGTCCGAATGTGGTGTGGTGCTGGAAGTGTCCGTGGCTGTCGTTGAGAAAAATAGCATTGGGAGCCGTGTCGTTGCCGACGGCAATGTCAAGATCCCCGTCGTTATCGAAGTCTGCGAGTTCGGTGGCATAGGAAGTGGCAAGATCCTGGCCCAGCCGGCGGGCGAGTTTGAATCGGGCGCGACCCTGGTTGAACAAGAGGAAGTTTTGTTGCGGCCAGTGTCGTCCATTGGCAACGACGATGTCGAGGTCGGAGTCGCCATCAAGGTCGCCGATGCTTAAGGAGGCGGAACGATTCTTTTCGGTTCCGAGGACGAGTCGGCTGTTGGTGGTGAACCTTCTCTCGTCAGCCGTCCCCGCAACCAGACAAAAAATAAGGCTTAAAAAAAATAGGGAGTATCGGAACATCGTTGTCTCTCCAGATTTTTAAAGAATAATAGTTCCAGAGCCATCCCATAGGATTTGATGATAAAACCCCTGTTTATGTAGGGTTTCCCACAAGGCCGTTCGATGACAAAAACACCCTGTTTTTGGTGGTTTCATGAAGTTTCCTATGGGATGCCTGTGTAATAGTTCCTAAAAATAAAACGCAGGTTTTATGGGGATTGCGGGTTCAGCGTAAAGATTTTGCTTCGCAAGCGCAATCACTTTCTTCGGCCGTCCCAAGTGATCGCGGCTTAGTCTTTTTCCGGTTCAAGAAGGGAGCCGTTCGTTTTATTCCCCGTGCATGGTGAATGGTTAATCGATCAAAGCGTGGATCGAGGTTCAGCGGCCAGGTCTCCCATCTAAGGAGTGGCCGGGATCAGTCGAGCTCGAGAATCAGGACCGAGCGGGCGGGCAATTGCAGCTCTTGGGTCATATCAAAGCGCTTGCCCGAAATCACATCAATGCCGCTGGTACTGGCACCTACCACCTGCCCAAAGCGCTGTGGGCTGAGGGAGGTTGCCTGGTCATTTTTATTCATTACCACCATCACTTTATTCGTGTCGTCATAGCGGAAATAACTATAGACGCCATTTTGAGGGGTATAATGCATCAATTTGCCTTGATGAATCACCGTGGCCTTTTTGCGCCAATTCAATAAATGCTTGAGATAGGCCTGGGCTTCCCGTTGTTGCTCGCTCAATCCCTCGCCGGTATAAGCGTTGCTGCGATCGCCCTGCCAGCCGCCGGGAAAGTCACTGCGCACATTGCCGTCATCCCGTTGTTTGGGACTGGTCATCAGCACCTCGGTGCCATAATAGAGTTGCGGGATCCCCCGCATCGTCAAGGTATAGGCGATCGCCATTTTATACAGATCCAGGTCTTCATCCAGCTGACTAAAGAGCCGTGGCGTGTCGTGGTTACCTTCAAAAATCACCAAGTTAAAGGGATCCGGATAGATCAGATCGTTGGCGAGCATTTCGTACATTTTGACAAAGCCGGCACCCCAGTTCTCTTTTTCAACCAACCCAGCGATCATCGCCTCATGCAAGGGAAAATC
Organism: Verrucomicrobiales bacterium; assembly: GCA_012959985.1. Lineage (GTDB taxonomy): Bacteria > Verrucomicrobiota > Verrucomicrobiia > Limisphaerales > DUCD01 > DUCD01. The sequence continues at coordinate 14,648 of DUCD01000290.1, read as the reverse complement.
CATCAAGCTCGGCAAATGGGAAACATAACCATCGGCATTGTTTTTGCCTCGTTGCCAATAAGACACGGTGATGGGATTGGCAGTCCACTCCTCGCCGACAATATTGAAGTGGGGATATTCGGCCATGATCCGCCGTGACCACTCGCTCAAAAAGCGCTTGTCGGCATAGGAATAGGTATCTTCACGAATGCCTGACAATCCCGCGTACTCCACCCACCAGATGGAATTCTGAATCAAATATGTAGCGAGCAGTGGATTTTGCTGGTTGAGATCCGGCATGGTGGCAACAAACCAGCCGTCAACAAATTGCCGGTGATCCGTTTTCGCCGCATAGGGATCCTGTACCGTTGTGCGGCTATGGTTGGTAAACAACTGAACCTGGTTGGGCCCCCGTCCATTGAGCCAGTCCACCGTTGGCAGATCCTTGAGCCACCAGTGACCGGAACCGATGTGATTGAGGATCACGTCCTGGATCACCCCGAGGCCCCGCTTGTTGGCCTGAGTGACCAGTTGTTTAAAGTCTTCATTGCTACCGAAACGACTGTCGATCTGATACAGATCAGTGGCGGAATAGCCGTGATAGGAGTATTTGGCTTGATCATTTTCCGTCAGAGGATTTGCCCAGATGGTGGTATAACCCATGCCGGCAATGTAATCCAGGCTGTCGATGATGCCCTGGATGTCACCGCCATGGCGGCCAGAGGGATCGGCGCGGTTGCGGGTCTCTTTGAGGGTCGTCACGTTGTCATTGGCGGGATCACCATTGGCGAAACGGTCAGGGGTGATCAGGTAGATAACATCGGAGGCGTTAAACCCCTGGCGCCCTGCCGAGCCAGAGTCTCGCGCCAGCAAGGGATAGGGATGACTCATCACCACCTGATTTCCATCCTTAAAGCGGAACTCAAGCTCACCGGCACTGGCATCCTCACCAATGGTGAGCTCAAGAAACACATAATTTCTGTTTTCGACCCGAACCACCTTGTCGAGGTTGATGCCCGGATAGGAGATTTCCGGGGTTAACCGGGCGATATCCTCCCCATGGACCATCAATTGCAACTGGTGATTGTTCATACCTACCCACCAGAAAGCGGGTTCCAGGTGTTCAATCGAATACGGTGTCGATATTTCCGGCAAAGTATTGGCTGTGGTTAACAGAGAAAGTAACAGGGACACACCCAGCCGTATTTTGTTGATCGTAGATTTCATAGTGTTTCCGTCATCAACCGTTCCCCTAGTGTCGAAAAACTATGATCGCAGCAATAATTGAGAGTTTATTTGAATCTATTTTCATTTGCTCAAGGATGTTCTCAGTCTAAATTATACTTGGAATGACATTTGACAACGGTGATGTCGTTCAGGTCGTTGTCGATTTTGGATTTAGTTTACGCCGCTTGGCGGCTGTAGTAATTGAGCAGTCAGCCCAGAATGGCACTAAGTTAAGGCATTTTGTTCCGTCCTGATGGGTTTTCCATTGTCCGGGGTCGACGCCCCCAGCTTCAGGATCAAAATCATGTCCAGGGCCTTTTCATACTTGAAGTCGACGCCCCCGGCTTCAGGAAAAAAACCATGTCCAGGGCCTTTTCATACTTGAAGTCGACGCCCTCGGCTTCAGGAAAAAAACCATGTCCAGGGCCTTTCCAAACTTGAAGCTGGCCGCGGTGAGGCCGGATTTGACATCGTTCTTGTCATGTCAATAATTGCCCAGATATTCCATCGATCCACATCCTTAACTTAGTGCCATTACCGTCAGCCCAAACGTTCGCGGCACTTAATGTCGCCGGTGTTTCCTTGGTTTTCAAATTGTCGGCGTTGTGCATCACTGAACCGTGGTCTTTTGCCGTGGTTTTCATTCAACACACGAATCGCCTCGCGCTGGTAATCGATTGCGACCTGCGGGTCCCGATTAAACCAACCAGAAATACAAGCGTTCAGTGGTAGATCAGGTTGCAGCCCCGTCAACGCGCCCCGTCATGTCTCTACTAGAATTCGGAAATCAGCGGATAGTCTCGGTGGTGCGTTCCTGGATCCAAGCGATATCCGGATTGTTGGGAGACGGAATGGCATGAGAGTGGAAATTTTGACTGAGATTGGGCTTAAAGGTTCGGTGATCCAACCATTTCTTGGCTTCAGTATGCCCATCGGCGAAGGCTACCGACGCGCCTCGGGCATGGTAGCTTCCGGGAAGATGGTAAAATCGGGAACTGCGAGGTGACCCTCCCATCAAAACACCGAAAAACGGTCGGCAAATGCTGGAGGGATGAACATCTTGAAATACAAACGCCTTGGACGGTGAAAGCTTTCCGAATCCCGACGATTTCCGATAAACCTTCCATTTAGGATCAGGTAGGTTGCGGTATCTTGACCCGCCCCATCCCATATAGGTATTCATGGCATAGCTCCGCGCCCGAGGCACCATTCTGTTTCTTTGGACCCGGATCAGGGCTTTATCCGCCGGGCAGCGATAGATAGCAACCGTTTTTAAATAAGGTGCGAACAGAGACTTCCTGGGATCCGTGAGCAGAAAGCTGTCGGTCATGTCGGAAGGTGTTCCCGCGAAACTTCCCGCAACCCAAGTTCGAACATCGTTATTGGATCCATTGAATACCAGTGATTCTTCATGATCACCGGCATACATGACCCAAATCATTCCCAGTTGTTTGAGGTTGTTGACACAATTGATTTTCATAGCCTGCTGTTTGGCGCGACCCAATGCGGGAAGCAACATGGCAGCGAGAATCGCGATAATGGCGATCACCACCAACAGTTCGATGAGGGTAAACGCGAAACCGCGGTGGGGCGTGGTGTGAGATTTCAGGTCTTGCATGGGATCAATGAGTTTGCTGACACTGTATTTCTGGGGGGTTTATTCGGTAGAGTCAAAGATTAAATTCCGGGAGAATGGCCCCAACATCCTCCACATTATCTCCAACGGGTTCATGGAACTGAATGAAAAGGTCGAACGGGGAAGAAGGATTGACCGGGTAGACATCCCTTCCGGAAACTCATTTCATGAATGGATCCCGACTTAGAAACGGTTCACCATAGGAGACCATAACATCCAGACTGATTTTGATAAAAATGGTCGTCGAGCGTTGATGTTTACCTGAATATGGCTTCATTAATCGGTGTTTTCGACGTAAAAATCAGCATTTGTTGAAAAACGGAACCTGACAATCAGATGATCAGTCTAAACCTTACGGTCTCCGATAGATCTATCGACTCGATTTCCCGGAACACAATGATCGCCCATTTTTATTGAATGAACGCCGCTGAACGCCCATCCTAGCCAACCAGTGAACAAGTAAATACCTATTTGTCAAATGAAACAGCTCGTTCAACTCCTTGGTATTTCCTAATTGCACCCACCTTCTGGAAGAACCAGTAAGTCGAAAACATTCTTGCGGAAATACAGATTTACCATCGTCACAATTCCAATGATAAACCGACTTCGGGCTACTTTCACCGCCGGTGTTTGCCTCTTGGCAACCTCCCTTCCCTCCTTCGCCGCGCCGGCGTCATTGGACATAGACCGGATGAATGTGCTGTTCATTGCCGCCGACGATCTGCGGTTGAATCTCGGCTGCTATGGCGACAAGGTTGTAGAGACGCCCCATCTCGATCGCCTGGCCGCGCAGGGAATGGTGTTCGATCGCGCCTACTGCCAATTCCCGAGTTGCAATGCCTCGCGCGCTTCCCTGCTGACCGGTATGCGCCCCGACACCATTTCTGTTTGGCGGCTCAATACCCACTTCCGCAAGACCGCGCCTGATGTCGTCACTCTTCCACAGTATTTCAAGCGTCACGGCTATCACACCGAATCTATCGGCAAGATATTCCACAATTACGCTGGCATTACGGACGATGAAAACTCCTGGTCAACGCCTGCGCGACTGGCCCAGATCAGCCATTTCGGCGACTATGCGCTCAAGGACAGCAAGCCGGGAAAGATAAAGGGGATTGCCGCTGAGAACGCAGATGTTGGCGACGATGCCTATGTCGACGGCCCTATCACCGAGGACGCGATCGGCACGATTCAGCGTCTTGCAAAAGAGGACAAGCCGTTTTTCCTGGCGGTCGGTTTTCTCAAACCGCACTCGCCCTACAATGCGCCGAAAAAATACTGGGATCTCTATAATCGAAATGACATCCGACCGCTCGGGCCGACCAGCCGTCCGGAAGGAGTCCCCGATCTGGCGTGGTTCAATTTCGTGGAGCTGCGCGGGTTCAGCGACGTGCCGCGAACAGGCCCGTTTTCCAGGGAACTCGCCGCCCGACTGCGTCATGGCTACTACGCGGCCACAAGCTACGTCGACGCCAATGTCGGGCGTCTGCTCGCCGCCCTCGAAGCGTCAGGCGCAGCGGAGAACACCATCGTCATCTTCTGGTCGGACCATGGCTATCACCTTGGCGAAAACGGCCATTGGACCAAGGTCACGGCCCGTGAACTCGATGGGCATGTTCCGCTCATCTTTCATACGCCCGGTAAGACCGCAGGTCGCACCGAAGCCATTGTCGAATACATCGACATCTATCCAACTCTTGCCGGTCTTTGCGGCTTACCGGCCACCCGAGGTCTTGACGGTAAGAGTTTTGAAGCCATCCTCGACAACTCCGGGAGCAAAGGCAAACAAGCCGCCTTCACGCAAGTTTGTCGACCTTGGCCCGGGAAGAAGCCGATCGGGCAAATGGGATATTCGATGAGAACTCAGCGCTATCGCTATACGCGCTGGGTGGATTCGAAGACCAGGATGATCCTCACCGAAGAACTCTACCACACCGAGTCCGATCCCATGGAGCGTGACAATCTCATCGGCGACCCAGACTACGCCGCAACACGAGCCCGTCTGACCCAACTGATGGATGAGACGATTTGAGGGAGAAACAAACAGCCGGGACGGTTTGTGGGCATGGCTGTAATTGTCAAGCCTCAACGGGATCGCCCTGTCTGTCCTCTTTATCCTCTTGAATGACAATCCGAAGCGGTTCCAATCGGTCTCTTGGTCATTCCGTGACTCCTGCCAGCGAATCTCCAATGACCCGAAATTCGGTCAAGCCAAGGGGGTCCGACGGTCACTTGACAAGCACATGAGGAACAGTCTAGTGCGGAACCGCATGTTAGGGGGGCGGGAGGGGAAGTGAAAAGCTTCCCCTTACCCGATGGGGCAATCGTTACATCTCAGTCTAAGTACCAATTCAGGAAGGAATCCGGAGCCAGGAAAATCGCTCCAAACGCCATCCCGCCTGCCGCTCCGTAAGTGGCTGCGTAAAAAGACATGTGTCGCCAGCGGGGAAAAAAAGAAACAAGCGACTGTAATCACAGGTGCCACATACAGAGAACAGAATAATACCCACACTGCGTGCTGAATCGCTTCCTCGTGGAATGCCAAGCTCCAACCCTCCAGTTGTTCGCCGAACTCCGGCCATCGTCCGAGCAATATTCAGACATGGGCAACGAAGGTGTAAAAAAGAAGGAGCCAGCAACCAGGTAAAGCTGTAGCCCAAAGGAATCCTTTCCAAGTGAGGGGCCGCCTCATGTTGGAAATGAATACACGCCATTTGATGACTGTTCGTTTCCCCGGAAAAGCACAGAATAAATACCTAAATATGCACGCGGTAACAAACGCGCCCATCATTGGGTATTTGAATTCCATATTGCTTATAAGGCTGACAGTTAGTCTGCCAACGGGGCGCAGAAAGAGCCACCCGCTAGAGGAACCCCTATGTTCGATCCCTTCTGCTGCTGATTGAAACCAGGCCCCACCCTACCCCAGCGGACGCGGTCAGGAATGCCGAGGCCAAAGGAAACCAGAGCCCCTTGACGGCATAATCCAGGAACATCATCCAATCAGTCTCGCAGCGGATTTCATGTGTCTACGCCGATGAACAGAGAGTATGCCGAATCCGGATAGTCAGGAAAAGAACTTTCAGCCGGAAGCCCCTCCGTGAATTAGTTTTTCAGCCGCTTCCCATCAGTCGATTGATTTCACTCGGAAGAATCTTAATCCGTCCGAGATTTCGACGGCGATGACAATGGAGTCGGAACCGTCCATCCCCGACCACTGCTCAGCCGTAGACCATTGTCGAAGGTTTTCGGATTCCTCCAGCAGATAGGAAAACCCCGGCACAACATTGATTTCCAGGAGGATCTCGTTGCGAGGATTCACTCCCGTCGTCCGGAGGGTCGCCCACGGCTCCGGTTGCGGTTTGCCCAATCTCGCCAGGAACGCTTTTTCATACCCGTCGATCATCCGGAAACTTCCTCCGATGATCAGGCGTTGTGTTGAATCCATGGACATTGTCCGGATGCTTCCCGGCTGATCGAGATGCGGTTTGAATCCGGCATCAAGGACACCCTCCGAATTGAATCGGGCCAACCCGGTTAAGGTCATCCCTTCGAACCCGGTAAACCGGCCTGCAACGTAGATGAATCCATCATCGCCGGCCAACAGAACTTCGACAGGACCATTAGCGCCTTGAATGAACTGGGCCTCCGGAATGAGATTCCCATCCAGTCCAAGCTTGGCAATGTTGGCTCCGGAGCCTCCGTTAAGCGCCTGAAACCGGCCGCCGACCCAGATTTCTCCACTTTCTGACAAGCTTGCCGTGATGATGGAGTCTTCCGGACTGAGCCATGGCAGTTTGAAAGTGGGATCGATCCCGCCAGTCCCGGAAAGGACGACCATTCCGGGAACGGAGATCCCGTCGAAACGGGTGAAGGAACCTATCAGCATTATTCGCTGATCATCGAGAATCAGGATGTCGTGGACACCGCCGTTGCCTCCCTGACCGACTTCGAAACTTTGATCCAGACTTCCATCCCGATTCAGCCGGACGATTCCCCCCATTGCGCGATCTCCAAATTTTGTGAAAGCGCCGCCTGCAAGGATCTTGCCGTCCTCCTGAATCTGAACCGAACTCATGAACTGATTCGACTCATCCGAGGGTGAGAAGAATTCATCCACTGATCCGTCCGGATTCAACCTTGCGATATGAGGACGCGAAAGAAAATTCACCTCGTTGAATTCTCCCACGATGAGGAATTGCCCATTCTGCTGTTCGAGGCCCTCGTTCACACGGTATTTTGCGCCTTGAAACTCAGTGAACAAGGACTGAGACAATCCTTCGGAATCGATCAATGCAAGATTGAAAGCCTGGTTGTTTCCGAATTCCGTAAAGGCGCCGCCTACCAGAAGCCGGCCATCAGCCAGAGGGCTCGTCGTGTTCACAGGACCATTGACCGTTCCGCCTGACGGAAAAAACGGATCGACCCAGGGAACATGCGCTGAATCGTCATCCCGAATCAATATTCGAATGAAGCCGGCCTCTCCGGAGACCGCGGTTGAATCCTCGCTGGTCAAAATCACAGCGAAATCCTCAACTCCTTCCGCAAGGTCATCATCCAGAATTTCAATGGAAACAGAGAGCTCCTGTTCGGAAGGTTCAAAGACAAGCTCACCCGAAGCGGGTAGAAAGTCTTCCTCGGAAAGAGCCGTTCCGGATGCGGTGGACCATCGGAGCGCAAGTTGAGCGCTGAGATCTCCCGACCGTCTGACGGAGATGTTGAGCACGGTTTCGGTTTCAGGATGACCGAGAAGATCGGTGACAAAGGAATAGCGCGCCCACGAAGGACGGTATCCGGAAACCACGGGAGCCGAGCGTTTCAGAGTCCGGACACTGTCGGCTTTGGAGGCCTGGCCGAGCGGCGCTCCCATGAACTGCATGAGGGGGTTGGAAAAATAGGGAATCTGCCGTCCGGGCCGGTTGGCCATGACCGTACGAAAAGCCCCCTGCTCCGCGAAGAATTGATATCCATAGCTGTCTGTAAACAGTCCCTGAACAGCTCCTCTCTTATGTGACAGTCCCAGGCAGTGTCCGATCTCATGAGCCATGGTGAAGTTGGCCGTCAGGAATGCCCGGTGCAGCAGAAAAAACGAAGCATTGGGATCCGGACGGTCAAGATTTCTAAGAATGTTGGATATCCCTGCAAAGAGAACCGTGGAAGGTTCGAACACCAGACAGACCAGATCAGCGCCCACTTGGTTTCTCAGATCGTGAACTCCGTCCATGTGACCATCGTCGTCGGTGTGCAGGCGCGACAGATCGGTGGGAAAGTGTCCGTCCTCCTCGTAATCGATGGGAGCTATGTGGACACAGTCAATCTCGATTGCCGACTGACTGTTGAGGAAACAGCGATTCGTTTCTTCCACCCCCAGCCGTATCAGGCTTTTTATTGCAAAAACCCCTCCTGCCGCCGCTTCGGCGGCGGGAGTATACAGGCAAAGCAATTCAATGACGGACGGCGTTCCGCCCCCCGAAGCATCAAGCGCCTGAATGGACAATGGGCTTGGTTCCTTCGGATCAGCCAGACGAAGTGGCGTGGGATAAAGAAGACAGGTTGCGCATTGGCCGATCTCAGCTCCGAGCGGACGACCGGAATTCCCGGTTGAAACCGGCGTTTTCAGTTGAACCGAGGAGCTCTCCCCATATAGCGCTGCGCCGACCAGGAAAAGGATACCACATCGCAGGAGACAGCGGATCATCCTTGAGGCAGCCCGCACGAATAAGACAGTTGTTTGCAAACCATGGTTCCTTCCGTCGAGCAGATTCTAGGACAGGAATGGTCCAGGAATCGGTCCCTTCATGCGGCTCGCTCGCCGGCCGATGAGAGGTAACTCATTTTATCGACGCCCGAAATTATGGGCTGCATCGACCCGACAGGGCAAGTGCAAACTCCGGTTGAGATCGGACACTCAATCCGATTGAGGTCGGACAATTTCGTGTCCAAATATTAGATCGATGCAAACTCCGGCCTCACCGCGGCCAGCTTCAAGTTTGAAAAGGCCCCAGACATGATTTTGTTCCTGAAGGTGGGGGCGTCGACCCCGGATAATGAAAAAGACGAGCTCATGAACGATCTATAGGAAACCGGCGCTTTTGAATTCCTCAACGCCACCAAAGCCTAGCAGAAACATGTCAATCGGAACGAAACCAGAACAAGCCTTGGAGAGATACTTCAACTATCAACCTTTAACAGAAGGCCAAATCAAGTTTTATGAAGAGCAGGGGTATTTATTACTCAGCCAGACTTTACGGGAAGAGGGTCTTGCCTTGTTCCGTGAACAATGCCGCGAAGCCTGGAATGGTGAAAAAACCGCTTTTGACGACCAAGCCAGTTGGTTGAAAAATTCACTCCTGATCAACATTCATCACAAATCCTCACTTGTTCGTGATTTCTATTTTCAAGGTCCTCTTGTTGATGTGGCCGAGCAATTGATCGGGCCCAACATCAAATGCGCCACCTCACAACTCACATTCAAGATGCGTGGAAACATTCAGCCCTTTGCCTGGCATCAGGACAACGGCTACGGACAACTGGACCCTTATAATGCCCTGTCCACACTCACTGCAATGGATGATGCGGACGAAAGAAACGGCTGCCTATGGCTGGTCCCTGCATCGCATCGGGAAGGACAAATTATGGTCAATCGCAGCGAAAAGGAGATCGCAGAAAGGATAGCGATAGAATTGGAGGTGGATGAAAACCTGGCAAGCCCCATGCCCATGAAAGCCGGAGATAGCTTAATTTTCAACTGCTGGATGCTACACAAGTCAGATGGGAATTTTCCCAAAGACCGGGATCCTCGTATCCTGTATTTACGTTATGCTGATGCCGACGCCGTTGAAGTCCATAATGACAATCAACCACGGCTGGGACGATTAGTTCGAGGCCAGACAAAATTTGATCAGGTTCGGAAATTTGAACAAGAATTATGAATATACCTTACAGCGGGCAATACGCGCCCTTGAAGAACACCTTCTGCCAGGACTACTTTGAAAACGGTCAGTGTGGCTGGATGGACCTAGTGAATAACTTTGTTCTTCCCGGTCACAAACCACGTCCAAGCATCGTTGAAAAAACTCAGTGGGGTCCCTGAACTTCGGCTACGCCGGAACCCATGGCGCTCTCAACGGAAATTATGCGCTCAAGCTGACCACAAAACCCACGGCAGCGGCCTACGACAAACCACCTATACCGGGAAGCCAGGGATTAGCCATCAAACGACTTTCAGCCCGTGGCCAGGGTAAGACCCAGATTGAACTCTGGTATACCTACAAGCCGGAACAGGACCGGGTTGGCATCGGCGAGAACGATATTCGCGCCTTCGGAGTCTGTTTTGACATTCAGGACCACGAGGATCGTTACTTTATTGGCCTACGCTATCTGAATTCGATGGATGGCAAATATGTTGGACGCTGGCAATACGCTCAGGCCAATGACGTGACAGATAAGGAATGGGCCTACGATACCGAGGGTGATTGGTGCAAGCGCGGAATTGACCCGCAATGGTTTGGTAAAGCCCATGAGGACGGATCAACTGACGGATGGCAATGGGTGCTCGACGGCGAACAGAAGCTCGTCTACAATGAATCCGATGATAAAGTGAACTGGCAATACCTCCGTAGCGGGAACCCGACAACTCCTCAATGCCCAACGGATCCGGCAAATCAAAGAGGAAGCGTATCTGCATAATGTGGGGCGAGGTGATCTGATTGAGGAATCCGCCTTGATCGAATCTCTTGAGAGCGGACATCTGGGCGGCGCTGCCCTGGATGTGTTTGAAAACGAACCGCTCGATAGCGACTCTCCTTTGTGGAAGATGGACAACTGCATCATCACGCCACACATAGCAGGTCATCACAAGGGTTTGGATTGGGACATGTTGGAATTCTTTGCTGATAACCTGGATCGTTTTGATGAGGGGCGGCCATTAATGAACGAAGCCAATTTCGAAAGAGGGTACTAGATTGAAACTCGAAATCCACACCGCCAATACTCCCCTTCTGGATGTCGCTAACTTTCATGTCGCCTGCAGTGTCGCCGAGACAACCTTCATTGAAAACCACCATCCGATATTTCGTTTCGCCCTGGCAGACAACCCCATGGAGATCGATTCAAACGGCTGGATCCATATTCCCAACAAACCCGGTCTGGAAATCGAACTCGATCACGATTGGATCAAATCCCATACCTCGGCAACCCTCTGCTCGAAATGAGAAACTTCATCTATCTGACACTTCTGATCTTTCCATGTCTCTGCATGGGGGCGGAACCTTTTTACGAAGAAGGCCTGATCTGGGACTTCAAGGAAGGCGGATACGACACCCATCATGTCTACGGTTTT
>DUCD01000290.1:0-3401 GCA_012959985.1 Verrucomicrobiales bacterium | reverse complement strand
ACGCTGGACCGAAGGACCAATTGTTGAAACGCAGCACGGATGGCGGCCGTACGTGGGGTAAGGATATCTTTATCGAAAGAATGGACGGCGCTTATTGGAAAGCCAACGGCCATCCGGGGGTGAAAGAGACATGGACCAACTGCGCGCCTGTGGTCGATAGAGAGACGGGAAAGATATTCTATTTTTACGCCCTGAACGATTTCGATCAAAGTAGCCGGAAACAAAGAGTGACCAAGGTCTTCTACAAGGTCAGTGAGGATGACGGCTTGACCTGGTCGGAACGGGTGGCGATCACTGATATCCTCAATGTTAAAAAGGACGGATCCCCCAACAAGGACGCCAATGGAGAATGGATACTGAATCAGGATGGATTTCCTTCCGACTATCTAGGCAGGGCCTTTCACATGCCTGGGCCGGGGCACGGTATTCAGGCGTCTGACGGACGTCTCATCCTTCAGCTTTGGAACAGGACAACGGTGCGAAACAGCATCGAAAAGAGATTGTATGGAGTAACGGTTATTTTCAGCGATGACCATGGCAAGACATGGCAATTCGGAGGATTTGTGGACGAAGGCAAGGCGGGCATGAACGAGTCCAGATTGGTTGAACTTGAGAATGGAAGCTTCTATGTCAACGCACGTTGGGCCATGGGAGGACTGGCTCACCGAGTGGTCTCCACTTCTCTGGATAGCAGTCTGGACAAGTGGACCACACCCAGATCGGAAATGGGGCTATCCAAGTCGGCTACAATTGACGCCGGCATGATCAGGCTTACCCTTTCTTCTGAGTATCAAAAAAGCCTTATTGTTTGGGCCAAGTGCAACGACTTCATCGAGAGATCTGGAGCCCATTCCCACACCTATCGAAACAGCATGACCGTGTTCATGAGCTACGATGAAGCCCAATCCTGGCCTCTCCAAAAACTGCTCGATCCGGGCTGGGCGAACTACTGTGATTTGGCAGTGCTGGACGATAAAACCATTCTTCTACTCTGGGCCAAGGGTGAAAGCTTCGTGCAGCAGAAAGTGGTCTGTTCACGATTCAATGTGGAATGGCTGACCGATGGGAAAGACAGTCTGAAAGTCAAAGCGATCCATGAATAGATTGGGACAGACACTTCTCAACGGACTACTAAACATGACAATACGACACCTGCATCTCGCGGTTACCTGCTGCTTTGCCAGTCTACTTTGGGTTACGGCCCATGGGCAAAATACTTTCTCAGGCAGCAAATCTCTTGAAGACATTGCTTCAGATCCACAAAACCCAAAGCCCAATGTTTTGATGATCGTCATTGATGATCTGAATGATCAGCATCAGACCAACTATCGCCTGAGCGACTATCGAATGAACAGACAGCTTCCGATCCCACTCAAATCGGTGTTACGAACGAGGTATAGAAAGCGGGCTTTGGAACAGTCTCACATAATAGAAATAATCGATAAAAAGACCCAGAGAATTCCTGTAATATCCGGCGCCCTACTATTGCTGTTAGGGGCGATCCTGCTGCTGTAGACCAACAACACCTTCCTCATCCTGGCTGGCATCCTCTCTGCACAACCAGGTGATGGCCAAGGGTGCTAAACGAAATACTGGTGTTCCGGCTCATTCCCCAGGTATTCAATCAGGGCCAGGTTCTTTTGGTTAGCTACACAGTGATGACAGCAGTGCAATCCAGGTCTCACTCGAAAAAATTTCGCCTTTGACTCAAACCAAAGCTCCTTGAATCGCATCTCTCGAATCGATCCCAGTCGCCCATGATTCGTATAAGCCTTATCTTGACAGGTATACACATTGAGGTCCGCACCGATTACGGTAAGTATCTGCTGGTAGGGACACCAATCGTATGTTTTGTCGAATTTGTCATCAAAACGATGGAAAGCATTGAAAACCTCAATCGAATCCTTCCCTAATTGCGTTGACATTCGATCGACTTCCTCTTGCACAAGATCAAATAGAAGTGCGTGGTAGGCATTGTTTTCCTGGCCACTGTTGCTGATAACACAAGGTGACACCTTGATACTTTCGACACCAATGTCATGCAATCGCTCAATAAGACCCCCTATATGAGTAACATTCAGCCGGTCGACAATCAAGCTCACACCCAGATGACATCGCCCGCCCAGGCGTGCAAAGGCAGCAAGATTGTTCATGAGCCGAGTAAATGCGCCAACACGTACTCCCCGATAGCATGCGTAGCTCTCATCATCCCAACCATCAATTGAAACCCGTAACCAGGTCCCGTGACTCGAAAACATTTCGGCCAGTTCGCCTTCTAGCTTGGCACCATTTGTCAGAGATGCAAAGCGGATCGAACTCCCAGCCAGCCATTTCAGCATCGACAACAAGGGTTTGTAGTAAAAGGGATCTCCGCCGCCACTGAACGTCAACGCCTGTACACCCATCTCATCAAGGTCCTCCAGAATCTCAAACATCTTGATTGCTGGTATCTGGTCGCGAGCATCCATCTGTGTGCCCAGTTGCAGATTGTCTACGCGATAAGCACAGTAGTAACAACGATGGGCACAAACATTGGTTGGCTTGATCCGCACATGTACCGGTGGCAATAGTCTGGAGCAGGTAAGTGGAAGACTGTCCAGTTTTTCCGTGAAGTGGAACATCTTGTAAAGAGTGTAGCGTTGGCTCATGAGTTCAACCCCCCTGGAACTGGTGATAACGTCCAATTGGCGTTGGGTGGTCCTGTTTGGCACCACCCAACGCCGACAAGCAACCTATCCATTTGTCCTGGCCAAGTGCAAGTCGACTACCTAAGAAACCCGGCTACAACAATCAGGCCCGAGCAATTCGTTCCGTGATCGATGGCTGATGTTGTGACTGATACTTTTGTTCCATCTGCTGGAGTTTTTGTGCCCGATGCTCGGCGGGTAGATACATCAGCACGCCAAACACGAAGGAAATCACCATCAGGCTCACCAGCAGCCAAACCACAAGTCTGGTTGCCCGGTCGCCCTCGCGCAGCACGTCTGTCTCCCAGTTCACTGGCTATTATCGCTCGGGTTGTTGTATCGGTAAGGGGTCCAGTCAGCTGCTACATTAACGGGAAAACTATCGAAGTTTTGGGGTGGCGGCGGTGACAAGGTGGTCCACTCGAGCGATGGTGAACCCCAGGGATCACGTCCGGCTTGGGGACCTCTCAACCCCCGGGTCCACGCAATCAACGTGATCAGAATTCCAGTCGCTAGAATGAAGGCGCCAACGGTTTCAATAGTGTTAAGTCTGACCCATGCCTCGATAGGTGGATAATCAACATAGCGCCGCGGCATACCCATGATACCGACGACCATCTGGGCAAAATACAGCACGTTCGAACCGATCACCATCAGCCAGAAGCTGGTCTTGCCCAGCGCTTCGGGAAACATACGGCCGGTCACTTTCGGGTA
>DUCD01000289.1 GCA_012959985.1 Verrucomicrobiales bacterium | reverse complement strand
CGGTCGGAGCAGGAGGAGATCTTCAAATTATAGATGATGTGTTCGTCGATCACCAGTCAGGGACGCCACCACAGTTTAATATTGAAGGGATTCTGAGAAAAACCGGAGGAGTCGGGGCAACAATCATTGAAGCTGAATTCATTAATTCGGGCGTGATCCAATTGGAGTCCGGCTTGATCCGGTTTCTAGGTGGCTTTGTTCAGGATTCAGGAACTACCTTATTGAATGGAGGCGATTTTGAAACTTCTGGCACTGCCAATTTCAATGGTGGATTACTCTCAGGCAGTGGTACCATTCAAGGCAATGTTTTTTCCGCTGGAAATATCAGTCCAGGTCTTTCCATTGGAACCATCAGTATCATTGGAAACCTGACTCTCGATCCAGCTGCCGCCGTAGACATCGAATTAACATTGAGTGAAGGAATTGTCAGTGATCGAATTGAGGTCACTGGCAATACAATTTTCGGAGGAAGCCTGCAGGTGATTGTGGATGGATTTATCCCTGCACCTGGAGATAGTGCACAGATAATGACATTTGATAGCCGGGCTGGAGAGTTTGCCGAGGTTTTGGGTTTGGACGTGGGAAGTGGCCTAGCCTTGTCCCCCAAATATGAAACTCAGTCACTGTTCTTATTGACGACAAGTGTTCCGACAATCACGGCGATCGCAGATCAGTTGACACAAGTCGGAGCGGTTCTGGGACCCTTGAGCTTTACCATCACCGATGTGGAGACAGCGGCGGGGTTATTGATTGTGGAAGCCTTTAGCAGTAATCCAGCACTGATCGCAGGGGAGGCATTGGTTCTCGGTGGAAGTGATTCAATCCGCACGGTGACGGTCATTCCAACACCGGGACAGGAAGGGACAGTCATAATTTCTCTAAGGGTAACTGACGAGGATGGTGCGTTTTCCGAAGCAAATTTTCAGGTTACAGTTTTCCCGGGTAATCAATCACCCTCGATCTCCTCCATCCTGAATCAGGTGATTGATGAGGACGAAACCACAGGATTGCTTGGATTTACCATCGGTGACTTTGAGACTGAACCGGATAGTCTGATTTTGACAGCCGCCTCGAGCAATGAAGTTCTGGTGCTGCCAGGTTCAATTGTGCTTAGTGGAACCGGAATCGAACGTTTTGTAGAGGTGAGTCCACAACCGGATCAAAGCGGTTCTGCGACGATCTCTTTAAGTCTAAGCGACGGCGAAGATACGACCACAACTAATTTCGAAGTAACCGTCAATGCAGTGAATGATGCGCCGGTTGCTACAAACGATGTTGCCAACACCAACGAAGACACGCCCGTAGAAATTGATGTGGTGAGCAACGATACCGATGCCGACGGAGGGGATGTTTTGAGTTTGATTTCGGTGGACACCACGGGGTTGAGCGGTTCGGTTGCAATCAATGGATCAGGGACACTTACCTACAATCCCATTGAGGCGTTGGATGAGATGGGAATCGGAGACCAGCGGATCGAAATATTCACCTATACAGTAGGAGACAGCAGTGGAGAGACGGCTGTTGGCTCGGTTGAAGTCAATGTTTCCGGAGTCAACGATGCGCCCGTGGCGGAAGTTGACGTAGCGGTGACCGATGAAGACCAACCGGTCCGAATCGAAGTCGTAGCCAATGATAGCGATCCAGACTTGGTAACGGGTGAAGACCGCAACGACAACTTTAGTCCGTTGTTTTTTGATTTTGAAGGAAGCGCCCCCGCGCAATGGAATCCGTTGTCAATCGATGCAAGCCACGAAGGAGCTTTCACACGGTTTGCGGGGCGGTACGGAAATGAAAACCTCGCACTGACGGTTGACGGGTTGACCTCAGGGATAATCTATACCGTGAGATTCGATTTGTTCATCATCGATTCATGGGATGGGGATGAAGTCGGAAGCCCTGACCGATTCATGGTGTTTGTCGATGGGCTGGAATTGTTTAGTGAGACCTTTAACGCCTTCTTTGAGGTGAATCCGCAGAGTTTCCCTGGAGATCCGGATGAATCCGGGAGTTTTGGATTCAACACGAGTTGGCCCGATTCGATATATCGGGGACTCGAAGTGAGTTTCCAGGCGACGGGAGCGCAAGCGGTATTGAGCTTTGCCGCATCGGCGCTTCAGGAGCTGGATGATGAATCATGGGGGGTTGATAACGTCCTGGTACAGGAGCATGTCGATCCCGGAGTGTTGAGGATAGTTGGATTGAGTCAAGCGAGTCATGGGCAGGCTGTGATCAATGAGGACAGCATTTCAGTGACCTATACTCCTGAAGCAGACTTCAACGGCAATGATAGTTTCACCTATACTCTCAGTGACGGCTTCGCCACGGATGTGGGGACCGTGAATGTTGAGGTGAGACCGGTGAATGATCCGCCGACCGCAGTGGAAGATGGTTTTGAAGTGGTTGAGGGCAGTGGATTTAACATTCTTGATGTGTTGGCTAATGATTCGATCGATCCGGATGTCGGAGAAACTCTGGAAATTCTGAGTGCAGGAATATTATCCGATGTTACACAACCGGGAGATATCATCGTCGCATCCTCCGACAACAGTCCGGGCTCTGAAGGTGCTGCAAATGCGATTGATGACCAGCCTACCAAGTACCTGAACTTCGATATTGAAAATACGGGATTTACTGTGACCCCGTCCGTGGGCGCCACCATTGTGACCGGCCTCACCCTGCAATCCGCCAACGATTCTCCGGACCGTGACCACCCCGCCAGTTACCTGCTCGAAGGATCGAATGACGGAAGCAGTTTCAGCACGATTTCCCAAGGCGGTGTTCCGGCCTTTGCAGAACGTTTCGACATTGTACAAATCAATTTCAACAACAGCTCAGCTTACACCACCTATCGACTGATCTTTCCGTCGGTAAGCGGCAGTACCTGCTGTATGCAGATTGCTGAAGTTGAGTTTCTGGGCTCTCAGGGACAGAACCATTCGATCGGCGGTTTGCCCGGTGGGCCTCCCAATACCTTTATCGAATATGAGGTGCCGACAGGATTTGTCGGAACGGATTCGTTTTCATATACAATCGGTGACGGCAACGGAGGAACAGCTGAGGCGGTGGTGACGGTGAATGTGATTCCGGCCAACCTGCCCCCGGTTATAGTGCGCAGCACTGAACCCGGGATCGGTTTCGAGTTCAGTGATGCGGAGAGTCCATTGGAATCATTGACCTTGGAAAGTTTTTCCTCGGACTCCAGTCTGGTGAGGGCTGAGAATATTTTACTGGAACCGGTAGTGGACTCACCTGGGGTGGTGAGCCTGAGC
>DUCD01000288.1:11169-19698 GCA_012959985.1 Verrucomicrobiales bacterium | reverse complement strand
ATCCAGCAGAGACCGTCAGGGTGAATCGCAAGTTCATCAAATCGATCGAGCCGTCAACCGTTTCGCCCATGCCCGAAGGGCTTCTGAATACATTGAACCAGGATGAAATCCTGGATTTGGCGGCGTTTCTAATCTCAGGAGATGAGACGAACAATTAACGGTTGCACATTAGGGGCATGGGGCATTCAGCAACTTCATCCCCGATTCATCCTTTGAGAGAATCTTAAGAACGTCATGCATCGACTCATCCATTCGAACAGTTGTTATATTACAAGTATGAAAAGAATGATTTCGTTCACAGCAATTCTCCTGTTCCTCGCCTCGCCGGGGGACACCCTCGCCGGAGAAAAGATCCAGTCGGACGCGTTCACTCAGGCTGCAGAGTCGGCTGCCATTGCGGGGGCGACCTTGGACAAAGTGAGCCGCTGGCTCCATGGAACGGCTCTGCCCAGGATCGACGCCGAGACCGGTTTGTACATTGCCGATGGGCGATGGAATTACCGCGATACTGCCGCAGACTGTTATCCCTTCCTAGCCTGGGCCGCCTGGGCGGTGGACCGTGAGGTTCTCAATGGGGCGGTCCGCCGTGTTCTGCACAGCGAGCAGAGACTGTGCAATCACCTGGACCGCATCCCGGTTCCATACGATCTCGAGAAAGGACTGAAGCAGGCGCTCAGTTATGAGGAGATGGTCTTTCAAGCGTCCGAGTATGTCAAAGACGGTCTGATTGCCATCGTTGAAGTTACGGGCAAGGATGAGTGGTTTTATCGAATGCGCGACATCGAAGACGACCTTTGGAAACATGCCCGGATCGAAACGTCCTTCGGAAAGATTCCATCTCAAAACATTGAGGTGAACGGCGAACAGATTCAGGCCTTGGTCCGGCTCCACACCATGACCGGGGACGCCCGATACCTGGTCTGGGCGGAGCGGTTGGCCGATCATTATTTTTCTCAGGAGAATTTTGTGCCGAATCGACTGCGGGATCACGGTTGCGAGATTATCGGCGGTCTCGGGCTCCTCCTGGGCGTGGAGTCGGAGCTCAATCCGGACAAGGCCGTGATCTACGCTGCCGGACTCAAAAAAATCTTCGACACGATTCTTGAAAAAGGCTGCAACGAAGACGGCATGATGTTCAACGAAATCAAACGCCAGGCATTCGGGAGCCGCCATAGGGCTTTCAGCGACGGATGGGGATACAACTACGTGGGCTATCTCTGTTATGACATGGCCCTGGGTGTCGAAACCTACCAACCGCAGGTTCGACGGATATTGACCGCCCTCTCCAAACCGGTCTACCGGGACTATCAATGGGAAGGGAACAGCATTGACGGTTGGGCCGATTCAGTGGAAGGCGGTCTCTACCTTTTGAACCGTGTCTCGGTATCCGAGGGTTTTGCCTGGGCGGATCATGAAACAATGGCGCACATTGCGCGCACAGCGGAAACAGACCACATGTGGGGAACGATGAAACTACAGTCGAATGGCGTGAGGACGGCATTGATGCATGCTTTGATGCATACACAGGGCCTCACCCTGCATCCTTGGCGACAAGGTCTGGAGTTGGGCGCCGCGCCGGGCGAGGGGGATTCGCTGGTCATCCTCGTTCGGCCCGAGAACGATTATCAGGGCCATCTCGAATTCGACATCCCCCGTCATCGATACTATCTCGGATTTCAGAAGGATTGGCCGAGGATGAACACTCTGCCCGAGTGGTTTACTGTCGAGCCGGACAATATGTATTCAGTTCACAACGTCGACACCGATGAGACTGCCATTCTGACCGGCAGACAGATGCACAATGGAGTTTCCGTTACAGTCAAGGGTGGCCGCGCCGTTCGGTTTGTTGTTTCGGCCGCGCCATGAAATCATCGAGAAAGTGTGAGAAATAACAATGAATTTCACCGGCGCGTCAGCGCTTATGCTCATCATCGTAGAACTCTGAAAATTCAACGGGAACGCCATGAACGATAAAAATAAACCATTCAATCGATTAACTGATACGGACCCGAGGACCAAAGAGAATCATGGAAAGTTTCAATCGGGTTTACTGGGTCGAGGTTCACAAACCTCGCGTCGCGGTTTTCTTAAAACTTCTGCCACCATCGCTTCAGCATCCGCTCTGAATAGTCTGCCCCTTGCCAAAAGCGCCCATGCGGCTGGAAGCGATGTGCTGCGTGTGGGGATGATCGGTTGCGGGGGAAGAAACAGCGGCGCCGCCGTCCAGGCTCTGAATGCTGACCCCGGAGCGCGCCTCGTGGCGATGTGTGATATCTTCATGGACCGGGTCAAGGCTAAACGTCAAATCATCCAAGACCAGAAGAAGGATCAGGTCCAGGTGGATGACAATCACTGTTTTGACGGTTTTGAGGGCTATAAACACGTGATCGAAAGCTCGGATGTGGTATTGATCGCCAATGCAGCCAAGTTTCATCCCTTTCATACCATGGCAGCTGTCCGTGCCGGCAGACATGTCTTCACCGAGAAGCCGCATGGCATCGATCCCGTCGGCATCAAGCTGATGCAGTCAGCCTGTGATTTGGCATGGGAAAAGAGTCTCTGTGTCGTCTCCGGACTGCACAGTCGATATCATCCCGGTTACGAGGAAACCATCAATCGAATTCATGACGGGGCCATCGGCGACATCGTCTCGATTGAGGAGAATTTCCTTCGAGGGCCTTATGGTATGATTGAACGCAAAGCCAACCTTTCTGAGCTCCAATGGCAATGCAGTACACAATATCACTTTGCCTGGCTATCCGGCGACGATGTCGTTCAATCGCTCGTTCATAATCTTGACCGAGCTCGGTGGGCCATGGGAGAGGCGCTGCCGATCAAATGTCATGGTCTGGGAGGGCGATCCAGCATGACTGATTCGATATACGGAGACGTTTTCGACCATCATTCCGTCATATACGAATTTCCCAACGGGACGCCACTCTATGCCTTCTGCCGTACCAATACTTTTTGTTACGACGAATACTCAAGCAAGATTCTGGGCTCAAAAGGTCGTGCCTCCATCATGGGGTGCCGCATCTGGGGTGATCGCAATTGGCAATGGAAGGGCCAGGTAAATCCCTACCAGATTGAGCACGATCGACTCTTCACCTCCATTCGCCAGGGCAAACCAATCAACAACGGCGATTACATGGTTCCCAGCACGATGACCGCGGTCATGGGGCAGATCTCCTGTTACTCCGGCAGGGAGGTGACTTGGGATCAAATCAATCAGTCTGATTTTCAATATTCTCCCGGCCCCGAGGATTGCCGGGATGGCATGAATCCTCCGACGCGGCCGGGATCGGACGGAAGTTATCCCGTTTATAAACCGGGTAAGTCAAAATTGGTCTGAACCGCTGAGTAGATGAACAATAATAATGATTGCCAGCGGATTAAGTGATCCGAAACTGATAGAGGCATTTCAGGCCTTAAAAAGGCGCCACACCAACGTGCGGCTATAAATACACGGCAAACGGTCCGAGGACCTGAGAAGAATTTAGGATTCCGATGCACTGCTAAAGGTGGCTTGGGCGGATTGGTCGCGTTGCCAATACCGAGCAAGGGTATTATTTCAGAGACAACAGGTAGGTAAACAAATCCATCACTTGATGAGGTTCCAGTGCCTCCAACAAACCCTCGGGCATCATGGAGCTCGAGGTGAACTCAGCGCGTTTGATCTTGGATTGAGGAATTCGCTGATCAGAGATATTGAGTTGGCGGAGAACAACACCTTCGGGATTGCGTGAAACAAGGAGACCTTCCAACATTTCACCGTCGCGGGTCTCCACTCGAAACATTCGATAGCCACCTTCCATGGCGGCATTCGGTGTGAGGAGATTCCGCAGCAGCGCTTCTGTTCCGGTGTGTCCCACTCCATCGAGCGGCGGGGCGATTTTGCCTCCTTGCCCACCCTGTTGGTGGCAGGGAAGGCACATGGCGGTGAAAAGCTCCTTTCCCATTAGGGCATCACCTGGTTTGTCCGCAAGATTCCTATACCGTTCGAATTTTCGGCGTTGCTCGGCGGCCTGGAGGGTTGTTAACAGGTCGGGCGGGTCCAACACGGATTGAAGGCAGGCTTTTCCATTAAGGTCGCCCCAATTTTTATTCGTGAGATGGTGGATCAGATCCTTGGAGCGAGTATTGTCACTGAAGTCGCGATCGAAGTTATCTCGAATCTCGATGGCGGTCCGCGCCTTGCTCCAGACACGGAATTCAGTCAACATGCCGTCTGTGCCATTGGAGTTGGTTAAGGTTCGGCCTATATTAAGGCCGGAGAAATTGTTGGTAGATTGCAGATTGCTTTCAGCATTGAGTTCTCCATTTATATAGATCCTGAGTGTTCCTGATTTTTCGCGCGTCACCGCATAATGGGTCCATTTCTCAGGCAAAGTTTCGCTTGTCGCGATGACCGCGTCACACTGCTCGCTTCCCAGCCAGACGCGAAAGTGGGCGTCGTGAAAGTTCATATCCATTATTCCAGGCGCCGCGAGAATTCCATCCTGATTGCCAATACCGGATTCAAGTCGAACCCAGGCTTCAACGGTGAAGGGTCCTTGAAGCGATATCGGTTCCCTCACATAGTCAAGGTTGCTTCCGTTGAGCCTGAGAACCTGCCGCGGTTGGTCCGCATATTCGCTCCACATCTGTTCCATTTGCGGATTGTCCAATAGCCAGGTCCGCATCTTTTCCAATGCCGGAATCCCTATGTCCCGCGGAGTGATCAATCCGGTTCGGACCGCCTGGAGAAGAGATTCGGCACCGGTTTTCGATGATGAAAGGCGAATCAGAGGCGATTTCAATTCTTCCGCATCTAGCTTTGAAAACAGGCCGAGAAGCGCGGCGTGGCCAGCCTGGTTTCCGGATGCGGCGAGGACGGCCAGAGCTTCTTGGCGAACATTGCGATCACTCCCCGAGCTTAGGGCGATCTTAATCATTGGCGTCACTTCATTGGAGCGCATCTCACGCAATGCCCGCAACGATGCGAGTTTTAAGTTGATCGTCGTTTCCAAATCGGAGGCAAAGGCGGCAATTTCCTGTTCCAGAGAGATAAGGTGAAAGGCGCCGGCGACTTTCAGCGCGAACTTGCGTTGACTGATTCCGGGATTGTCCATCCAGAGATCGTGGACGGCCTTGAAAATCGAATCCTGGAGTCGGGAAGTGTCCAGCTCTGGATTCAGGCTGAGCAGGGCGCGGAGAATGGACTCCCGGGAACTGGATCGACGGAGTTCCTGCTTCAACGCATTTGCCACAGGAGGCTCTTCGCAGTGTGAGGCGAGAATACGGACTTCTTCCTCAGTCAGGGGACGATCCAGATACGGTAGAAGCGTTGTCAACCCCAGGGCGGCGTCCCGGCCACTCAAGGCTGAAGTGGCCAGCGCTCGGTTTTCGAGAGGCAGAGCCCGGCCTTCCTCTGATTGGAGAAAGGTCGCGACCGCTGGCGCGTTCCGTTCCAGAGCCCAGCGTGAAAGAAACCGTTCAAACTCCCGGTCGTAGGTCTGCCATCCATGTCCCGAGAGAGAAGGGCGGCCAAGTCGCGTCATGAGTCCAAGGACTTCCGGAGTGGGATCGCCGATGCGCCGCAACGAGTCGCCCAAAGCAGCTCGAACTTTTGGCTCAAGATCATCGACCAGAGGCTCCGCGATTGAAAGGAAATCGTTGGCCGGACGAGGTTGCGCTGCCGCAATGCGGACGGCTTCATGGCGGAGGTTCGCATTGGAATCCTTCGACAAGGTCTCCAGTAACCGTGTTGGGATCGTCTGTAGGCCTTCCAAAGCCCACAAGGCTCCCAACCGCCTGTCGGCCGATAGATTTCTATTATTCGCCAATTGCGTCAATTCGACGGAAAGGCCCGTCAAGTTTCGATCCACGATTTGCTGCCATGCAAGATCGGCTACTCTGGCGTTTGGCGCACCCAGATGTTTCAGCAGTTCCATGTCGTTCAGACTTGTCAAGTCGGGTGGCGGCGTGATTGGCTGATTAAAATATCGAATGCGCCAGATTCGCCCCCGAGTTTTGTCGCGGTCCGGATGGGATCGGGGCACTTCGTTGTGGGAAATAATCTTATTGTACCAGTCCACAACATAGAGGAGCCCATCGGGGCCGAATTGGATGGCGACCGGGCGAAATCGTGGGTCATTCGAGGTGAGGAAATCGGGGAGTTTTTCATAACGGTAGCGACCGTCTTCAGGTGTTGCCCGGATGAGTTGAATCGAGCTGGTGATCGGATTGGCCACGTAGAACATTTTGGGCGAGTCCGCTTTCCCGCCGTTTGCACCCCAAGGGGCCGGCCAGCCGTCACGATCATCTGCCAAAGCCAGACCGCTGAGTCCCGTGCCGCCCATTTGCGGCGGTGCGAGCGGCGGCGGCATCAGCGGTTGGTAAGAGCGGAGCTTTTCCTTCGATCCGGTCCGGTAATAGCCGCCCGGTTCATAAGGGATGATTGGATACCCGAGGTCGTTGGCTTCCTGAAGCCAGGTTTCTCCTTCTCGGGAAATGGTCAGTCCCCATATGTTATTGGGACCGGCTGTAAGGATTTCAAATAAAGAACCGTCCGGCCTGAATCGAGCCAATTTCGTTTGGTTGAACACGATGGATTCCCGACCATCCGCAAAAGCGAGTCCATCCGGTCGGCGAACCTCCGAGTAGTTGAACAAGCCCTGTGCGGTGAGGATCCATCCCCCTGGCGTTCGCGTGAATTGGTGAGGAAACAGGTGCGAATCCTGGACGCCGAAGCCGGTGAGTATCACGGAATGCCCATCCGCTTTTCCGTCGCCGTTCGTGTCACGATAAAGCCGGATGTCGTTTCCATACTGCACGTAGACACCGTCTTGAAAAGGGAGGATTCCTAGCGGCATGACGAGACCCTCAGCAAAGACTCGAGGAGGGGACGGCTCCGCGCCGTAGGGATGATCAAAAACCAGAACCTTGTCCCTGCCGCCATTGTCGAAAAGATTTCGCGAAGTTTCCGCATTTTCGTTGGAATCGACTGGGTACTCAAGAGCGGTCATGGACCACATCCGGCCTTTTGCATCGAAAGCGATGGTGACAAATTTACCGATTCCTTCGGTTTCGGCAGCCACCAGTTCCACCTCAAAACCCTCCGGAAGATGAAACCCCCTTTGCTCTTCTTCGGGGGGAAGGGCGTCGACTCCAATGCTCATCTGTGAGGAAACCTTGTTTCCTCTAATGATCGTCGGACCCTCGCGAGATTTGACATCGGCTTGAAGCCCGATGGATTGTCGCGAATCGGCAATCAAAGAGACGAGAAGGCAGAAGGTGACCCCGAGAATAGCGCTCAAAGGTCTTTTGCGTCCGCTCACAACTCGCGGGATCAGTCGTTTTCGGATCATCACTTATTCGGGTGTCGCCTTAAAAACATGGTGTTCGGAGGCTCAATCCGACAAAACATTGTTGAGAGTGTAATAGCCTCGTGAGACGCTCATGGTGCCGCCACCGGCGCTTTGGACGCCATCCAGGTTGATTGAATAGACTTTGCCTTTTTCCAAGTGAACGCTGAATCGCATCGACATGCCGTCCTCTGCGATCGATTCAATTTTGACCTGAAGAGGTTTCAGATCCACTTTCGGTGATCCGTATTTGCCGTGGTAGTGGTAATGCCAGGACTCCACTTTAATGGCGGCGGCGCTGAGAGATGATCGGTCCGCCGGCTTGGTGAAATTCACTTTGAAACCCGTCGGCGTGAGAAGGATCGAATGGATTTCAAAAGGGATGGTTTTCCCATCCCATTCAATACGCTGCAGGCCGTGCATTTTTCCACCTTTGGACGCCCAGCCGCGGCCGGTTTGCCCAATCCACATTCTGCCGAGAGGATCAAACGCGGTCCGGATGCATCCGCTTTGCAGGTGGTCTATGAAATTAAAAACCGCGCCCTGATATTCGCCCCGCACCTTTTGCAGGTTTCCGCGAACAATGGACGAACGGGTTTGGCAGCCAATGAATACCTGTCCATCAAAGGGACCGAATCGGCCTTCGGTTTCATCGAACAAAGGATTGCCGGGAGAATTGACCAATTCTCCGTGAGGCAACCAGAGGACCGGTTGTTTCCGCAGTCGGCCCGCTTCTTCAAAATCCAGTTTTTTTCCGGCCCGGTATTCCGGTTTATCCAGCAGGGAACAGGGGTAGCCATAGAAGCCGCCTTCAACAATCTGATGCAGAGTTGAAGAACCGACCCAACCGCCCTGGTTGTCGGTGTAGAAAAGCTCGTCGTTGGAGCGGATTCCGATTCCCGCCGGGGACCGCAGTCCGTTGGCGTAGGGAATGAATTCGCCGTCCGGAGTTATTTTTGCGACCCAGCCGTCAAAGCCGAGTGTGGTCGCCATTGCCGCTCCCCCTCCATTTTCCGAGGCGGGATACCCGTTTCCATCGGCAAGATTTATATTCACATAAAAGTTCCCTTTGGAATCGACCACCGGACCGTGGACGTACTCACAGTAGTTTCCACCGCCGCGCCAGCGGTCGCAGATTGTTTTGTAAAGATCGGCACGTCCGTCGCCGTCGATGTCCTGGATG
>DUCD01000288.1:2693-11159 GCA_012959985.1 Verrucomicrobiales bacterium | reverse complement strand
TAGTTTCCGGCGTATCTCCATTGATCGCAAAGCGTGCGATAGAGATCCGCTATACCGTCCCCGTCAAGATCCCGGATGAGTGTCAACTCCGGTTTCTGGGCCACAATGACGGAGCTTGTGTCCTGATCCGGCAGATAGATTCCTTGCGGATCATGTATGCCGTCGGCAAATCGTGACCAGACGCCATCCCGGTATTTCCAGATGCCTTCCACGCGCGTGGCGACCATTGCCGAGCCATCCTTCGCAAAAGCAATTCCCCCGACGCCAAACTGAATCTCTCTGCCCTGTTCGTCCTTTGGAGGGTCAATGGCGAACACAGAATAACCGGAAGGCATGATTTGAGGGCTGTATTCCAGTTCATCGGCCCACAGCGCGCCAGCAAAAAAAACGAACAGAATTATTGGTAGGGTCAACCGAAAGATTCTATATGAAATGTTTTTCATTGATGGAAAACTTTGAGTTCACGAATAGTCGGGCTTCCTCCGTAGTAGCCGTCGATTCTCAGCTGAATCTCCCTGCCTGTTACAGGGTTGAAATGCACGGTCAGAAGATTTCCGGTGTAGCGCGCGTTCTGAACGCTTTTCACAACTTGTCCATCCAGAAGAATTCGAAAATCCCTTGGAGCAAAATCGTGATGTTTCCAACCCTTGATGGTCAGGGTGTTCATCGTTTTTTCGAACGGCAGGTGAATATTCAGAATATACTCCTTCTGATGATTGGTTTCATCCCAATACGTCTCTTCATTTTCGTCAATAGCCGCCATGGGCCCATAGGCTTCATGGTCCGCTTTCCCGGGGCTAGAGACGATCGCCAGCCGGGTGAGAGAGATGGGGGATGGGGGCGGGCTCTTCAGATGAACGGTCACAACGAACGCCTGCGCGTCCGCCGGTGATATCTTCAGCTGGCCATCATGCAATATGCCCCGCGTTGATTCAACGGATTGGCAGAGATCTTCGCGAACCTGAAATCGAATGGGTTGATCGGCGCCCCGTGTTTTAAAATGAAACTTCAGGACCTTGTCGCTTTCGACATAAAGCTGTTGGTCGTATTCCACCCCGTTAATACGGAATTGAAAAATGGGCGGATTGTTTTTTGGACGAAGGTAACCGAGGAATTGAAAGTCCTCATCCGGCGCCTGATCGAGAAATGGAACCGGGTTGGCCAGATCCTCCTGAAATCGTTTCATTTGCCAGTCGCGGTCATTCAGATAATCCTTATAGGAAAGATCGACAGGGCCTTTGCAGCCCAGTGGAATGAGGCATTCCTGAAACTCCACCGGTTCGTGATCGATGCGGCTGATCTCGTTGAATCCCCGGCCTCGTCCAGTGCGCTCCTTGGCCAGATTGATAAATCCTCCCTGCCACACTTTTTTCACGCTGAAAGAGCGGGGATCGAAAATGTAGTTGTATCCTCCGGGCAATCCGACACTGATCGCGCGCGTGGAGACATCCGCCATGGCAATTCGAAAAACCCTTGACTGATCGCCGACCGTGATTTCATTGGGATCGTTGAAGTCGATCGGCTTGAGTTCCTTTTGGCGCCAAACGGTTAACGGACCTTGATTGGACGGCTCATTCAAGGTTTTCATATAGGCGGTGATTCCCTCGATCTCCAGCGCATTCAGCATTGGATAAGGCGGCATGATGGGCAGAAATGGACTGCCCTTCCGCGGATCATGTTGACGGATCGCCAGATTCGCCGTGGGTTCAAGAATGGACCGGCGCACGTACGCATCATCCACCTGGACTTGGATTGGCTTTCCGTATTCATGGACAATTCTGTGGGGGCTTGACTTGCCGATCAAACCGAACCAACTCGGTCCCTGTTTGCCGGGTTCAAATTCCCTGTCGACCGAATGGCACTCAAGGCAGGCATAGTTGGTCGCGATGGTCTTGCCGAGTTCCACCAGGTTGAATCGACGGCCTGCCTTTATGGTTGACGTTGTATCGGGCGGTGGTTTGATCTGTGAAAATGCCCGGAATTCGGATTCAATTTCATCGGTATCAGGAGTGTGGCTTTGAACTTTTACTCGATAGAATAGTTTGAGATGATCCCCTGATTCCAATTTCATGCTCCTGTCAAAAACAAAAGCCGGACTGAAATATGGCATGCCTGGGACGATAAACCAACTGTTTGGATAGCGTGGATTCGAAGGGTGATCATATAGGCTCACGGCCGCCGCCCCCTCGGGTGTGTTTCCTGGAAAAGCCATCCATCGCGCGTTTTTTCCATGAGAATCCGCGCGACCTTTACTGTCCAGGAAGCGCCAGTTCAAGGTCTGTTTGTTCAGTCGCAATGACATTCCGGCATACCCGCCGTGCCCCACTCCATTCGGTTCACCGATCCGTGGCGTGCGCCCGAGGACGACTTTTCGACGCGCCGTGAAATCAAGCTTCCAGTCCATTGTGTAGCTTCCGTCGCTCTTTGGCGAGCTGACTGCGATTCTTCGTTTTTCGGAAATCAATTCCGGTTGTCCGGGCTCATGGTAACTGAGCGTCATGTCGATCACCGCTGAGAAGTCATCCGAAGTCTTGATCTGATACCTGATGACTTCAGTGCGTCCATCGGAAAGCAATGATTGAGGATTCTCTTCCCAATAGTTCACACCGTTGATGAATTTAAAGCAGAACCAAAGCGCCGTATGCCAGACATGATCATCCGGTCGGTAGTCGCTCAGCTGAAAGCCGTCCAAAGTATTCAATGGGTGGATGCAGGGCTTGCAGTCTCCGTTTTGAATCTTCAATGCCCAGACTGTTGAATCCCCGTTTTTTAGAGATACCGAATCGGCTGCTCGATTCCATTGAAGCGATTCGGCACCGGTGGAGCTGAGAAAGCCCAGACCCGAGACCAGAATGGCAAAACTTTTCAGGCCTTGTCGGGACATATGCATGCTCGGAATGAAGTATTAATCCCGGATCAGTCGATCTCCGAGAGTTTGGGTTAAAAAAGAAAGACTGCGTTCGGCCTGATCGATTGTGCCGCACTCCACGCTCAGAAAGATCTCGCGGTCTTCGCCGTCAAGAATCGAAAAAACCCGCTCCCAATCCACAACCCCGTCGCCGCAGGCGCAACCCACCGGTGCGCCGGTTACCAGACCTCGTTCAGCGTCGCTTTGCTCCATGCTGATATCTTTGGCATGAATGTGATAAACCTGGTCTTTCACTTTTTCCAATCCTTCATAGGGATCTTCCGCGTCCGCCAGATACGAGTTACCGGTGTCCCAGTTGACACGAATCCAGGGCGACGGAACTAAATTGACAATCTTCATCAATCCATCCGATGTTTTTGTATAGATCCCATGGGGCTCAATGCAGACAAAAACTCGATGTCGACGCGCCACCATGTCGATTTTTTTCAATGTATAACGCATCACCTGATGGGCTTCTTCATCGGACATCCATTCGGGTTTCACCATTTCGTCCGTGTTGACGAATCGCGCACCGACACTGTCAGCCAGCACGATCGCGCGGGTTAATCGCGCCACCGAAGCTTCCGGTTTCATGAGCGGACTATGGCCGCTTAAACTGGATACCTTCAGCCCGGAAGTATCGCAGATTTCCTTCATCAGCAGGGGGTCCTCTTCCATGGAGAAGGAATGGAAATAATCGACCTCGCTTAAGAGTTCCCACCCGGTATGCACCATCGGCTCAATGAACCGGTAACCGAGTTCGGCCGCTTTTCTGACGCCTTTAACGAACGAGTAATCCGCGCTGCGACAGTACTCCATGTTCAGCGTGATGCGATATTTGCCGGTCATGATGTAATTCCTATATCATTAGAACAAATTTTTGCCCCGCAATGACTCCTCCAAAAATGGCAATAGCTGAACCTATACGGTCATTTCCATGGAAACCCCATTGTCAGGGACTCCAGTTTTTCTGTTGACCAGCCCTTTTTTGTCGTTCCTGAAAACTGTATGGATGCGAATGAATTGGTTTTACCGGGGGCTTCCGAACCGTCGAGCCAGTTGGGCGCGATACAGGTTGGGTGGTGTAAGCGATGACGGATCGATTGATTCAAACCATCGTCCCTCCCGGTCGGTGATGGATTGCCCCCGGCTTTGAACCCCGATGAGATTCATGAGATCCGGTCCCCAACCCTCCGGCCAGGCCTGAGGACGTTCGGCCCGAATATTCCAGAACGTCTCATAGGCGGCGCTGTGGCGACCGAGCTTTGCGCCGCCACCGGATTGGAACATGCGCGACCCCGTTCCGATATGGATGTCGGTGAAGAGATTGGAATGAGGGCCATAGCGGTGGTGGTCGAACGCGAGGTCGATACCGCGACCTGTGGAGACCACGTTGCCCGCGGAGCCGCGGGTCATGGTGATGCCGTGCATGAAACGGGAGCGGATTTCAAACTGGGTAAGAAGATTATCCTGTCCTCCGAGAGTGATGCCATGATGTCCGGTGGCCAGTCGTGACGGCTCCGTCTGCCGGTTCGAGGTGAGGAGGATTTCCTGAAGAGTGATGTTCATTCCGCTGACAAAGATGCCGCTGTCGGCGTTATGAATCCGCAATTTTCGAAGCCAGCAGTTTCTTGCGCCACCGATTGATACCGCATTGAATCCCAATTCTGTAAAGTGGCCGCGATAGGGGGTGTTGGGAAACTCGAAGCCCAGTCCTTCTATACCAACCTCCTCCACACTGCTGACAGCCCGGAACAGTTGAGGGTTCCATTCCAATCGGACATCCACTCGCAGGGGACGATCAAATTCAATGCGTCCGGCGCTTGGATCCACTTTGGAAAGTTGGAATAGAAAGGATTCACGCGAGCGTCCCTTGAGATTCTCAAGCGCTCCCGGATCGTCTGCGTAGAGTAGCGTCGCCAGACTGTTCCCGGGCGTGTCGGTCATCCTGAGAATCAGTTCCTCTCCGACGTTGAAATCACCGCAATTGGAAACAACAAGCGCCTGATCGCCGCGTTGCGCCGGATGGATGACTGACGCCGCCTTTTGGTCTGAAAACGTTCCGCTAATCTGAAGAAAACCCCCTGACCAGGAATAATTGGATGTGCGTCGTCCGGAAGTGGTGGCGCCCCAATTCGGATTGATGTCGTTGAGGGGCGCTGAAAACAGGAGAATCGATTGGTCTGGTCCAGCTCCCTTGAGAAGGGTTTCTGAATGTCGGATGGCGAGAATATCGGAAATCCGGTAGCGACCCCGAGGAACGGTGATTACTTTTCCCGCGGATGCGTCAATGGCCTTCTGAAAGGCGGCCGTATCATCGGACAGACCGTCGCCGACAGCGCCGAAATCCTTGAGGTTCAGTTCGCTCTTGCGATCAGGCAACGGGGCCTCGCCTCGATGGTATCCCGCGTAGGAAAAGTCGGGCAGTCGGCTTTTGGGGTTCCAAAGCTCGCCCGAATCACCCCATAGCCGCGAGGTGTCAGCCGAACCAGTTGAAAGGCAGGCAAGGAACAGGAAATAGCCGATCAGACTCTTTAGGAAATGGCGTTTCATGGTTTTGATTTTCAGTAAAATGCAGGCCGCCATCATTCCGAGGGCTTGGAAGTCGGTCCGCATGCCCGCAACGCGGTCCTTCCGGTCCGCTCTATTCTATTCTACCTGCTTTTGAGTCGGCTGCAAGTCAGCGGATCAGTGGGAGTCGAACCGCTTTTCTGTCTTTTCCGAAATCCCTGCGTGTCCGAGTAATCATGCCGACATCCGTTT
Source organism: Verrucomicrobiales bacterium (assembly GCA_012959985.1). Lineage (GTDB taxonomy): Bacteria > Verrucomicrobiota > Verrucomicrobiia > Limisphaerales > DUCD01 > DUCD01. The sequence continues at coordinate 5,488 of DUCD01000288.1, read as the reverse complement.
CAAGGAATGAAACTGGACTTTTTCAAGGCAGAACAATTCTGACTTCATTTTTTTTCAATTGCTTGACTTAGGTCAAACTCACCTCGGCCTGGGTGTCGTCTAATGCCAAAGGACATTCCTGAGAATGCCTCACCGATCACCCGCTTGAAGACCGTGAAAACCAGGCTGCTGGAATTTGACATGAAATTGCTTTATCCTTCTGAATTACTCCGCCGATTGACGGGCCGGAGCCTTGTTCCCTCCTATTGGCCGATCGTCGCCTTGTTGTTGGGCGCGGTGGTCGCCCATTCCGGTGAAAACAAAATCGTCCTGTCTCTTCAGGAGAGGACGGTTCATGCGCTCAATCGACTTGGCTTTGGTCCGAGGCCGGGCCAAGTGGATCAGGTTGTCAGGATGGGGTGGCATAATTGGGCTGAACAGCAACTCTATCCGGATATAATTGAGGACAACCGACTTGAACGTCGATTGTCCAGTGAATTCCCATCCATGTCGATGAGCATGGAAGACATCTACCGGGACTATACTCTTAGAAGACAGTCCGCTATAAACGGCAAGTCGATAAAAGACCTCAGTCTGGAAGAGCGACGGGAATTCAACAAGCAGAACAACCGTCTCCGCGCCAAATTGGGGAAGGAGTTAACGCATTCGGTATTGGTGCGAGCCGTTGAAAGCAATCGCCAATTCCAGGAAGTTATGGTCGAGTTCTGGCGCAACCATCTCAATGTTTATCAGAAAAAGGTTAAGATCGATTGTAATCACTATGAAGAGAATGTTTTGAGAAAGCATTCATTCGGGAGATTTGAAGACCTGCTAATGGCTTCCGCAAAGCATCCTGCAATGCTTGCCTATCTCGATAACCGGGTTTCAAAAAAGGATGGATTGAACGAAAATTACGCTCGGGAAATCATGGAACTGCACACACTGGGGGTGGACAATGCCTACAGCCAGAAAGATGTCATTGAGCTGGCGCGGGTATTGACCGGTTGGACCTCCGGTCGGCAACGGGGAAGAAAGGGGGATTCACCCACGTATGGTTTTTTCTTCAATAAAAGGAATCATGACATGAATCCAGTCACTGTTGTCGGGAAGACGTTCACCGGGTTGGAAGGCGTGGCCGATGGTGAAAATGCGATTCGTCACCTGGCGGGTCATGAGGGAACGGCGAAATTCATATCCACCAAGCTTTGTCGATACCTCGTGAATGACAATCCATCGCCCCGGTTGGTGAACCAGGTGGCGCTGGTGTTCCTGAAAACAAAGGGCGATTTACGCAAGGTTTACCGATCCATTATTTTCAGCGCTGAGTTCATGGATCCGGCGAATTTCAAAGTGAAGTTCAAGACTCCCTTTGAGTTTGTGGTCAGCTCGCTTCGTTCAAGTGGAGCAGGAATCAATAATCCGGAGCTTCTGTCAAGAGCCATTACACAAATGGGGCAGGGCATCTACCAATGCGATGTGCCGACCGGTTACTCCGATCAGGCTGAAGCCTGGCTGGATCCAGGCGTGTTGGCGTTGCGGTGGGAGTATGCCATTCGGCTTACTCAGGGGAAACTCGGCAAACGGGGGAAGAATTCGCCTGTTTCTTTTTCGTCCCCGCAGTTCGCTTCCTGGCAGCAGTTGCCCCATCGGGAATTGGCTGAGAAAGTGGCGGATCAATTCCTTCCCGGCTCTTCCGGCGAACGGTCGTCCGCATTCCTTGAGCAGGCGAGGGACATTCGGGGAATGGCGCGTCTGGCTCTGGGATCTCCCGAATTTCAACAGCAATAGATATTCTTTGAATTCATGAACTCAATTACAAAGGCCCTTTATATGGAGATTTCTCGCAGAAAGTTTATCGGTCAATCCGGTGCCCTGATGTTGGGTGCCGCCGCCTTGAACACCACAAATCCGGGCACCCTTCTTGCCGAAACAGGCCGTGCCGCCAGTCCTCGGAAACCCACCTTGGTTGTCGTGTATCTACGCGGCGGGGCAGACGCGTTGAATACCATCATTCCCTATAAGGAAAAACTCTATCATGCCGTCCGTCCGTCCATTGCGATCCCGGGTCCGGACGCCAAAGATGATCATAAAGTCATCCCCCTGGATGAAACGTTCGGACTGAATCCTAATCTTGAAGGAATCAATCAATTGTATCGAAAGGGAATGTGCGCGCCGATTGTCTGTGTGGGCTCGAACCATGAGACCCGCAGTCATTTTTCAGCGCAGGACTACATGGAACGCGGCGCGCCCGGAATGGCCAATGTTACAACCGGTTGGCTGGCCCGGTATCTTTCTTCTACCCAAACAGCGCACGATTCGCCCCTCCGGTCGATTGTTCTGCAACCACTACTGCCTCGATCATTGCGCGGGAATTATCCTGTGTTGGCGGCCCCCGCCAGTTCCTCAGAAAGCGCGATGAAGGTGTTTCAGAATCTGTATCGGGAAATGCCCGGGATGAAACAGCGTCAAGACCTTGACAAAGCGCGGCAGCCCGCGGCGAGCGCATTAACGGCCATCTTTTCAGCGATGAAACAGCGTCAAGACCTTGACAAAGCGCGGCAGACCCGGTTCACGATACAACAGTCCGGCACCAGGACAATCGAACAGCTTCGTCAACTGAACAGAATCATTGCCTCTGCAGATTCTCAAACAGTGAAATACCCTCAAAGTCCGTTCGGAAACACATTGAAAAAAACGGCCAAGGTCATCAAGGCCGATCAGGGCCTGGAAGTCACTGCGGTGGATTACCGCGGTTGGGATCATCATACGGATGAAGGTCCGGTGGATGGCGCGCTGGGCGGCAAGCTGGCTGATCT
>DUCD01000288.1:1217-2615 GCA_012959985.1 Verrucomicrobiales bacterium | reverse complement strand
TGGTCATGAGCGAATTCGGGCGCACCGTGAAAGAGAATGGGAATCAGGGGACAGATCACGGGCACGGAGGCTTTATGCTGGCCATCGGGGGAATGGTTCGAGGCGGACAGGTTTACGGCAAATGGACCGGACTGGAAGACCCGCAGCTCTATCGAAAACGCGATCTTCCGGTGCATACCGATTTCCGGAATGTGTTTGCTGAAACACTCCGGCAGGTCTTCGGATACAACAGCATTAAGGAAGGCCTATTCCCGGAATATACTCGACAAGCACCACCTCTGGAGATCTTGAATCAGGTATAGTCCCGGCATTTTAATGTCAATCTGAAATGAGCACTTGCCGAACGGAGCGAGACCGTTCGTTCGGACGTTATGAAATTCGATCCATTCGACGCGTCCCGGTATATCGGGTTTTTCCTTCTTGTTGTGCTGGTTTTTCTGGCAGGGTTCAAACTGTTCCAAATTCTACCGCGTTCATCCGATCCATCCGGTCTTAAGGAACCGATCAAGACGACTCCGGTTCCATCCCCGGTGTCGAACCCCTTTGTCGGCAGCGCCGCGTGCCGCGAGTGTCATTCCGATCATTACGAGTCCTACATCAAGACGGCGCACTATCATACGACTTCAGCTCCGGGTGATGGATTGCTGAAGGGGTATTTCACAGGTTCAAAACGTTTTCTACAAGTCAATCCCGTCTATCGGATTGAAATGCGAAAAGAAAATGGGAAGATCATTCAACATGTCCGATCTGAAGATTACAAACCGTTTTCCCAGTCGCTGGACGTTGTTTTCGGTTCAGGCCGGTTTGGGCAGAGTTATGGAAGTTGGGAGGGCAACAGACTGGTTCGGGCGCAAGCGCATTACCTGGTCCCAGCTGATAAATGGACTTTGAATCCCGGTGTAAAGCCGCATGTGATACGCCAATTCATCTCCAACCGCTGTCTGGAATGTCACGCCACCTACAGCGAACCCGCCCCGGACTTCGGTGGCTACAACAAGGATTTCCGATCTGTTCAGCACAATCCCGAAAGCCTGATGTTAAAGCTCAGTTGTGAAAAATGCCACGGACCCGGTACAAAGCATGTGGATTTCTACAGAAATCCCAAGCCGGATGTGGATTTTAAAAAACTCATGGTGAATCCCGCTTCTTTAAGTCGGGATCGTCAGATTCAGGTCTGTGGCTTGTGCCATTCGGGGATAGGTCATCTTCAGGCTCCTTCCTTCCTCTATAAACCGGGTGATGACCTGGATCAATTTATTCATTTTGACGAGAAAGAACTGGAGCAGGCGGGGGTGCACAGCAATAACATCTATCTTCTCAAACAGAGTGAATGTTTTAAGCAAAGCCCGGAAATGACCTGCAGTTCCTGTCATAAACCGCATGAGGTTGAGAGAGGGA
>DUCD01000288.1:0-1207 GCA_012959985.1 Verrucomicrobiales bacterium | reverse complement strand
TTTTTCCAGCCGTTGCCTGGAATGCCACCAGACGCATCAATGTCCAAAGGAGCGGGAAATTGGCAGCGCCATTTCAGAGAACTGCATTGATTGTCATATGCCGAAGCAGGCGGACAAGGATCTTACCATAACGGTGGGTGAGACCTCATACGCCATGAAACTCAGGAACCATTTCATCAAGGTTTATCCTGGTGATAAGCCGGGCGAATAGGATCAGCCTGACCGGGAGTTGAATCGGTTTGTTTCAGGGCTCTGTCTGAATCGATGCCTGATGCGGAGGACGGCAATAAAAAGTGGATCTTTGGCAATTATTGTTCTTTTCCCGCATGTTATGCTGGGTCAAAACTCGGTATATCATGATAACTCTCAGGCAGACAAAGAGGAATCCTCATAATAGGGTTAGTGAATCTGTGGCTGTGAATTACTCCAATTCAGCCTCGGCCATCGCTTTGAACACATTGCAGGCGAGCGAGATGTTTCGGGATGTCTCTCTGGATGATCTGAACCGGATTGTCGATTTCTGTGTGTTGAAATCCTTGAGGCGTGGTTCCTATCTGTTTCATGAAGGTGATGATTCACATGGTTTGTTCATCATCCGGAATGGGGCTATAAACCTGCACCGCGTTAATTTGAACGGCAAGGAACAGGTGATACATATTTTTCGGGCCGGTGAATCCCTGGGCGTGGCGACCCTGGCATCGAGCACGGTTTGTCCGGCTCACGCGCGGGCGGAAGAGGAATCAACTGTCCTTATGGTGAAGAAATCGGAGTTCATCAGCGTGCTGCAGAATCGTCCGGACCTGGTTCTCAGAGTACTTAGCTCAATGTGCGCTCATTGTCGGGTGGTGTCGCATCAAATCGACGATTTAACCTTGCAGGATGTGGAGACTCGATTCTGCAACTGGTTGATTAAACACTGTCCTGATCCGGAAAGTGAACTGCCGATACAAATTCACTTAACCATACCAAAAAGAGTGTTGGCGGCTGAGTTGGGAACGGTAAGTGAAACATTCTCAAGATTACTGTCTAAGCTTCGGAAAGGAAATCTGATCACCGTCAATGGTAGGGTGATCGGCTTGAAATCCCCAGCCAAACTGGTTGACCATCTGAACCGCCACCTTGAGGAGCAGCGGACCTAGCGGGGCACGCTGTCCCCTGTACACCGGATAAAGTCCATCCACATAAAAACTGGAATTTTTTGTCCGAT
>DUCD01000287.1:18983-19762 GCA_012959985.1 Verrucomicrobiales bacterium | reverse complement strand
CCGACAATTTCAGCCCCTGGGATTTTCCGAAAACTTGATGCCGATCAGTATATTTCTGACATTGGGGTGAAATCAATTATCACATTTCAGTCTAAACCCAGTTGGCGAGGCTGAAAGCATCCACCTCTTCTTTCAATTATCTAACCACTGGGCACGGGTGCGATTAAAAGTGGGGGATACGGGCAAGTTGTAGCGTGCGCTGTCCTCAGCGCATTTCCAGTGAAACCAGCGGTATTTTCGGCTGAGGACAGCCGACGCTACAGAAAATCATTCCCCGCACTTCTTAATCGCACCCACTGGGCGCAGAGGCCGGATTGTTGCCTCGACAACGGCCTACATTCTTCTTTTCACAAACAATTCGTGAATTTTCGCGTCTTTTGCACCGTTCGCCGGCCTTTTATCCGTACACAAAAAAAGGTCGAAGCGGCATGCTTCGACCTTTGAATTGGAGTTTAAGACTTCTTAAACTAGTTGAGTAATCAAGGAGCAACAGCTCGTCCGAACAATCTGGCCTGATCAGGTGTCAGAGTCAAAGGACTCGCACTGTCATCACTGACATCGGTCCAGGGACCCGTTACATCAGTAGCAGATTGCAGTAAGCCCGTCCAGGTGACGACAACATTGCCGTCGGCATCGGTGCTGATGCTGATCGATTCTCCAGGTTCTGCACCACCGCCACCGCCAACACTTGGGAAGAACTTGATGAAGTTCCAATCCATGTTACCCGGCAAGGTTGTGACACGCAGGGTCTGCACTCCAGCCAAACTGACAACCGCAGG
>DUCD01000287.1:6121-18898 GCA_012959985.1 Verrucomicrobiales bacterium | reverse complement strand
CACCCAGTTTCTCCAGAGTCTGACTATCCGTTCCGGCACCATCGACGACGATGTCCAGTTGGGCGGAGATATCCGAGCCTCCGGAGGAGAACATTCCAACCACCTCGTAGTTATCTTCAGGGAAGTCACGGGTGTAGTTGGTCCAGTCACCTGGATCGTTCCAACCCAGAATCCAATTGGATTCCAGTTCGAAGCCATCGCGGACATTACGAACATCTCCAGGAGCGCTCTCTTTATCGATGGAAGGCCCGGGATCACCTGTCGTGCGATAAGCACGGGTTGAACCGGCACCATCGAAGTCGATACCCTGAGTACCACCCAAGCCGTTGTAGGCGTTACCGGGGTAAGGACCGTCGAAACCGGTTCCGCCAGCAATCCAGCTACCCCCATCGAAGTCGAAATCTTCCGCTTCGATATAGAGAGCTTGTTTCGGAGTAAACTTCAGGAAGTTCACGTCCATGTTGCCCGGCAAGGTGGTGAGACGAAGGGTCTGCACCCCACCCAGGCTGATCACGGCAGGATTTCCGCTGTCGTCTGCCAGTTGGATCGGTGCGAACACGTCCCAGTTACCGGTGGCGGCTCCGTTGAACTCACCCAGTTTTCCCAGTGTCTGGGCGTCGGTTCCGGCGCCTTCAGTTACCAAGTCCAATTGAACGGAGATATCTGCTCCTCCAGAGGAGAAGTCTCCGCTGACCCAGTAACTACCATGCGAGAAGTCCCGAGTGTAATTGGTCCAATCCCCTGCATCATTCCATCCCATGATCCAGTTGGATTCAACAATGAAACCGTCACGGGCATTTCGAACGTCGTCCGGCCCACTGAGCTTGTCGATGGAAGGTGCAGGATCTTCGGTGATTCGGTAGGCACGAGTCGAACCGGCACCGTCGAAGTCAACTCCCTGAATTCCACCTTTTCCGTCGTAGGCGTTACCGACGTAGGGTCCGTTCAAGCCAGTGTCACCACCGGCAATCCACATACCGCCATCGAAGTCAAAGTCTTCCGCTTCGACATATACGGTGCCGGGAACAGGGGGCAAGAATCCGGAGAGGAACTCACCACCAATCGGGAGATCTCCATCAGCAAATGCGCTGTCATCGCCTGGACCTTTCCATGCTACGGCAATGTTGTCTCCGCCGCCGGCTTCTTTCATGATGGCTTCGACATAGTACTTCTGACCGGCTTCCAGCTCGACTCCTGCGGAAAGGTTTTCTCCATTGGGTCGTCGATCGGTGCTACCGAAGCTGCGGACCGGATTCCATTCCGGCTCTGATGCGATCAGGACTGTATTCGCCGGATCTTCATCCGTGCTCAGATACAATGCAGCATAATCATCCGCAGCCAACGCGAAACGATAGGTTCCGGTTTCGGCAGGATGGAGGAAACCATACAGAATGACAGCATAGTCACCGAAGAAATCACCCTCAGGAGCGACATTAATGTCCCCGGAATTAGGTGTTTCGAAGTAGGTGGCAAAATTGCCCTGAGAGTCTGTTCGGGACTCAAGTGTGATCTTATCCAATCGATGTTTACCACGGAAGTCTTCCGGGTAAAAATCCAAAGTCACACCAGGACCATTCCAGGCAACCCGGGTCAAACCACCATCAGCTGCGACTAAACCACCGCCAAGGACGGTTGCGGCACCCAGTTTTTCCACAGGAGTGAAATCCCCAAGTAGTCCGACTTCAGCAATCTGCATGCTGTTCTGGTCGGGTCCAGCCGTGGTCGGGAACAGCAATTGATACTGTAAGTAGCCCAGGTCGTTGCTGAAACTAACCGTTTGAGTCTCAAAACGGTCGCCGAACGCGGCGAGGTCTCCTTCTGCAATCAACTCATAGGTGGATCCTTCATCATTCGAACCCAACAACTGATAGCTCGCTGGGTCACGATTCGGAGAGTCGTTCGCAGAGGTGAAACTGATTCCGGTTACAACGCTACCGTTTTCACCGGTGAAGAGGTCAGCACCCGGAATGATGGTCAGTCCGGTAACCTGTTCGCCATTGTCAACACCCGCAGCAAAGTCCAGGAACTTAGTAGCCGAATTATTGTCGATCGCATTTTCAGGACCTTCTGCACCAGGACTGTCAGTGGCTTCCGCAGAGGCGGAAATCGCGCCACCTGAGGTTACATCTGTATCCACGGTTACATCAGCTGCCACTCCGTCCAGAGATATTTCAGCGATCTGCATACTGTTCTGGCCATCTCCCACCGTTGTCGGGAAGATTACCTCGTATGTGTCGTAAGCTACATCGTTTTCGAATACGACAACCACGGCAAAAGCCCGGGCGTCACCAAATGGAGGAACATCACCTTCAGCGATCAAGGTGAATGAACCCCCTCGGTCGTTGGAACCTGACACCTGGTAGGTGGCCGGGTCGCGATTTGGTGAATCGTTTGCGGATGTCAAGGTCAGACCCGTGACAATACTGCCACCGGTCTGAACAGTGATACCGGTCGGTAATGCGCCATCAGCCACACCTGCGTCAAAGTTCAGGTATTTGGTGGAGATATCGTTATCGATCGCGAGCCCTGGATGTTCACCACCAGGGAAGTTATCCGAGGAACCGAAAACGGGATTATTTGGAAGCGAAACGTCCTGGTCGGGACGCACGAAGTCGGTTGGGGTACCGCTCCGAGTGCGATATGCTTTGATGGCTCCCGCCTGGGTACCGTTCACCAATGCGCGACTACCGTCGTCGTTCACAGTGAACCACTCGACGTTTGCGCCACCGCCACCTTCATACCAAAGTAGTCGGAAGGGATAAACACCCGGTTCTTCGATAGACAGGAAGAACGCGGTATCGGAAGCACCCCGCCCGCCATTGAAGACGCCTAACTCCTGAGCCAGAAACTCAGTCAGGTTTTCCTCAGTGCCATCTTCGGTAGTTTCATCGGTAGCAATCGTGACGCGGAAACCGTCATCACTATTGACGACCATCTGGAATACACCTGTGTTGGGGAATTCGAGGAAGGTTGTTACTTCAGCAGCGATGTTATCCGTGCTTGCGGTTAAACCGGGAATCCCGGGAATCAATAGGTCAGCTACCTGCAGATTGACATCACCGGCACCGAACTGGAAGTTGCCTTGATTGCCCGCATCCTGATCGAAGTTGATCCAATCAGCGATATAGAAGGTGGCATTATCGGGATCATCTGCGAAAAAGATATCCGCTACGTTTTCAGCATCACCAGCCAATTGGGCTTCTGCCTCATTAGTGGTATTTCCACGACCGGCTTCCTGTTGATGGACGCGCCAGTTAAATCCTGGCTCACCACCGGTCCCAATATCGGTACGGAAGCTTACAATGGCAGGGAAAGCAACAACGTTAGCGCTGAGGCTTGTCGTCGCACCGCTTCCGGTATCGTCCGCCCATGAGAAATCGATTGTGACTTCACTTTCACTTGGGAATGATTTAGTCGGAGTAAAACTGACGGATGTCGTTCCGCCGCTCTTGCTGATCGAAACACCTTCATCAGATCCGTTGACCAACAGGGAAACCGAAGCGGCATCGACGTTGGTGGATCCGTCCTGAAGCACAACATCAAAGCCTAGGTCAGGTCGAATATCACCGCCACCGAGCAGTTGGTTAAGGCCATCGGCTTCAGTAACACGGGCAGGGTCACCACCACTTCGTGTTGAATAAGCAGACAGGGCACCATCAGTGGCTCGATCGTTGATCAGCACTTTGGTGCCATCATTAGTAACACTGTACCACTCAACATTGGCACCGCCACCACCGTTGTACCACAAGAGGCGCACGGGATAGATGCCAGGTTCCTCAATCAGGAAACTGAAGATTGTCGGGCTGGCGCCACGGCCACCATTAAAGAAGCCGAGGACTTGACCGAGCACGTCACGGTTGCTACCGGCGATAGAGACCTTAAATCCGTCATCACTGGTCACACCCATGGTGTAAATATCTCTAGCCGGGAAATCAATATAAGTAACAATTTCAGACTGCGAGTTGTCGGTAGCTCCGGTTGCGATACCGGGATGTGTTCCTTCAGTCAGAATGAAATCGATGAAATCAGGATCCTGGAAATCTCCAACTCCGCCAACACCGGTCGCATCATAGTTAATGACGCTTTCATCAATAATCCCATTGCTGGAGGCAGGAATGACATCAGGGAGTCCATCACGATTCAAGTCAGGACCCGCGGTAGGATCACCCACGTTGGCACCTTGATCCCCACGAAGTGCTTGTTCAGTCCAAACTATAGTGTTCGGAGCAGCAGCAGCAGTAACCGTAGTGAATACGCGGAAGCCGGGCATACTGGTATCGACGCCATCCGTGGCAAATGAAGGACTCACAGTTGTGTAGTTCGGTACGGTGAATGGCCGTTCGATCGACTGGGTGACACCGTTTGAATCAGTGAACTCAATATTGGCGACATGCTCGGATCCTGATGCAAAAAAGTCAGGCAAAGTGCTGTAATCCACAACGTTCCCGAAGGAACCCTGCTTGGAAACGGTCACAGAGGCATCGGGCACTTGAGTGCCATCGATGGACAGTTTGATGGAATCGGTCACCACGGTTGCACTGGGAGAATCGGTGATCTCGGCAGTTATACCGTTCGCACGAACGCTCATCCCTGTGAAAAGGGCCTCATCGGCTCCAATCGTCTTGATGACGATATTGTCAACGTGAGTAATCTGGTTGGCTCCACCTGTGCGGCCGGCCAGAATCAGGCGACCCGGGCCCGGAAAGAATTCAGTTTGAATTTCGTCCAGTAATGTCTCACCTTTCCAAACAACGGTCAGTTTTCCAAGTTCGTCGAGCTTGGCGCTCACCTTTACCCATGAAAGAGTATCGATTGTTCCCTGCGTTTCCTCAGTGGCACCTCGTGGTCCAGTCTGGGTACTAGTGGCATCGTCCGCTGCACCGTTCCGGGTAGGCATAGGGAAGCTCGCAATGGTCACATCATCGAGACGAACAATGATACCTTCGAGATCACCCTGGTCAGGCAGAGTATTGCCTGTCCAAGCATCGAATCCGATCGCGAGACCCGAACGGGTTCCCGCTTCGGGAAGATCCTCGGTAGCTCCCGAAAACCCGGATGTATCCTCTGAGAACGCAGCATCGCCTGTTCGGGCAAAGTTGATGGAGAAACCATCGGCCGGCCGGGCCGATGTTCCGTTACCAATACGGACATCCATCGAGAATTCGAAGGCCTTGACGATCAGTCCGTCATCAAAATCAGGGAAGATGATTTTGGTCGTTTGCCCACCAGCCGCATCCGTAATAGCCAAATAGCCACCAGGATTACCATCTGTAGAACCAAAGCGCTCAGGCGCAGGATCTATGTTTGTGTATATTTGGAGTCCTTCGGTGAGACGATCAAAATCGAAAGTCGCCTCTCCGCCGAACAGCAATGCCTGACCGCTGACAAGCGCGGCCGCCACGAACGTCATAAATGACGTCCGGCGCATACTAGCTCTTAAACTTGGATTATTCCTTAGCATGGTTTTTTTAGGGTTAGTTTGACTGTTGTTGTTTTATAGTGAAATTGGGATATAGAGTGAAGATTATGGTTGTTTCCCAGCATCCAGTCAATTGTTTTTCTCCTGAAATCCAAGATTTTGGTTGTTTCTGGGTCCTTCCCCGATATGGCTGATTTTTTGACAAAAAGGGGCGACTAATAGAGAGGATCTACAGTATTTGCTGCCCGGTCTGCCGAAAGGATAACCCATGCTATAAATTTAGTGTTTTCTGTATTTATGTAAGGAACCGGTCTCAATATCCTGTTTCTGTTCTCTATTATGCTTAGCCAGCCGACGTTGTGATGAGGTCAGAAGTCAATGTCACTGACTTGAATGGCACTAAGTTAAGGTATTTTGTTCCGTCCTGATTGGGTTTCCATTGTCCGGGGTCGACGCCCCCGGCTTCAGGAACAAAATCATGTCCAGGACCTTTTCAAACTTGAAGCTGGCCGCGGTGAGGCCGGATTTTACATCGTTCCGGTCATGTCAATCCCAGACCCAATTGCCCAGAAATCCCATCGATCAACATCCTTAACTTAGAGCCATTCGTCACTGACTTAAGCTGAAACCAGTGTATCCGTTGGAGTTCACGCTTCAGCGTGCCTGGAACTGATTTGAAAAACACGCTGAAGCGTGAACTCCAACCTTTAGGTGAATCGACGCCGATCCATTCATTTTAGAATCTCCTGTTTTAGGTTTTCCGTAAATGCCTTAAGTCAGTGACATTAGGTCAGGGGTGAGATTGCACCCTTGCCATCATGGATGTTGATTTTCAGGGAAAGCGGCTGATTCTCGAGCTTTTTCCAGTAAATCCCGTGCCAGATCCAGTTTTTGGAGGACTTCCTGGTTGGTAGGGTCGAGAACCATCACTTCTTCAAATTCGAGAATGGCTCTTTCCATGTCCCCCAGACGGGCAAAGGCAATACCTAAATTATAATGGGCCAAAGTATATTCCGGCTGTATCCGCGTGACTTGGTGGAATTCCTGTGCGGCTTCCTTAATGTGACCGTCGGCCACCAGTTCCACACCCAACAAATAACGTGCCTGCCAAAATTGGGGTTGCAATTCGACGGTTTTACGGAGTTTTTCCAAGGCTTCATCTCTCCGGTTCAGTTTGGCGAGGGTCCGTGCCCATTGGTATTGGATTCCGGCGTGATCGGGCCAATGCTGTGACATTTTTTCAAAATGAGCCTGAGCCTCGACATTTTGTCCTAATTGAGAAAGGCATTGGCCGATTTCCAGTCGGATCTCCAGAGATTCCGGACGATATTTGAAGGCCGTTTCAAGGTGTTTCATGGCTTCATCCAGTTTTCCCAATTTTCTTTCTAAAAGTCCCATGTGGTAGAAGGGGCCGAAATGAGTGGGCAGACTTCGGTGAATCTCGCTCCATTGTGCAAGGCATTCCTCCTGATCGCCGGTAATCTCCAGAAACTCGGCGTAGTTTTCCCGGAGTCGGAAATCGTCCGGATTGCCCTGAATCGCCCGTTCATATAAGTCTCTGGCGGGAAAAATTAAATCCGGCCGAATTTCATTTTCCACGCCTGCCAACTGCTGGGCAAGGAGCGCTTGATGCACGGAGTGATGGGTCCGGGTATTGAATGGGGGCACTTCCATACGGCGCATCATGGAAACGAAGGCTTCGCGCTGGTTCCAGGCGGTCAGTGCCAAGGCTTTATCACAGGATTTGCGATTAGACCACGGGGACAACTTTTCAAGATCGATTTGTGCAAAGAGTAATTCTTCCACTTTTTCTGCAAAACCCAAAGCCAATCTGTAGTTGCCTTCAAAATTAAAATGCACTTGATCAAAAAAGATGTCGTTACCGGGAATCTGGTCCCGACAGGCTATCTTCAGAACAGAATAGGTATCCACATACCGAATGCGGTCACTCCCAACCAATTTCACCTCTGATTCAAGGGCTTGGTTAATGGATTGATCCGCTCTGAACGGCAAGCCATCCCGATCTCGTGCCCATCTGAAATGGGTCAATGCTTCTTCGGCCTGCCCCATCTCGAGTTGGCATTGCCCCAACCGAAACTGCAATTCCGCGAAGGCATCGTCGATTTTGGCTGCGTGATGATAGGCAGTCACAGCTTGGGAGAATTGCTCCTTTTCCTGAAGTTCGACACCGATTTTGAACCGTTTCTGGAATTCCTCTTGTTGTTGAGGTGAAAGAGAAATGGAATTCAAGGAAGCAAAAGGCCCACAGTGAATCAGATTGGAAACGACCTCACCGGCCAGGACGGCTATGCCATTCTCCTTTGCCACTTGTAATATTCCAGCCAAATTCGACGTGAAATGCCGGTAGACAATTTCGCGTCCGGGATGATCGGGCGGCAAGGTATTCTGCTCAAACATTTTCAATCCCTCCCATTTGACGGGCTCATTTTCTTTTGAAGTGAACCGGTTGACACCTTCACGAACCCACTGAAAGGTCCTCAGTTTCATCAGAGAAAGGAATCCACGAATGACGAAGAGTGGGGGTGTTTTGGACCCGAACACGGTCGATGCTCCGAAAGGCCCCGCCATTTCATTATTGCCCATGTAAAGGATCCACAGATCACCATTCAACTGGGCGCACTCGCGGGCAATAGGCAGAATGACATGGGAGTTAATCGCTGTCATGGCGACGCACACGACTTCGAACTGTTGATCGGGATGCCGATTTTCAAGAAGTGTTTCGAGATAACGCCAGAATCCGGCGCTCGGCTTGGGATCCCCTAACGCAGCGGATTCCCCGAAAACAAAGAGGCGAATCGTCCCCTTGGGTTTTTGAGCTGTGATGACTTGAGGATTAGGGCTTCTCGCCAGTTCTTTCGGAAAAAACCTCCGACTGAAATCTTCATTGGGCACCAGAACCGACTGTCCCTGGATCATCGATTTCGTAAAGTAGGAAGTCTCCAGTCCATAATGGCCCAGACGTAACAGAATCTCACATAGCAAAAGAACAAGGACCGGCACCAGGATTAGGGCCGAAAATCGAAAAACCCAAGTCTTGCGTCTTGATCGACCGGAAGTGGAGTTTTCCCGTCCCGGCGGCTTGGGTGATTCTCGGTGTCTCTTTTTTCGCTTATCCATTTTTCTACAAATCCGTCAGCATTCTAAAACAAGAGATTCAGGAGTCAATGATACGGCTCGGGCAGGCCCGATGTATCAACTGCGCCATGGGGTTGATTGAGGTTCGCTGAGGACATCGGAGCCCCACTGCCATTCGGTTAAGGAATTCAGACACCCCTGAAGCTGGGGGCGTCGACCCCGGATCATTGAAATCGGCATTCATTTCTTCCATATTCCGGCCTCGACGCGGCCAGCTTCAGGGATGACGGTATTAAAACACCTTCGGAAAATGTTTAACCGAATGGCAGTGGGCTCCAGACCCCACGCTGTCCCCAGCGCGCCGCAAAATCGATGGGTCCAATTCATGCGGCTCGCTGGGACAGCAAGCCCTACCAAGTAAATCAGGGTACATTGGGTTTGAACTGTCATTGCAACCCATTTATCTTTACCCCATGAATTTGACCTTCCGGTTCACATTCAGTCGAATCTGTATTCTCTTGCTGCTGCTGTGCCTGCTGCCGTTTCAACGGCTTCACTCCGATTCCCATTGGAAAAAGGCTGACGGACTGCAATTCTTATCCACCCCCGCTTTCGCCGGGAATCAAGCCGGATTTAAATCATTGCCACCCCAATTAACCCAGATGCGGTTCGTCAATACGGTGCCCGAGTACCGTCACCTGAAAAATCAGATATTGCTAAACGGTTCCGGGCTCGCCGCTGGGGACATTGATGGTGATGGATTATGCGATCTCTATTTTTGCCGCTCTGAAGGTTCCAATGCTCTCTACAAGAACCTTGGCGGTTTGAAATTCCGGGACATCACTCGCGAAGCCCAGGTGGAATGCTCCCGTCTGACCTCCACCGGAGCCACACTGGCAGACATTGATGGCGATCAGGACCTGGATCTTCTGGTCAATACGCTTGGGCAGGGAACACACGTTTTTGTGAATGATGGCATGGGTCGTTTTCAACCGAGTCCTGAAATATTGAATCAAGGTAAAGGTGGAATGACCTCGGCGCTGGCGGATGTCAACGCCGATGGTTTTCTGGATTTGTATATCGCCAATTACCGGACCAGTGGATTAATGGATATCCCCAACGCCCGAGTCACATTCAAGCGTGTCGACAATCGACAGGTGATCGCCACTCTCGACGGGAAATCAACTGATACCCCGGAATTGCGCCATCGGTTTCATGTTGGACCCGACGGACACATTCAGGAGCTCGGTGAATTGGATGCCTTCTATTTGAACGATCAGGGCAATGGTTGGAAGCGTGTTCGGTTTCTGGACGGATCGTTTCTCGATTCATCCGGAACCCCCCTTCGTGAAGCGCCCTTTGATTGGGGACTCACCGCCATGTTTCGGGATATGAATCGAGACGGACTCCCTGACCTTTACGTCTGTAATGACTTTGAAACGCCTGACCGGGTTTGGATCAATATCGGGCAAAACCGATTCCAGGCCATGGATGCATTGAGCTTACGCAGAACCAGTAAATTTTCCATGGCGGTGGATTTCTCAGATATCAACCGCGATGGACTGGACGATTTCTTCGTTCTGGATATGCTCAGCCGTGATTTGGAGGAACGGATGAGGTTCATGCGCGAACCCATCCCGCGAAGCTCCGACGCGAATGATCCAAAAGACCGACCCCAATACAGCTCCAATACATTCCAATTGAATCGGGGCGGTCTGCACTTTTCGGAAATCGCGCAGTACAGTGGCATCGATGCATCGGACTGGTCATGGACCTGCTCGTTTCTCGATGTGGATCTCGACGGTTATGAGGACCTCCTGGTGGGAAACGGTGTTCAAAGGGCAGCAAGAGACATGGACGTGATCGAATACCTGAGAAAACAACGGGAACGGGGTCGAATGAGTGACCGGCAAATATTTGAATTGCGGCGAATGTTTCCAAGATTGATTACTGCCAACCTTGCCTTTCGGAATACCGGAAGTTTGACCTTCAGTGACGTCGGCGAAGCATGGGGATTTGATCTCAAACAAATCACAACAGGGATGATATTGGCGGACCTGGATAACGATGGTGATTTGGATGTCGTTTTGAATAATTTCAATACACTGGCCACTGTCTATGAAAACCTGTCGACCGCGCCTAGAATCCAATTCCGACTCGTCGCCAAAGGTGCCAATACACATGCTGTCGGAGCCCGGATTACCGTAACCAGCGATGGAATGCCCGACCAAAGCCAGGAGATCATCAGCGGTGGAAAGTACTTATCGAGCGATCAACCCATTCGAACCTTCGCGGTGGCTACGCCCAAGGCTTTGGTGGACGTGATGATTGAGTGGCCGGACAACACAATATCCAAACACGCCCAACTCTCAGCAAATCGCATTTATCGAATTCATCAGGAGCAAACAGAAACCACGAACCCTTCAAACATAAGTGACACCGACCCTTCCCCTTCCCTGTTCATGGTTTGGAATCAAGCCTTTGAGGAAGATCCTGATGCTAATTTGCCGGACGGTATTTCTCTTCAACAATGGAAACTGGATCAAAAACCACCGAAGGCCATTGACGAGGCGACCCAATCATCCACTGGCCCGATGGCTCTCGCTGATATAGATGCTGACGGAGATCTCGATTTGTTTTCGGGCGGAGAGACACCCCCGGGAAAACACCCACTTTCCGCCCCTTCCAGGATTTTCCTTAACCGGGACGGCCAGTTCATATATTCCCCGGCTTGGTCAAGTCCACTCCAATCAACGGGCCTGGTCAAGGGTGCCGTATTCACCGACGTGGATGGTGATGGAGATCCGGACCTGGCCCTGGCCTGCGAATGGAGTCCGGTGCGCTTGTTTCTCAATCATGAGGGCCATTGGATCGATGCCACTCAGCCGTGGGGGCTCGACGCCTACCCCGGATGGTGGCAGAGCATTGATTCGGGCGATTTCAATAATGATGGAAAAATCGATCTGGTCGTTTCCAATCTCGGTTTAAACCAATCCTATCAGTCCCTGGAGAGCGATGAAATCTCGCTTTACTTCGGCGACTGGAACCGGGATGGGCGGCTTGAAACCATCGAGGCTTATGCGGATTCGTCAGGCACCGATCATCCTATTTCCAACTTGACCCAACTGAAGACCCTTTTCCCGTTTATTCATGAAACTTTTTCAACACATCGTTCCTTCGCCACGGCAACGGTGGAGGATGTTTTGGGAGCGCATTATCCTGATTATCAAAAGCGACTGGCCCGCTGGCCCGCTTCCACCGTATTTCTGAATCAGGGGAAAACTTTCAAGGCGGTCCCACTTCCGATGGAAGCCCAGTGGTCAAGTGGTTTCGGAATCGCATCCGGTGACTTCAATCTCGATGGAAATTCAGATATCGCACTGGCACAGAATATCTTCCCTGTAGAACCCTCTTCCCCGCGCTCGGATTCCGGACAGGGATTAATCCTACTGGGCAACGGCGACGGCACCTTTAAAGCCCTTTCTCAAGAGGAGAGTGGTATTCGGAATTCAAGAGAACAACAAACCGTCGCACTGGAAGACATCGATCACGACGGAAAGTTGGACCTTGCTTTCAAGCAAACCGGAGGACGCGTGCAAGTTCATCGGAATCAAAGCTCCCCTTCAGGCATCCGAGTTCATGTCTTTGCATCGGAAGCGAATCCATTCGGAATCGGAGCAAGCATTCGGTTGGGTCATGAGGGAAAGTGGGGACCCCTCCATGAAATACACGCCGGGTCAGGATATCTGGCACAACATGGTTCAACGATAGTCCTTCCCCAACGACCGGTCCCGTTCACTTTGAAAGTGCGCCTACCATGGAAAGATGAAGAATCATTCGTGATCAAAAAACCGGGACGTGAAATCCGAATCACTCCCAACCAATCGGTTTCAATTGGCGATTGATGTCTCAACAGGACGATAACCCACCTGAGAAAAAGCCTCATTGCGGGGGACGTAAAGAGGGTCGAAATCAGGATTCGAACAATTGAGATGATTTCGTTTGGGATCAATTGAATTCCGCAGATCGTTGACGGCTCCATTGATGAAGCAATTCCGCACTCCCTTTGCTTGAAGAATATCGAGTTCGTAGTGACGGCCGGGACGAACACCCCCTTTTGCTTTATTCATCCAGAATATCGAGTTCTTGAAGACGCTGTCCGTCCCCTTATCGTCAGAGCCATTGAAATTCTCTGTGAAGGTACAGCGATCGACATTGACACGGGAGCCGGGAAAAACCGTGAGCGCTCCGGAACCATGCTG
>DUCD01000287.1:3075-6106 GCA_012959985.1 Verrucomicrobiales bacterium | reverse complement strand
CAGTCTCGGAATGCTGGGCCAATCAATGTTTCCTTTGACCGGTGTGTAACGGGTTCCCTTATTCGAGATATTACCCACAAACAGGGAGTTGCGGATTTCAGCAGCACTCCCTGGCAACAAGTCGACTGCCGAACCGGTAATAAGACATCCATTGTTTCGAAAAACACAATTCTGAAGCAGGACGGAACTTCGCATAAACCCCCGATGTTCTATTGAGATCCCCCCGGCACAAGGACTCGCGAAGTTATCAAACACCTCAAGACGGTCCAGCGTGGGATAGGATCTGCCGAAAATCTTGATGCCGGCACCATCGGTATAAAAGAAAATATGACCATAGACACCTTCGGTTTTTCTGAACGCATTAAATCTCGGTTCGATCGGATCATCGTGGGGTTCATCCGTAACGAAATTATTTCCACCGGTTATCTTGAAGCCCCGCAGGACTGTTTTTCGTGTAATCCCATCCCCGAAGTAAATAACATGATTCACCACAGCCGGAAAGCTGGCGGCCGTCCGATCGGCTATCGCGGGATTGGCCGCGGTGAGGATCACCTCTCCATCGGCCTCAAGGGAAATGCCCTCATGCTTCGCGTTGAACCAAACAAGCGCCTGGCCTTTTTTGCTGGGCCGATAGGTGCCGGCATGGACTCTGACGTTTTTGTGTTGGGGATCCGCGGCAGCGAGTTCCAATGCTTGCTGAATACTATGCCCGGGAAAAACGTGATAGCGACCCTCTCGGAGCTCAGGCGTCGATGAAGCCTGTAATGCCAATGCTATACGGCTCAGCGCAATAAAAATGATGGCGACTCTCATGTGTTCAGACTATTCCTCGGCAATGTCGATTAAACGATTGGATTGGATCGGTCCAGTGACAGTCTGTTCTTTGCCAGTAGGCCATTTGACAACTATTTTCTCAACCATGGTTGCCTCGCCCAATCCGAAATAAAGTGGAATCACACTCTGTGACAAGTAACCTGATTGACCGTCGTTGACCTTCGTATAGACCCTATTGTCGGTATGCACCTGAACCAACGCACCCAGTCCATCTGCATTGGAAGTCTCCCCCGACAACTTCACTTTCAACCAATGAATCGCCTTTTTGTCGCTCAAGTTGCTGATGAGGACCATCGGTCCATCGTTAAATTCGTTCGTTACAATATCAAGGTCACCATCATTGTCCAAATCGAAGATTGCCGAGCTGCGAGTGCCCAATGCCCCCCACACTTCAACGGGTTTCCTGATGTTGAAAGCATTTACCAACTGGTGTTCCTTATCCTCCCCGTCCGGGTCTAAAGTGAAGTTCGGATTAGCCGTTCGCCCGTCCCGCCGTGGTTCGACTCCCAATATAAACTCGCACTCGAGAAATCTCTCCCCTTTGTTGTTCAGAAGCACTTTGTTGACGCAATAGCGAAATGGATAGTTCATGCTCGAGGCAACAAAAGCATCTTCATAACCATCCGCATTCAAATCGCCGATACTCAAGCCCCAGGGCCAGTAATTTTCAGCGCCAACCTTATCTGAAATTTCCACGTATTGACCTCCTCCCTGGTTGTGAAATAATGAATTACCATAGATGCTGTTGCCCCCACTGCGCAACATCGACTCCGGCCAAACAATTTTTGATTTGAGTTTCTCATCGACCAGTTCAATGGGGGCGCTCATGTCCGAATGCATGTCCGTGATGTAGATATCCATTTTCCCATCATTGTCGAAATCAAAAACTTTAATCCCCATGGCTCCCCAGGATGTTTTAGGAAAGACGGCTCTGCTTTTCTTTTCGAATCGTTTTCCCTCAACATTCTGGTAATACTCATCGTGTCCCTGCATGTTGAGAACATAGAGGTCGGGCCAACCATCTTCGTTTACATCCAGAGGACTCGCAGCTCCCGACCAACTGTTGTCAATCAGGCCCGTTTCTTCGGTGACATCGGAAAACCGGTTATTGCCAAGGTTTTTGTAAAGGATGCTTCGCTCGTTGCGCTGAGCTGGTTTCAGATGTCCGGCAAAGGCATCCTCAAGTGGAATGTGAATGCCCAGTGAGTCGACTTCGTCTTTCGTAAAAACCCCGACATTGCACAAGAACAGGTCCACAAGACCATCCCGATTGTAGTCGAAGAAAACACCGCTTGAAGAATGCCCGTTGTATCCGAGCCCCGATGAAGCGGTGCGATCACTGAATTGTCCTTTTCCATCGTTTTCGAAAAAGAAATTTCCGCCACGAATAGAAGTAACATATAAGTCCGGGTCGCCGTCATTGTCCGTATCGGCGAACGTGGCTGACGCACCAATTTGATCGGCCAATGCTATTTCCGGAGTCGATATATCCCTGAATTTTCCTTCACCCAGGTTTTTCCACAACTGGTTTTTGCCGATCTGCGTTGTGAGGTAGATATCAAGCAGATCATCGCTATCAACGTCTGCCACCACGATTCCGTTGGCATGATCGTAATGCGAAGCAATGTTGATCTTGCAGGCGTAAACCACGCTGATGTGCTCAAAGTCGATTCCGCTTTCAACGGATGAATCAGCAAACAGGAAGTCGTTAAAGACCTCGAATTCCCGCCTTGTCTCCAATTGATTTCTTTTCAGGACGGGCAGCCAGGCAGGAGCCAGCACGTCTTCAGGCTGAGGATACTTTGGCAGCAAGTCGACGGACTCCTCAGCAGCCATTGGGGCCGGCATGACAGAACGATCAATGGACGCGCTTTCAGAAGTCGATTTAACCGGGCTATTGCCTGTTTTCTCCGAGCATCCGAAAGCCCCGATCACGATTAGGATGATTGCCGCAAGCAGTTTCGTTTGCCTTATCCGCCTCTTTTTTTTTTGCATGAGTTTGGAAGAATTCGATAAATCATTCGGAATTCGGTTTTTCGTCGAGGATCGAAGGATAGAAACCCAGAAGTTTCAAGACAAGCATAAAGCTCTCAACCTTAAACAGACACATTCCACGGCTCCCCCAGGATTCGGGTGCTATACTCTTACGCATCAAGTTTTCGGATTTAAACCTCGGAATTCTTCACAAACTTGATAC
>DUCD01000287.1:0-2848 GCA_012959985.1 Verrucomicrobiales bacterium | reverse complement strand
AAGTACCGCTGGTTTCACTGGAAATGCGCTGAGGACAGCGCACGCTACAGTTCAAGGCGTTAACCTGTCCTCTCCCTGGATATTTCCCCCTGGATTCTGAAGGTGATACTTGACGTCACGTCTCAATTTCAGAACAATCAAGCTCGATAAGCATGGCAAAAAAACGGAAGAAAAAAGGGTCCGCCTTTAAACGATATCTGATCGGATATGCTCTTCTTTTCGGAGTGATGACTGGTGTGATGTTCTGGATATGGAGAAACGTACTTACCCCCCCACAGAAAAAGCAACTCGCCACGCACCTGAACCGGCTCAATGTTTTTCGAAATCAAAATGAAGCTGACTCCATCGACTCCGACCAATTCTATACCTATGGTGGTTTTCCAGCCCGAACCACGTACCCGAATTCAATCAGGATATTGAATAACGATGGATTCGTGGTGGGTTATGATGAAACCCGAAAGAATCCGGCATGGGTAAGCTACCGTCTGTTCCCTGTCGATAATCCGAAGAAACATCCACGCCCCTCCCACTTCAATATTGATATCCGGACTCAATCCAAAGTGAACTCCAACTGGTACACCCGATCGGGTTTTGATCGAGGGCATCTGGCTCCCAATTACGGCATTTCCATCTGCTATGGTCCCGAAGCCCAGAAACAAACCTTTCTGATGAGCAATATCTGCCCACAGGAACCAAAGCTGAATCGAGGACTATGGAAATCTCTCGAGATGAAAACCATCGATCAATACACCCGTGAATTCGGAAACATCTGGATCACAACCGGACCGATCTATGACAGCAAACGGGAACATTTGAAATCCAAGCTGGAAATCCCTGATGGATTTTTCAAAATACTGGTGGATGAACGCCGCGGCAAACCCAGAGCCATGGCCATCATTGTGAATGAGTCCCCGTCCGGCTCTATATCTCTGCGTCAGTGCCTGGTCAGCATCGACAAAGTGGAAAGCGCTTCCGGCCTGGATTTTCTGAGAGATCTAGATGACCATCTCGAATCCAACCTGGAAATGTCTCGCCTGAACAATCTCTGGTAGTTTTCTTTTTCGTCGTCTATCTTCTTCTCATCGAAATGAAAAATGGTGGGTCTATTCGAAGCAAACCCGATGGGTTTACCTTGATCGACCTCCTCGTTGTGATTGCGATCATTGCCATTCTTGCGGGACTCTTGCTTCCCGTTCTCAATCGAGCCAAGGAAGCTGGCCGCCGTTCCCACTGTGTCAAAAATCTGCGGCATATCGGACTCGGCATCCGGATGGATCAGGACGAATTCGACAATCATTTTCCAAAAAGCGAGATGATTCATCCCAAAGGAAGTTTTCTCATTAACAGGATTTCCACCAAATGACCAGCGCCTTCCCGTCATGGGTCAGGGAAGCCGCGGCTTTACCCGTGGGCTTTGCTCAGGTCCGCGAGGATCCCCTGCTTGACCTCTGGGTGGTCAACCAACTGGCCGGCGAAGCACACGTGATCATGATTGCATCCGGTGGCTGTAGCGCGGCTATCCTGGCCACTTCGCCGAAAGTTACCCGGCTACATATGGTCGATCCCAATCCTGCACAATTGGCGCTGTCACGACTCAAGCTTCGCCTGTTGGCAACAACCAATCCAGCAACACGGATAGCCTTGTTGGGTCACGCCCCAATGCCCACCGCAGAAAGACAAAAACGCTTGAAATCCGAATGGGTGGCGCTCAGTCTGCCAATCGATGCACTGGGAACGCCGGCTTTTGTAGCCCGGATTGGACCCGACCATGTGGGACGCTACGAATGCGTCTTCGATGCACTTCGCAAAGACTTGAGCAGTGATGCAGCAACGCTGGCAGCGTTGCTGCAACTGCATGATCCGGCCGAGCAGCAACTCCGGGTTGCTCCTTCAACCAAGTTGGGGCGCCGACTCGACGAGGCTCTAGACTCAGTCATGGCGCTGCCGAACTTGGTTCGGCTATTTGGCGAAAAGGCAACGAAGAATCCGGTCGAATCCTTCTCTCGTCATTTCGCCCGCCGTCTGCGCTGCATCCTGGCCGCAATCCCCGCTGACCGAAATCCATACCTGTGGCAGATGCTCAAGGGATGCTATCCAAAGGACAGCGTGTCCCCGTGGCTAACCGAAGCTAAACCCAACCACATGCCAAAGGTCACATCTTCCGGCAGCCCCATGGCTGAAGCGCTGGCAGAGGCGTCAGGCTCATTCGACCTCGTCCTGCTGTCAAACATCCTGGATTGGCTCTCAGTGAAGGAGGCACGGGCAACCCTCGCGTTAGCCTGGGAAGCATTGCGTCCCGGTGGCTTGATATTCATCCGTCAACTCAACTCGGATCTTGATATCCCGAGCTTGGAAAGCAAATTCACATGGCTCACCGCGCAGGCGAACGA
Organism: Verrucomicrobiales bacterium; assembly: GCA_012959985.1. Taxonomy (GTDB): domain Bacteria; phylum Verrucomicrobiota; class Verrucomicrobiia; order Limisphaerales; family DUCD01; genus DUCD01. The sequence continues at coordinate 458 of DUCD01000287.1, read as the reverse complement.
CCTACACGCCCGTGACCGCAGCTTCTTTTATCGGGCCCTGCACCTGGGGAGAAAGGGATGATCATCCATAAACTGCAGAAGAAACCTCCCCCGAAGCTTTGTCAGAGCTTGTGCCGGTTCGAAGAACAATTCCTATATCCTCTTGGCACCAAGCAGTTTTTTCGCATTGTCCACGATGACGACTATCCGCGTTTCTTCCGAGCAATGGGGGAAGGGATATGCTTCGTAGCCGAGAGGGACGAAAGGATTCTGGGGGTCATGGGCGCAGCGCTTAGATGTCTGGCCCTGCCCGGAGGAGGGAACCGTAAGGTGGTCTACCTCGGGGACGTCAAAATCGAACCGGCCGCACGCGGCGGTCGGACACTCTTTCGCTTGGCCGGCGCTGTGCAGCAGTGGGTTGGAACACGGACGGATGCAGCGATAGCCGTGGTGATGGATGGCACTTCCACACTCCCGTC
>DUCD01000286.1 GCA_012959985.1 Verrucomicrobiales bacterium | reverse complement strand
TAAAAAAATCTTCAAATATAGAAATGTCATTACCTCGCCTGAAATTTCGAATGGAGCGCACCACGTAGATCACAATGGATTGTTGTCTAATACGTTCGACGGAAAATCGATTTATGATCATTTGGAGACGACTGATCGACATTGAATTATCACTGCCTCCAAAACGATCCAATTTCGACATTTCCGATCAATTTGACGGAAATAACATCATGCATTTTTGCAGCGTAAACATGACTAGCTACAATAGTTGAACCAAATTTCTGAGCTAACGCCAAACCAATATCTACACACTGTACCGCCGCTTAGAACACTCTGCCGACAAGGAAGCGATACGCATCCTGACTCCTCTGGACTGATAGCTGATGAATGAACCCAACAACCCCGACAATCGACCCACCGTTCCAGTGATCGGGAAGGGCTTTAAGATAATTATTGGACTCATTCTCGCGCCACCGATTTTGAATATTCTGGCGGCCGCTGCCGGGTGGAAGGGAGGAATCGTAATCGTGACACTTTTGATCGTACCGTTCACCGGCATTGCGGCTGGTGTCTATACCGCTCTGCAAATTGGAAAGACCACCGGCTCGAAGGTGTTATGCAGCATTTTCTTTTCCCTTGGCTACTTCGCCCTCTGTCTTGGTTTATGTATTCTTGGATGCAGTTCACTCTCTGCGTTCTAGAGGGTTCCTAAAAAAAATCATGACGCCGACCCGCACCTTGTTGAAAAAGACGATCAGCCGCTGTCCGATCTGCAAACTACCCTGTCCCGCGGAAATCTGGAAACGCGGAGACGAAGCCGCGTCACCTGTCTACATGAGCCGTGCCTGCCCCGAGCATGGAGAGAAAACGGTGTGCATCAGCAGTGATGCGCGGTTTTACTGGATCTCCAAAGGAAATCCGAAAAACTCCGAATGCGACTGTGAATCGGAGGAACCGTCGCGTTGGGCGCATCGTGCCGGAGACGGAAGCGCCGCGGGTGTATTGGGAGCAAACGCCTGCTGCTCTTCTGCCGACGCTACCTTCGAAACCCTCTCTACCTGCGTGGCTCTGATCGAGATAGTTCATTCCTGCAATCTCCCCTGCCCGACCTGTTATGCCGGTTCGCCGCTGGGCCGCAATGGACAGGTGGATGCGGTTCCAGTGGAGGACATCAAGCAACGTATCGAGGGTGTTATCGAACGTAAGGGAGGCATTGAGATTCTCCAGCTCTCGGGAGGAGAACCCACCCTGCATCCCGAATTTTTCACGATTCTCAATTGGGCCACCGCGCACGGGAAGATTGATTACATTCTGCTGAACACCAACGGCGTCCGCCTGGCGCAGGATGAGAGATTCGTGGAGGAGCTGGGGCGAAGTTTTAAGTATGGGAGAATGCAGGTTTATCTGCAATTCGACGGCCTTCAGGAAGCGGGGCATCGGGCTCTGCGGGGCGGCGACTTGCGGCAGTTGAAACGGGCGGCGGTCAAGGCCTGCAAAACAATTAATCTGCCGCTGACTCTGGCCATGACCGTCACCCCGGAAAACCTGCCACATTTGTGGCAGGCCGTTGAGTTCGGACTGCAGTTCCCGCACGTTCGCGGCATCACGTTTCAGCCGATGGTGGGTAGCGGTCGGATAGACGAGGGGCTTGCCGACTCCCTTGCCAAAAAGCGGCTCAATGTTGCCGATGTCATTCTCGGTGCGGTCGAGCAATCCGCAGGTATTTTGAAACTCCGGGATTTTACGCCTTTGCCGTGCGGCGATCCCAACTGCGCCACCGTAGGTTACCTGATGAAGGTCGAGGGCAGTCTTCGCTCGATAAGCGAGTTCGTCAATTTCAAAGATCTTCAAGGCTTCCTTAATAATCGAATCCGCTATCGGTTGGAGGACCTGATGAAATGCGGATGTGAATCTGAGCCACTGGCCGATCTTCTTAAACAATTTGAGCTGGACGAGACTCACACCTTTCGCCTCCTGATCAAACCATTCATGGATGCGCTGACCTGGGACCAAGATCGCATCGACCGGTGCTGCACTCACGTCATTCGACCCGACGGACAATTAGATTCCTTCTGCCGTTATTACTCCGGATTTCCCGATGGCACCTGAGGTTCATTCTCTGTTGCCGCAATCGGGCACTTCTCCCTATGGCGCGCTGATGATAACCGGAATCGTCATCAGTCTCATGTATTGGATTCGTCTGACTCGCCGCGACGAGCGATTAACACTGGTTTATTTGGGAGGATTGGCCGGCGCTTTTCTAGGCGCGAAGTTAGTCTACCTGTTATCTGAGGGTTGGTTGTATTTTAGCGAAACCGATGCGTTGGTCCATTTGTTAATCGGCAAGTCCATTCTTGGCGCATTACTGGGCGGCTATGCATCGGTTGAAGCAATTAAATACGTTGTGGGTTATACACGGCCGACTGGCGATTGGTTCGCCCTAATCGCTCCGATCGGAATTATCCTTGGGCGTATCGGCTGCCTTCAACATGGCTGCTGCCTGGGAGAGATCTGCGAACCTGCCTGGTATACGTTGACCGATTCACAGGGCCAGGCACGCTGGCCGGTAGTACCGTTGGAACTGGGTTTCAATATCATTGCGCTGACGGTTGCATTCGCGCTGCGGAGTAAACGATTTTTTGCCGGGCAACTTTTTCATCTCTATCTAATTGCCTATGGTCTCTTTCGTTTCACTCATGAATTCTGGCGCGACACGCCCAAGATCCTGGGGACTTTCAGTGGCTACCAAGTAGCTTCGTTAGCTGTTTTCATCCTCGGTGCCATCGGGTTTCGGAAGCGTGCCTTGAAAACACGCCCACGAAAAAGGAAGACGCATTCTGGAAACCGTCCTTCAACAGAATATCCGTAAACTCAAAGAAGCCGCCCAACATAAAAACAGACCATGACGAATTCATTTGAATTCGATCACTTCAAAACATCCTAACACCTCAAAATCTCTGGTATTGTTCGAGATGATGCGTCGAATTCCTGCATTTCTTAAGGTTGCAGCAAACAGAGTGTCGAGAAGACGTTTGCGGCCCAATTGATGGCGCCTTAACCAACCGAAGAAAGCATTCAGGGATTGCCCATCAGGAAATACATGTAGAACTTCCGAGGAATGCCACCAATGCTCTGCACGACCGATCGCATCGGGTGTAGTGAGAGGTCGAGGCATTCGTCTTGAATCGGTCACAACATGAATGAATTCGGCGAGCGTTTGCGGAGTCAATGCGAAATCGTGTCCGTCATCCATCAGTCTCCATAACAACGCATCCGCCTGCAGGTGAAACGGATGATCTGTGATTTCGGCAGCAACCAGAA
>DUCD01000285.1 GCA_012959985.1 Verrucomicrobiales bacterium | reverse complement strand
TTGGGTCAGGGTTCCACTTCTTTGCACGATATCGCACCGTTCGAATGGCACGCTTTTCATCCGAAACGATTCTCATTTGAATCTTGCCCCATTGTGCCCAGAATTGTATTTTTATTACTATGACAAAAGCTCAGGTCATTGCACTGTTGAAGGCGAATACGAACGATCGAGGAATCCTGAATTGGAACAAGCTCGGTGCTGAAACGGGAGGCCTGAAGAGTTTCGGCATCGGACTCACCCAACTTCGCAAGCTGGCCAAGCAGGTAGGCCGTGACCATGAACTGGCCCTGCAGCTCTGGAAGACCGACAACCATGACGCAAAGATTGTTGGACTGTTGATCGATGAGCGAAAAAAGATAACCCGGAAACAAGCGGAGGAGCAGGTGGAGGAAGTGGACCCAGGCTCTCTTTCCCATGTGTTCAGTTCCTGTGATGCAACCCTGCCCAAGGCACCGTTCGCTTTCTATCTCGCCAAGGAATGGATCAAGAGCAAACACGACCTGCGCCGCCGATGCGGATACGGTCTGATTTACGAGTTGGCGAAGAACACGCGGAACAAGGAGTTCACGGACGAGTTTTTTCTGGATTGTATTAAACGCATCCGTGACGGAATTCAAACTGAAGAGAACTGGGTGCGACTGTCCATGGGTGGGGCGCTCATCGGCATAGGAAAACGCAACAAGAGATTGAATCAGGCGGCCATCAAATTGGCGAAAGCGATCGGCCCGGTCGACTATGATTCCTGCAACACCGGCTGTGAACCCCTGAATATCCTCAAGCACCTCACCAGCGGCTATTTGAAGAAAAAATTGGGAACTTGACCGAAAAACCAGTGGACCGGAAAGGGAGAGAAAACAATCTCTGAAACAGGATTCTCTGGACTTTGCCTCTCGAAATGAACTCCACGGCCTTACAATGACCTTATTTTCAATGGGCACCTGTATTCACCAAGCCCGCCTGGCCGTTTCCTTGATCGGGTTTCTGGCCTGCGGGTCTACCGCCTCACCTGAAGCATTTGAACCCGTACGCGTCAGCGCCGACGGACGAGGTTTTATCCTCGCCACATCGGGACAGCCATTCCGCGTGTGGGGCGTAAATTACGATCACGACGCGAGCGGCGACAACGGTCGGCTACTGGAGGACTATTGGACAGACGAGTGGGAAACCGTGCGGGAGGACTTTCAGGAGATCCGGGATCTGGGCGCTAACGTGGTCAGAATTCACCTGCAACTGGGAAAGTTCATGGACGCGCCAGACACACCCAACTCCGATGCCTTATCAAGGTTGCGCCAACTTTTGAAGTTGGCGGAGCAATCCGAACTCTATTTAGACCTCACCGGGCTGGGTTGTTATCACAAGCAGGATGTGCCACCTTGGTACGACCGGATGGGGGAGGTCGAACGCTGGCAGATTCAAGTGAATTTCTGGCGGGCCATAGCCAAGACATGCCGTTCAAGCACCGCCGTATTTTGTTACGATCTGATGAATGAGCCCATCGTCGGAGGCAAGGAGTCGGACGGCTGGCTCGCCGGAGAATTGGGCGGCAAGCACTTTGTCCAAAGGCTGACATTGAACCAGAACGGACGTCCACCGCGAGAGATCGCACTGCAATGGGTGAAGAAACTGAGTGCCGCCATTCGGAATGAAGATCCGGACCGCTTGATCACGGTCGGAGTCATCCCCTGGGCCATGACTTGGCCGAACGCGAAACCCATCTTCTATTCGTCGAAAGTTGCCCAACACCTGGATTTTGTCAGCGTCCACTTTTATCCAAAAAAGGGTGAAATAGACAAAGCCATCCAGGCCCTGTCGGTCTATGACATCGGCAAACCCTTAGTGATCGAGGAAATGTTTCCACTCAAATGCGGATTGGACGAGATAGACGAGTTCATTCAGAAGTCCGGAGAATTGGCGGAAGGCTGGTTCAGCTTTTATTGGGGAAAATCCATCAAGGATTACAAATCCGCTGAGAACCCCACACTGGCTGATGCAATCATGAGCCAATGGCTCATGTATTTCAGGGATCAGTCGCCAAAATTGCGTCTTCCCTAACAGCCCATTGAAAAACCATGACTGTCGCCGCTGAGATTTATTTTGGCTCTGATCAAAGAGCCTGTCTTTTGTGACCTGTGACTGACGATCGACACCATCAGTTCGCTATCCGACACATTTACAATTTCCGAGTGTCAATTTCCCATTTTTAAAACCGAAAATCAGCAATCAGTAATCAGCAATTTTCCGGGGATATTTCCTTGGTTTTACGGCCCGGGACGGATAGTGTCTGTTCACCGTTGAAAAAGGATATTTCTATCAGCAACTATGACAAATTCTCTGATCTTTAGATATCGAAATCACGAATGTGTGATGATCGTCCTCGCTGCAATAGGCTTTGTTTCCTTCCTGGAAGCAGAAACTGAGGTGCCTTGGAAAAAGCATATAGTGATGGAACAAGGCCATTGCAATACCGCGGTTGCGTTGGATGCAAATGGCGATAAACACCTGGATGTCATTGCGAGCTTTAGCGGGAGGGTCAGTCTCTTTATGGCTCCTGACTGGAAACATGAGATTGTTCTGCACCGGTTTCCCCGAGCGGGCGGAGGCTGTATTCACAGTGCGGTGATTGATGTGGATGGTGATGGCGACCTGGATTGGGCAGGAACTTTGTCCAATGACCACCCATTCTGGCTGGAGAATCCCGGTTCTGTTGAAGCGCAGAAAGGAGCCTGGACCTCCCGGGTGATCGATCCCACGATCACGGGAATTCATTGCCTCCTGACTTCCGATATCGACAACGACGGACGGGACGATTTGATCATCAACAATTTTGAACCGGAAAAAGGGATCGGTGATTCCATTGCCTGGTTCAGTATTCCCGAAAATCCACGGAGGGCGAAGCGGTGGGACCGTCATGTTTTTGCCGATGGGGATGCGCGCGGCGGAAGTCATTATACCGGTGCCGGGGACATTGATGGGGATGGTTGGAAAGAGATCGCAGTGGGAGCCAAAGGCAAGCCTTTCGCTGATGGCAATTGGTTTGCCTATTGGAAAAACCCTGGAGCAGACAAAGTGAAAGGAGCCTGGGAAAAAGTAATCCTCGCTGAAAGTCAATTGGCCGCTACGAATATTCTGCCCGCCGATGTAAATGGCGATGGCAAGGTGGATTGGCTGGCATCACGCGGACATGGCACTGGAGTGATCTGGTTTGAAAACCCAAGCTGGAAAATACACGCTATCGATACAGAAATCAAATCCCCTCACAGCCTGACCGTAGCCGATCATGATCAGGATGGTGATCTGGATGCCTCTGTCTGCGGCTACGAAAGCGAGCGCGTCATGTGGTATGAAAATGATGGCAATGGGAATTTCTCGCTCCACACCTTGGATGAAAACCAGCAGAGCTACGATTTGCGGTCTGTGGATATGGATGGCGATGGCGACCTGGACCTGCTCAATGCGGGGCGCGGCACGAAAAATGTCGTCTGGTATGAGAATCCTCTGAAGTGAAGGAACCTACACTTCTCTTAGGAACCACTCAAAAATAACTTCGCCCTAAGGGTCGACGCACCGACACCCAATTGATCGCGAGGAAGGTTTAGTTTATATCCATACAAAACTCATTGCGTGCAGGGGGGGGGTGCACTATGGCGATAGGCACGGCTATGACAAAGATCAACTCCGCCACAATGCCTGCCCCTATCCCAACTATTTCATTCGTAGTTTCAACCAGAACACACCCTACGGACGTTTTGTCCAACCAGGATCACCTTGGGGTAAGTCCCGAATGGCACTAAGTTAAGGCATTTTGTTCCGTCCTGATTGGTTTTCCATTGTCCGGGGTCGACGCCCCCGGCTTCAGGAACAAAAGCATGACCAGGGCCGTTTCAAACTTGAAGCTGGCCGCGGTGAGGCCGGATTTGACATCCTTCTGGTCATGTCAATCCCAGACCCAATTGCCCAGAAATTCCATCGAAACCCCGTCTTAACTTAGTGCCATTCGGGTCAGTCCCAAGAGTCGAATACTCCAATTTTCAACGGCTTTTCGGTGATCGCCGAATGGTTCCGGAAGAGGTATACTAGTTGGAAATCGTTGATTTTAAGTTCTTTGAAAAGATAATCAGGCAAGAAAAAGGGACTGCCAGAAGAGAAGCCAAGGAAAACACTTTATGGAGAGGAACGGCCAAATCCAACCTAACCGCTGTATCTGAGGCTGCGAACGAATGATTTTGGTGGAGAAAATATTCGGAATATCGGAACTTTGAGCGGAGAATAAATGGGTGGAGAACTTTCACCGAACCACATCCATGGATCCGACCGCTGAATTTGTTCGCCTCTGGACCCGCCATCAGGCGGAAGTCGAAAGGTATGTCTTCATGATGATACCCCGCGCGGCCGACGCGGTCGAGGTTTTGCAGGACGTCTCGGTGCATCTGTGGAAGAAATGGGATAAGTTTGACCACTCCCGTCCGTTCGTGCCCTGGGCGATTCGATTCGCCTGGCTGGAAGTGTTGAAGTGGCGCCAGAAGCAGGCGAGGGAGAAACTGGTTTTCTCTGACACCTTACTGGAACAACTCAGCTCGATTTACAATGAAGAGGCCCCGCTGATGGAAGCCCGGCACGGGGCGCTCGATGAGTGCCTCGCCAAGCTGAATGATCAGCAGAAAAAGTGGGTCCAATTGCGCTACGGACGACACGGAGCCATCAAGGAAGAGGCCGAGCGAAAGGGAGTCAGTTTGCACAAACTTTATTATGCTCTTGAGAAAATCAGGACACAATTGCTGCAGTGTATCGGCCAAAACATGAAGAGGGAGGGATGGAACGATGCGTGAATCCACGAACAGAAATCCGAATCTCGACCGGTTACTGTCACTCATCGTCGAGGGAACCATTACCCTGGAAGAGTTGGAGGAATTGGAAACCCTGCTCAAAGGATTCCCTGACGCACAAAGGCGCTATGTTCAATACCTCGGCCTCCACGTAGACCTTCAGGATTGGGAATCGCGTCGTGAGTCTGCCACGTCGATGGCCCGTGAACGTCGACCTTTGTCAATCGTTCACCTGCTGGGCGCTGCAGCCGTGGCGGCGGCGATCGTATTCGCTGCGGTTCTGGAATTTCAACCGGAACCGGAAACTCCCAGCGACAGAACCGTCGGACAGGACACTCCCGTTGCCAGGACCCTAGAACCGAAATCTCCCATAGACATAACCCTCGAACGGGAAACTCCCATTGCCACGGTCGTCGAATTGAGTGGCCCGGTCTCGTGGACCGGTGACGCTGTCCGGATTCTTCAATTCCTCGAAGTGGGTACAAATTTGGCGGGAGGGACCGTCGAAGGCATGGCACCCACCTCGTGGCTTGAATTGAAATTCAACGACGGCTCTACAGTTTCGATATTGGGGAACTCGATGCTTTCCATCTCCCATCACGATCAAAAGGAGTTGCATCTCAAATCAGGAACATTGTTTGGCAACATAAAACCTCAGCCCAAGGGCAAGCCGATGCTGATTCATACACGGTCCGCCAGGCTGGAAGTTTTGGGCACCCGATTCAATGTTGAAACGGAGCTCGGCTACACTGTGTTAACCGTCAACCAAGGCGAGGTTCGGGCGAACCGGCTCAGCGATGAAGATTCAGTCGTTGTACCCGCCCATCACCGCGTCATTGCTTCCGTGAATCGTGACTTTTCTCCCGAACCGATCCCTGAAGCCGTTTACCATTGGAAGAGTGAATTGCAAAGGGAATATAGTCGCGCCTTTGGTAAGTGGAGTAAATCGGCAAAGGAAGCTAGTCGAGCCGTTCAAAAGAGGGATCCCCTGACGAACCTGAGCAACGATTTCTCGCTCTGGGCGATCCCGTATAAAACCGAGGAACAAACAACAATTTATACCACAGCGATACCTGTTTCCCGCGGCGACAACCCGCCCGTTACGCTGAAACCGACGTCACAAATCCGAGTTCGAGGGTATCTCGCTCGCAATAGTAAGCTGTACTTTGGCGTCACAGTCAGGCACCCAGACGGAGTATTTGCAGGCAGATTTCAAATCACCAAACCCGCTTCCGAATTCCAGAGTGATGAGGAGTTTGAGGTCCTGCTTCAACTTCGCGATTACCGGCTGGATCCTTCCCTCAGCAAATGGAAGCGCAAATTACCGGAAAACCCCTTTGAGTTGATTGTTGAATCCGTTTGGTGTCATTCCCTTTATAAACCAGTAAGACTGGCCGTCACCGAGATGGAAATACGGTCTCCCACCGAACATTGAATGCAATTCTGTTTGGAACAATACAGAGATACTATGGAACCGTTACATCTCATTGGAAAAGCACGGTCAAGAGGATTTACCTTAATCGAACTGCTGGTCGTCATTGCAATCATCGCAATCCTTGCCGGCATGCTGCTGCCGGCATTGTCAAAGGCGAACGGCAAGGCGAGACAGATCAAGTGCAACAACAATCTGCGGCAGTTAATTTTTTCTCTGCAAATGTATGCCGATGACAATGACGACCGTATTCCGGCGCGAGTTTCCGGAGGCTATAACTGGATCCAGGCGCTGGAACCCTACTATAAAAACCGCGATGTGGTGATCTGTCCTTCGGACAGATTTAAGGCCGACGAAGATCAGAAACGCAGCTACATCATCAATGGATTCAACGATTTCTTTGCGGTGAACCTTTCCAAAGAGGATTTTGAAGAATTCAAGGAGTGGCAGGGAGCGGGAATTATGAAATTATCCCGGGTTCGACAACCTGCCGAGACCATCATGTTCGGTGAAAAAAAGCAGGAGCGGTTGGACGTGCACATGGACTTTTACCAGGGATCAGGAAACGATGTGGATGCCATCCATCAAAACAAACACAACTCTTCCGGTCAAAACTCAAGAAGTGGCGGATCGAACTTTGCGTTTGCGGATGGAAGTGTACGCCTGCTGAAGTACGGCACTTCGTTGAGCCCGGAGAATCTTTGGGCTGTGGTAGACCAATGGCGATACGCCCCGTCACCTCTGGAGAACAAACCCGCACAGCAATAGTGAACCGACCGGAGAGGGATCTACGCCCATGCCGGTTGGCAAGGGCGTCGCGCTGAAAGACACTGCTCTCTCGAATTGTTACTAATGGCAGACCATGAATCCGGGTTCCAGATAGATTGCGGCATTCGCATGCGTGGGGGGACGACCCGACGTCCTCGATACCAAAAGCACGGCTTTCGATTCTTTTTCCGCCAACAATACGGTCACGGTAAACTCGAATATGACCTATTTCATGGTAAAGGCGCCAAGGAGTTTGACCACATCGATCTGCGCTGCACGCAGCCATGCTCATGGCATCATGGTCATTCCTTCAACGCCCTCTACGTGCGGGATCAATTTGCACGGGATACACAACTCGCAATGGGACAACCCGGGGCGAGAGGAACCTTCGCTCATATCTATATCAATGGCCATTACTGGGATGTTTTCAACATCTGTGATCGGTCCGAAGCATCTTTTGGATCGTCTTATCTGGGCGGAAGATGAAGCAAGGTCGTCAGAACCAATGTGAAAGTAGAATGATTGAATATTTATGTTAAAAAAGCACAATAGAAATGTTTGCAAGTTGGGAGAGACACAATTGCGGGTGAGAGCGGCGCTGGGTCTGTGGGCTGTGTGGGCGCTGGCAACGGTCGGACTGGCGCAGGTGTTGGTTCCTCGGGCAGCAGAATGGCAATATCACAAGGGACGGTCGGAAGCGTCGAATCCGATCGCCGCCTGGCGCGCCCGCTCGTTTGACGCCGGGAACTGGTCGACGGGCAGGGCTCCCTTTCGCTATGGCGACGGGAATGGCGGAACCGTGCTGGGGGACATGCGGTACACCTACACCACAGTCTTCATTCGAAAAGAGTTCAACGTGAAAAATGCCGATGAGATTGGCAATCCCGAGCTGTATGTCGACTACGATGACGGATTTATCATGTGGATCAACGGCGTTGAAGTGGCGCAGGAGAATGGTTTTTCGCCACCGCGTTTCGACTCGTTTTCTTCCGGTTTGCATGAGTCGGGAAGTTTCGAGGTTTTTTCATTGCCTGACCCGACTACCTACTTGGTTTCCGGAGTGAATGTTGTCGCCATTCAAGTCTTCAACACGAGTCTGACGAGTTCGGATATTATGATGAATCCTGAGATCCGCTATTCGGTGCCCGATTTAACACCACCGACAATTGTGCAGGTGTTTCCGCCGGAAGGGACCTTGCAAATTCTCTCCGAAATCACCATTGTCTTCAGCGAACCTGTGACGGGTATCCGCGCCGAGGATTTGCTGCTAAACGGCGTGGCCGCGCGTTCGGTTTCCGGGTCAGAGGACCGGTTTACTTTTCTTATCGGGCCGTCCGTGCTGGGAGAGATCTTCGTCACCATAGCGCCGGACACAATGTTGTCGGATTTTTCGAGACCGGCCAATGTATTCGACCCGGTCGGGCCGGGATCGTCGTGGCGTTATCGTATCGTAGATGAATTTCCGCCGACGCCGATTCTCATCTCGCCGCGACCCAATACCAAGGTGCGTTCCGCGTCCGAAATCAGCGTGTCTTTCAACGAGGCCGTGACCGGAGTCGATCTCTTGGATCTTAGGGTGGACGGCGCTCCGGCAGCCTCGTTGACTGGGTCGGGATCAGGCCCGTATACTTTCGTTGTGGAGGACTTGGCCACGGGGCAACACACGGTGGCTTGGGGATCGGACCATGGCATATTCGATTTGGCCGATACGCCGAACGCCTTTGAGGGCGGTGAATGGACCTTCGAGGTTGACCCGGATTTTGCCTACGGTGGAGTCCGAATCAACGAGCTCAACGCGGCCAATCGAAACGGCATTAGCGCGGCCAATGGGTCCGCCGAAGATTGGATCGAACTTTATAATCCGGGGAACGAGGTGGTCGATTTGTCAGGTTGGTCGCTAACGGACGATTCGGAGACGCGGGGAAAATGGGTCTTCTCCGATACACGCATCGAAGCGAAAAGTTACCTGATTATTTTCTGCTCCGGGCTCGATGTCCGAACGGGCGCGGAACTGCATACAAATTTCAAGCTCGCCGCGACTGGAGAGTTCTTGGGACTGTTTTCACCCGACTCGCCGCGGGAGGTTATCAGCAAAGTGACGGGAGGTTTTCCCGAGCAACGAAACGATTACTCTTACGGATTGGGAGGCGACGGGGGGTGGCACTATTATTCCCAACCAACCCCTCGGGCCGAGAACAGAACGCCTGACGTATTCGGACTCCTTGCCGCTCCGAGTTTTTCGGTGGAACGCGGGTTGCAGGACCGTCAGATCACTATTCAGTTGGGCTCGCCGGATCCGGGAGCGAAAATTCGCTATACTTTGGATAGCTCTATTCCGACCGTCACTTCCGGATTTCCTTATATTCAACCGATCAAGTTGAACCGCCATTCAGTTGTGCTCGCGGCCGCATTCCAAACGGGATACCTTCCGTCCCGAGTCATCACCCACAGCTATTTATTTCGCTTGGACAACGCATTGAAATCTCTGCCAATCATTTCCCTATCGACAGATCAATCGAATCTATGGGGCAAGACTGGAATCATGGAGGTGAATCCGCGCAACACGATTCACCGCGGCATTGCTTGGGAACGACCGGTCTCCGCCGAGTTCATCGATCCGGAAACTGGGGAGAGCGTTCAACTGGATTGTGGAATTCGGATTCAGGGTGGAGACTATATCCGCGGTCGATACAACCCTTCCGGAAGTCTTCCCTTCAGTAAGTATTCGTTTCGCTTGTATTTTCGCGGCGATTACGGCCCGGGCCGATTAGAGCACCCTCTCATCCCCGGATCGGATATTCAGTCATTCGACAAGATCGTGCTCAGGGCCGGCATGAACGATTCCCGGAACCCCTTCGTCGTCGACGAGATCGTGCGGCGTCTGTCAAAGAATATGGGGAATGTGTCCAGTCGTGGCGGGTATGCCAACTTGTTCATCAACGGTATCTATCAAGGTTATTACAATCCAACCGAACGGATCGACGAAGATTTCCTGTCAGATTGGCACGGAGCGAGCGATGACTGGGACCTAATCGCCCAGGGCAGCGAAGTGCGCTCCGGGGACAGGGTGGAATGGCAGAGAATGCTGAGCGCGATTCGCGGGCGGAATATGACGAATCCGGCAACTTACCGTCGGGTCGAGGAGCTTTTGGACATGGTTAATTTTGTCGATTACATCCTGTTGAACGAGTTTGTGGCCACCGGTGACTGGCCGCACAATAACTGGCGCGCGGGGCGCGAACGTGTTCCCGGAGCGAAATTTCGGTTCTATGTCTGGGATGCGGAATGGGCAATGGGAAATCAGGGACGGAATGCGACCGTGAATGTCTTTCAAAGCGAACTGACACGATCCGCCGAAATATCGGATATATTCAATTCGTTGAAGCGGAGTCCAGAATTCCAACTGCTTTTTAAAGACCGAGTACAAAAGCATATGTTCAACGGAGGAGCGCTCACCACCGACGAGGTTACCAAGGAATATCTATGGCAGAGAGAGACGCTTTCCCTTGAGATCCCTCAGATGGGCGCCTTGGACCGAAACTTTATTAAGCCTCGCCGCAGCTACGTGATCACCCATTTGAGGAGCCAGGGGTTTTGGGGGTCGGACACGGTGCCCAGGTTCAGCCAGCACGGAGGCGTGGTGCCAACTGGATTGGAACTGAAGATGACGGCGCTGTCCGGGAAGGTTTATTATACCACCGACGGATCGGATCCGCGGGTCAGAGGCTCGGGGCAAATCGCCCTCACAGCGGCCAATGCGCCGAGGGACGGGATCACGATAACGACGGGGGGGGTGGTAAAAGCCCGGACCTTGACCGGGAACACCTGGAGCGCTTTGACCGAGGCGAAGTTCACTGTCGAACGAATCGGAGTCCCGCTCCGTATCACAGAAATCATGTATAACCCGCCAGGGGGGCGATCGTTCGAATATATCGAACTGAGCAACGTGGGGGATACCCCGGTTGATCTATCGGGATTGAGCTTGAACGGAGTCGACTTTGCGTTCGCACAGGGAGCGGTGATCGGGGTCGGAACTTCCATCGTATTGAGTTCGAATCTCGATCCGGACGGGTTTGCGCTGCGGTATCCGGGCGTCCCTGTTTTTGACACTTTTCGGGGCGGTTTGTCGAACAGAGTCGAACGACTCGCGTTGCTGGACCCAAATGGCAATGTGATCGAGTCCGTGGACTACAGGGACGACCAAGGCTGGCCCGAGGCTGCGGACCGGGATGGAAGGTCCCTGGAACGCCTCGACGCGAATGGAGATCCGGACGATCCGTTGAACTGGATGGCGAGCGACGATTCGGCTGGGTCCCCAGGGCGCCCGAACGGGGCGGCGACAGCGCCGCGGGCGCGGATTAACGAGGTTCAGGCGTCGAACCTTTCGGCGGTCGCGAACGGAACTTCCTTCCCGGATTGGGTTGAGTTTTATAACGACACAGACCAAACGCTTGATATATCGGGTTGGGGGTTCACCGATGACGGGGCTGAACCGACGCGGTTCGTATTTCCAAACGGATCCTCGATTGCTCCGCGCGATGAAATACTCTTGTGGTGCGACGATCGTGTCCTTGATCCGGGATACCATAGCGGGTTTGGAATCTCCGAAGACGGCGAAAGTCTTTTCTTGTTCGATGCGGACGGAGTGTTGGTGGACGGGGTCACCTTTGGTCGACAGGTTGTTGATCTCACGCTTGCTGTAGTTGACGGAGAATGGGTTTTGGGGTCGCCGACTCCCCTTGAGCCGAATCGTCGGGAACAAATAGGCGAGCCGTCGAGTCTAATCATCAATGAGTGGATGGCGAATCCCAAACCTGGATCGGATGACTGGATCGAGGTATTCAACACAAACTCCCAACAGGCTGTATCGCTCAATGAAGTTTATTTTACATCAGGCGAGAGAGTGTTCCGCATTTCTTCGCCCGCATTTCTAGGTCCCCGGTCATACCTTCGGCTATGGGCGGACGAAGGCATTGGACCGAATCACCTGGATTTCAAGCTCAAGGCTGATGGCGACTCCGTGGCGATTGTCGGAACGGGTGGACAGGAACTGAGCCAAATCGGATTTGGTCCTCAGAACGAGGGCGTTTCACAAGGCCGTTTCCCAAACGGATCTTCGAGCATTGTGACATTCACGCTCACGTCGAGCCCCGGCGCGGAGAACATTCTGGTTAACCGTGACGATCCTGAATTGAACGAGGTAATGGCGCGGGACCGAACCTTGGGCGCGGACTGGATCGAGTTGCACAACCCGAGTTCAGCGCCATTCGATTTGTCGGGAATGAGCGTCAGTGTGGACCGAATCAACCCCGGCGAATGGGTATTCCCTCAGGGGATGACGCTGGCGGCCGGAAAATACTTGGGTGTGTTTTGCAACGGGGATCTTGATCCGAGCTTCGAACAGGGCGACCTGAACACGGGGCATTCGATCTCCGGAAGCAACGGCGCCGTCTACTTGTTCAACAAGGATGAGCGTCTTGTGGACGCGGTGGAATTCGGATTTCAGATACCCGATCAATCGATTGGGTTGATCGGAGGCAGGTGGCGTCTACTGGAACGCGCTACTTTCGAAAGTGAGAATTCCGGATTGTCCGCGTTTGGCAATGTGACCGGATTGAAGATTAATGAATGGTTGGCGGGTCCGACCGTGGGCGATGATTACTTCGAGCTCTACAATCCTGACGAGGCACCTATTGCGCTTTCGGGTTTGTTTCTCACGGACGATCCTTCGATCACGTCGCGAACCCAATTTCCCATCCCCCCGTTGACCTATATCGCTCCCCATGAATTTGTGGTTTGGGTCGCGGACGGCAATCGTTCCGCCGGACGAGACCACGTCAACTTCAGTCTCGACGCGAAAGGGGAATCGATTCATCTGTATCGGAACATCAGCCAGCTAATCGACGAAGCCAACTTAAGTCTTCAGGAGCAGGGAATGTCACAAGGCCTATTGCCGGATGGGTCGGCAACGATCGTTGCCTTGGCGGCTTTGACGCCGGGATCAAGCAATGCGGTGGATCTTGCCTTTGCCGATTCCGACAACGATGGAATGCCCGACGCATGGGAGGATCTGTATGGGCTCGATTCTCGTGACCCCGGTGACGCCAATGGGGATTTGGATCTGGATGCTTTGGACAATCTCTCAGAGTATATCGCTGGAACCCATCCCAACAACCCGGACAGCACGATCTCGCTGTCGGTTGAATGGAACGGGTCAGACGCCGTGCTCATATCGTTCGCGACTGTCGCCGGACGTTCCTACCTGGTGGAGTCGGCGGAAGATCCGGCGTCTGGCGTCTGGGACCTGGTGATGGAGGCGGACTCGGTGCGCAAGGACGGCGTAATCACTGTTGAGGCAAATTTCCAAATCGACATTCGATTCTATCGACTTCGTGTTCTGTTCTCACGGTAAGATCACCCTTCTTTGTAAAGGCAATTACATAGGCTGCAAAACGATGGTAGGGCGCACTTTTTTCCATACAGCTTGAGATGCTGAACTGAAATGAAAAGACGCGTCCAACCAAATGGCTTTCTTTCGATCAAGGGGCTTGACCGTGACCTTGTTCTGGTTGAGGATTCTTCACTGGTTTTCCTGGATCATGAGCCCGGGTGTCATGCATTGATAAAACGATCGGTTTTTGGTCAGGAATCTTGTTGGAAAATCGTTCCTGTAATAAAGGCAAAGAGTTCATGAACACCCAACATCCAAAAGACGGATCCACCGGAAGATACCAAGCGTGGCGAGGCGCGGAACCTGTTGCCGGGCGGCGTCTCAACCCGTCATCAAAACCTTTCGTATCACAGCGGGATAAGACCCGGATGGAACCGATGAGTTAATAAGCGGCGAAAATTTAAAAAAACACATATGATCATAACCAAACTATTCCGTGTCGGGCACCCGTCTGTTTACCATAGGTCGCTGAACTTTTTCCTGGGAATCTGCTGTATTCTGAGCCTGGCGAGTCAGATTCAAGCTCAATCCTTCGACGCATCCAAAGCGATGAACTGGCATCAATGGCGAGGTCCGGAAGCCAATGGCGTCTCCCGAACCGCAACACCGCCAATCGAATGGGGTGAAGGAAAGAACATCCAATGGAAATCCCGTATCGATGGGAGGGGAAGTTCGGTGCCGATTGTCTGGGGCAACAAGGTTTTTCTGCTGACCGCGCTCAACACGGGTGAAGTGGATTCCTCACTTCCGAAACCTGAGGATCAGCCCAAACGCATGTTCGGGATCACGCACCCCAATACCTTCTTTGAGTTTGTTGTGCTGTGTCTTGATCGCGAAAACGGCAAAGAACTTTGGCGACGTGTCGCCACCCGAAACATCCCGCACGAAGGCCATCACGGCGACAATAACTTCGCTTCCGCTTCACCGATGACGGACGGCGAACGACTGTATTGCTGGTTCGGAAACGCGGGTCTCTACTGTTACAGTCTGGATGGCAGGAAACTGTGGGATCGCGACCTGGGAGAGATCTTCATGGGCGCCAGCCTGGGGGAAGGATGTTCTCCCGTCGTGCACGACGGCAAGCTCGTCATCGTTCGCGATCAAAAGCGACAATCGTACATCGAGACTCTCGATGCCGTGACCGGCAAAACGCTTTGGAGAGCCGATCGCGATGAAGGAAACACCTGGGCAACTCCCGCCATCGTGAAGCACAGCGGCAGGACTCAGGTCATTACGTCCGGATCGGGCAAGGTGCGCAGCTATGACCTGAACACCGGCAAGATCATCTGGCAATGCAGCGGACTGACGAGCAATGCGATTCCCAGCCCCGTCGTCGAAAATGGTATTGTCTATTGCATGACCGGGTACAAGGGTTACTCCGTTCTGGCATTGCCGCTTTCGGCCCATGGCGATATTTCAGGTTCCGATACGATCCTCTGGACCAAACGCCGAGGCACTCCTTACATCCCCTCTCCTCTTTTGTACGATGGTATGCTCTTTTTCAATCAGTCCAACCAGGCGCTTTTGTCCTGCCTTGACGCCGACACCGGCAGCACCCTCATGGATCGCATACGGTTACCCGGTATTTCAAATCTCTACTCATCACCTGCCGGGGCCGATGGACGACTTTATGTTACAGGACGAAACGGAACGACCCTTGTGCTGCAACGATCCAATGACCTGAAAATCCTTGCGACGAATAAGCTGGATGACGCAAACACGGCATCGCCGGCGCTGGCAGGAAACCAGTTATTCCTTCGCGGTAGAACGTTTCTTTACTGCATCGCCGAGAATAAGTGAACACCGCAGAGTGTTGCCGGGTAATGGAAATTGAGACCGTTGCATCGGGACTGATTTTTGACAATTTGGATTGTGCCGTCTTGGATTCCGCTTGAAAATGATAACGACCCGTCACAACCTTGCGGTCTCCTTAGATCCACCCGCCCCATGGAGAACACGGACGATTCGCAACACTCGCCAAACATCGCAAGCAAAAACTTCATTCCGAGCAGTTTGCCGATTGTTCAATGATGCCCATGCCGGATTGAATAAAATTTCGCCATGGACAGGCGGATTTCCGTAAAAAATATTCTGAATGTCGTGACCAACTTTACACAAAAAAACGGCCGGACTAATGACTCAGTCCGGCCGCAAGAAGAGTTGGAAAACTCTAAACCGTCGTGTGACGACCCGTGCGTTACTGCACGCGGTAGAAACGACGCGCCGCGTCGGCGCTGATTGTCATCGGGCTCGTTCCCGCCTCTGCGGAATATACCCCATCCACGTCGTCGGATCCTTCGAGGGAACCCGACCACGTGATGGTTACCGTACCGTCGCCATTGTCGGCGATGGCGACCCCAGCCTCCTCAGCAGGGGGGTCCGTCGCATCGACGGAAGCCGAATCTCCGATGAGTTCGATCTCCGCGATTTGCATGCTGTTCTGGTTCGGTCCAACCGTGGTTGGGAACAGCAGTTCATAGGTGATGTAGCCTACCTGGTTGTCGAAGCTTACCTCAACCCGAGTAAACCGATCCGCAAACGCCGGAACGTCCCCTTCGACGATCAACGTGAATGTCGTGCCTCCGTCGGTGGAACCGGACAATTGGTAGGTCGCCGGATCGCGTTCCGCAGCGTCGTTCGCCGACGTGAGGGCGAGTCCGGTGACAATGCTCCCGCCAGGCGTCACTGTAAGACCCGTAACGGCCCCGCTACCGGCGTCGAAGTTCAAATACTTCGTGCTCGGATCGTTGTCGATGGCGTTCTCCACGCCTTCAGCTCCAGGGCTGTTATCAGACGTGGCGACAATCGGATTGCTGGGTCTCGCGACGTCCGGATCCGGAGCGACAAAGTCTCCCGCCGTTCCGTTCCGAGTGCGGAAGGCTCTGAGAGCTCCCGGTTGTGTCCCGTTGATCAGAGCGCGACTGCCGTCGGAATTGACGGTGAACCACTCGAGGTTCGCCCCGCCGCCGCGTTCGAACCAGACGAGCCGAAACGGATAGAGGCCCGGTTCCTTGACCGCGAAGAAGAACGTCGTGTCGGAGGAACCACGCGTGCCTAGGTTGGCTCCCAATACAACGGCGTCGTCTGAGGTCGGGCTCTGCACCGTGCCGTCGGCCGTGGTTTCCCCCGTCGCCAAGGTCACCGCGAAACCGTCGTCGCTGTTAACGACCATTTGGTAAAGCTTGGCTTCAGGGAACTCGACGAAGGTCGTGACCTCGCCGGCGATGTTGTCGGTTCCGAAGGTCAGGCCGGGGATACCGGGAAAAAATTCGTCAGGGACCTGTTGCGCAGGGATCGTGGAACCCGACTGGAAGTTGGCTCGATTGGATCCGTCCTGGTCGAAGTTGATCCAATTGCCGATGTAGAAGTTGTTCCCATCGTCTGCAAAGATCAAATCGGCAATATTCTCGATGTCGCTCGCCAATTGCGCTTCGGCCGCCGCGACATTGGTGCCGTTTGTGGCCTCTTGCTGATGCACCCGCCAATTAAAACCCCGAATATCCCCGGTCCCTGAAGCGGTATGGAAACTTTCAATCGTCGAATAATCCCTAACCGTCGCGTTAAAGCTCACACGGGTGGCGGCCCCGCCCATTTCGGCCCAGGAAAAATCAACCGAGACGGCCTCGTTGGCCGGAAGGAGACCGTCGGGAGCAAAGCTAACCGTGGTCGTGCTTCCGCTCTTGTTGACGGTGACGCCGTCGCTGGAGCCGTTGAACGTGAATGAGACCGAAGCCTCGTCCACGCTGGTTGTTCCATCTTGCAACGTGATTTCAAACGTTTGATTAGGGTTCAGATTGCCGCCGTTGAGGAGGGCGTTCAGGCCCGACGCTGCAGTGACCCGAGCGCGTTCTCCGGCGCTCTTCTCGTAGTAAGCGGATAGGGCCCCTTCTGTGGCCCTATCATTGATCAACACATTGACTCCATCATCGCGCACGCTGTACCACTCCACATTGGAGCCGCCCGTTCCGTTGAACCACAGGAGTCGCACGGGATAGATACCAGGTTCATCTATAAGAAATTTGAAGACACTCGAGGCTGAGCCGCCACGATCACGGAAACCAAGCACTTGACCGAGCACATCCCGGTTGCTGCCGGCGATGGACACCTTGAACCCATCATCACTGGTGACACCCATGGTGTAAATATCCCGAGTTGGAAATTCAATATAGGTAGTGATTTCATGATGGGAATTATTCTGGTCACCGCCTGCAAGGTCGGAAAGGATCCCGGCAACGGCAGCATCTGAAAGGACCGGGTGGATGAAGTCGGGATCCTGAAATTTACCCGTGCCGGCACCCCCTGTCGCGTCGTAATTGATCACTGTGGGATCGATAAAACCGTTCACACCCGACGGGCCACCAATATCTCCAAAACCATCTCGATCCAGGTCAGGCCCGACGTTCATATCTGCTAAGTTGGCACCATGTTCACCACGTAGAGCCTCTTCAGACCAGAAAACTCTGTTGGGAGCACTGGCTGCAGTTTGGTAGGCGAATACCCGGAAACCACCCTTGCTGGTGTCGACGCCTTCAACTCTGTTGGCCGAATCGACGGTGCTGTATGCCGGTGTGGTGAAATCCCTCGGTCCCGAGTCGAAGGCGTCACCCGCGGTATCGGCACATAGGACGGCGATGGTATGCTCGAAATCTGACACGAAAAAATCAGGAACGATGGAATAGTCGATGTCGATCCTGCCGTCTACTTTCGCCCCTATTGTGACTGAACCGGCCGCGGCTTCCTCGCCATCGATAAGCAACTTGATGCTGTTGGGATCGACGATGAATTCAGGCACGTCGGTGAGCGAGGAACTGACGCCGTTGACGCGAACCTTGATCCGGCCGTAGCGAGGGATCGGCAGCGGGTCAATGAGGAGTTCGACCGAATTGTTTACCAGTTGATTGATCTCATCTTCCGTGAGACCCCGATTCCAAATGCCGACATCGGCTATCGAACCGATGAGCATACGACCGAAACCGTGGGCCAGCACGGCCCCGATATGCACGGGATAGGGTTCCGTCGAATTCGCGTCTGTCCAGTTGAAATTCTCACCCGTGACGGTGGCTGTATCGATAGTCTGGTTGCCTCCACCGGCTCGAGGGTCTAGTACACCGTCTAAATAATGCAGGATCTCCTCCCCCTCCGTCGCTCCATTGGGAAACACTGAGGCGACATGATGCCACTCGCCATCGATCAAGCTGGTGGTGGCGAAATTCTGGCCACCGGCATACTCCGTGCGCATCACGCCGCTCGCTCCATTGGCGCGAATATGCCACTTCCGGGCCGCGGCATTCGAGCCCCAGGCCATGAAGTAGGCGTTTTCATCCAGCGTGCGGACCCAGAATGCCACCGTCCGAGGATTCCCTCCCCCGATCCCGGGGAAATCGGTGGCAATGAAGGAATTTGCACCACTGAACTCAACCGAGTTTTGCTGTGTCGGAGGTCCATCACTCCAACTGACTGTCGTTTGCTCCCCGTTTTCAGCGAGGGGCAAGAAACCATCGAAACCCTCGACCACTTCGGAGAATACGTCACCGGATCCTTCGTTCAACGGCCAATGGGCCACCAGTCCCTGCTGAATCGAGGACTCTTGCGTGTCCGCTGACGCAGCCCAGATGATAGCGTTGGCAAGCAGTTGCTTCCCGTCATCCGTCAGTTCGTTAAAGCTGTTATCAGTCATGGGGAAGGCCACCCGGCGGGCCGGCGAGATGTTGCCCACTATGCCCGCGCCCTCGCCCACCGCCTCGCCTGTCTCTGTGACGAAGAGCATGGGGAGCCCGCTGATCGACCCATCAACCGCCGTGCCGACGGCCTCAGTGCCGAGTGATAGTTCAGCGGATCCCAGGGTCTCGGGCCCCGCGCCGGTGAAGAATTCAATCGTCAACCCCGCCAGATCACCCGCTGCGGGATGGTCGATCAGGCTCATCGTCACCACGTCGGTCGACTTCGTCATGCTCTCCAGACTCTGGCCAAATTCACCGTCGCCGCTGTCCATCAGTGCTTCTTCCCAGTTGAGGATGCCCACCGGTGAATTATGGAACTTGCCACGGACTGATCCGGATCCAAAGGTCGAAGACATGACGATCACATCGGCTACTTCAGAGCCGTCGGTGGCCCCTGAATTCATGTAGCTGACAGTTCCATCGCTGAATGCCTGCTCTAAAAACGCCAGCACCTCGGCGTCGGCCCCGGCATCCCCAGTGTCATTGGCCCCCAGAAAGAGAATATCCAGGGCCGGAGCAGCGACCAGCCCAGATACTCCAAGTAGCAGCAGCGCCGACATTAAGCCAACCATCCATGGTCTACCTTTTTTCATTATTTTTAGCGTTTTCATTCTATGATTTTCAGTGGATTATCTATGGATTCCTAATGGCAAGGACCCTCATGGTGGATTCTCTCTTTTCTATATTGTG
>DUCD01000284.1:2197-3320 GCA_012959985.1 Verrucomicrobiales bacterium | reverse complement strand
GTAAGAATGAATGCAATTTTCAACGATCCGGCCTCAGCGCGGCCAGCTTCAGGGGGCACTGAGTTTCTTAACCCAATGGCAGTGCAGCACGCTCTACCTCAATTTCAGGAAAAACCGATTCCACCGCGGTTTGAAATACTTTTTATAATCAAGGGATAATACGACCGTAGTCGCTTCCCCCAGTATTTCCCCTCGGTCGACAAATCCAAAGACCCTTGAATCCTTGCTGTTTCTACGGTTGTCCCCCATGACGAAATATTGGGATTCCGGTACTGTCACCGATGAAAATCCTGATGGAAAAGCTCTGCCTCGAAGTAACATAATCGAATGTTGCCTTCCCTCCAGGTTTTCTTCAGCGTAATCCGCCTCAAGGGGAATGTAATTCCGGATTTGTTCTGCCACTTCTTCCCGAATTGGTTCATAAGAAATGGTTTCACCATTAATGAGCATTCGATTACCACTCATGGCAATTCTGTCACCGGGCAGCCCAATTACCCGTTTGACAAGCCTAATGCCATCCGCGGGAGAAAAGCAGACCACGATGTCACCTCGTTCGGGGTGATCCCAAGTCATCAATCGGTGAGTTGTAAAGGGAATCTTCATGTCATAGGCAAGCTTGTTTACGAAAATTCGATCTCCTTCGAGAATGGTCGGTTTCATGGATCCCGTCGGAACATCATTCCAATCCGCCACTGCCGACCTGAAAGAACAGGTCAGAAGCAGAATAATCCCAACGGGGAGAATCCACTCCTTCCATAGGATTTGCAGTCTGGACATGGATACATCCTGAGAATCCTCTAGGTCGTTACATTGGGAGCAATTTTTCCTATGCATGGGGCCTTAGACCGAAAAAAGGCCACCATGTTCAATCCCGGTTGAACGCCTCAAAGCCCTTTGCAAATACCAGCACCTCTTCAAGTTTGGGTTTGGGCTCATGGGTGAAGGGTTTCAGGATCGCTCTGTCGAGGGATGGATTGTAACGTCGATTGAACTCCTGAAGAGCTGCAAGACTCTGCCACCAGCTTAATATCAAAAGTTCTTCGGGGCGGTTGGGATTCTCCCATACCTCCATTCGAATGAATCCCGGAAAACTCTTTTGGACGGGTGTGCGAAATGCCTGCTC
>DUCD01000284.1:0-2158 GCA_012959985.1 Verrucomicrobiales bacterium | reverse complement strand
GGTTGAGCATTGTAAATCCGGAGCTCAACTGCCTGAATCCGCTGAGCCTCTTGTTTTGGAACACTGCGAGTACTTTGGCAACCGGCAACCACTGCCACCATCACGGTCAGAAGACATGAAATAACAAGTTTTTGCATAGAATTTAAGCGAGTTTTCAGATAGCCTACAGGGAAGAGCAAAATAATTCTACCCACATGATTCGAACAACCATCGAAAAAATAGAATCCCGCATCCAGAATTCAGGCGGGATAAATACCGAACAGAAGCAGGATTTGCTGGGCTTGATGGGTTCACTGAAAAGTGAAATCCTGGAATTGTCAAAAACCAATGCTGAACAGGCCCACAGTGTGGCCGGGTTTACGGATGTCACCACCCACGAGGCGACTCGCGAACAGGTAAATCACACGCTCCTGAAAACATCGTTGGATGGCTTATCCTACTCGGTTAAGGAATTCGAAATTTCTCACCCTCAACTGGTTGAGGTTGTGAATACCATCTGTGTGCGTCTTTCCAATATGGGGATCTAAATATCGGGCAACAGAGAGGAATTCCAGTATTCGGGAAGATTCTTCACCGTGTCTTCCAGAATTTCCAGGATGGCCCGCTTAATATATTTTGAAATCTCCCGGTAGGGTTCCGAAGTATCCTTACCGGAAAGAATCTCCCAAAGTCGAAAGTAGACGAAATCCTTGATTTCTCCAGGCAGTTTCCGAAAAGAGTCGGAATAAACCAAATAGCTGCAGGGATACTTGAACAACCGGGTTTTCAAGTTGAATTCCCTCAGAGATCGTCCCCTCGAATCGAAGGGTGGACGCTTGGCAAACTCAGTTTCAAATCGCGTGCCCCCTCGAATCTCCCCTTCGAGAAGTGGTTCTCCAGCAAAAAGCAGATATTGAAGAAAGGCTTCGGCAATCGGATGGACATACCGAATATGGCCATAGGCAGACAGGTTTTTTCGCGTTTCAAAACTCAGGCGAGTCAGAAAATTGTGCATGTGAATTTGGTGGGACAAAACCATCAAGGCGACCATGTCGCTGGAATCTCTATAGTATTGACTTGAATCGAAAAATTCAGTCAATCCAGATTGATTGCCATACGTCATGGGATCTTCATCCCAATTCAAATAACGCTGCTTCCCGAATACATTCCCCAAATGCGGCTGCCCCTTATGCGATCCACTGACATACCATCCCCCGAATCGATCGATCAGGAGCGTATTGTGATTCATGCTTTCCCCACCTATCGTTTGATACAACTCACCTTGAACCGTAGTCCGGAAGGATCGGAATAAATGCCCGGGAACTCCCATCGATTTTGAGGATACATGACATTCGAGGCATGAATTTTTCCGCGCAATGGCGGGAACCCGTTGTTTCTCTTGAGGCAGCACATAAAAAACCCCTCCTAATTCAGGATCTGCAGTTGAAATTTCCAATGAGCCGGACCAACGCACCCATCCGATATACACATCATCATTGAAATATATCGCCCTTGGAGATGTCGGAGAAATCAGATCCCGTTGCAGGGAGGACTTTGAAAAAACCAGAACTTGGGATTCCGGCAGAATATCCAGTTTCTTCAGGATGTCGGGTAGGTAACCGAATTTCAAATCAAACGCGAGTTCCTGGTTCCCCGATTCAAGGTCCTTCGAAAAACGGGCTACCGGATCGCCGGCCTCAGTTCTACTGTAGGCAATCGGCGCCTTCTCATACTCGAATATATGATGCGATCCTTGAAAATCAGCGGCAATCAGACTGATGTTAAAGCTCAATAGCCAAAAAATTATTCCGCTGTTCACCCAAATCCCGCGTTTCATGCCATGCGTCATCACCCCGGATTTCCCCTTCCAAAATGACTTGATTTTCTTATCTCTACAATCCGTTTTCATTCTGAAAATTTCCATTTCTGAAAAATCCCTATGCCTGCGCCCCAAACAAATGGGTCAACTGAGCAGAAGAGCTTGGAGACTGTACATAAAGAAGGTACACGTACATATATATTGATTGTGAATAAATGCGGTCTTCATTATTAATTACTGTATGCGGGAAATAGGAAATATGGAAAGTCCTAGGAATGAGTGCTGTGGTTATTACCAGAGTCAATACTATTATTAGGGAGTCGCACTATCTCAGCTCCTATTTACTGTCATTTCATTATG
>DUCD01000283.1:2122-3328 GCA_012959985.1 Verrucomicrobiales bacterium | reverse complement strand
AACTGTTGCTCCGGTTGCGGCACCCGGCGAAACCGCGAAGATAAAGCCGGAGTTCATTCGGCTTCCTAAGCCAGGCTCGCATTGCCCGGTTTCAGGCTTATCCCGAAGCTACCTGAACAGCCTGATTCTTCCAACCGAGGCCAATGGTAAACAACCACCTGTGAAGTCTGTCCCTCTGCGTCAAAGCGGCGCCAAGAAGGGCATTCGATTGATTTCGTACGATAGTCTCATATCGTACCTCCGGAGTCTTCCGATGGACACGACCGAGGAGAACCCGGACACCACCCCACCCCCGAGATAATAAAAATGGAAACACGAAATAACCCCCCGATCGCTGTCCAACCGGACCCCAACACGCCGATGCCGATTGACTACTTCATCAACCGGCTCCATCTGGTTTCCCGGACAACTTTTTGGCGATGGACAAGGCAATGATTAAAGACCACCCGCATTGGGGGACGCGTCTTCGTCAGTCAAGTCGATCTGCAACGGTTCATGGCGGAAAATAATGAAGCGGGGGGCGGGCGATGAGGGCATTCATTGAGTTCACGTCGGCCATGGTGTTTCTTGAACACAGAATCCCGGAGAGTCGCCAATGAAACGCCTGATCATTTCCCGGGGTGCCAGCAGGGTGTCCGTTGAGTTGACCGAAGTTGTCCTGCTTGAGGTTATGGAGGGAATTCGCTCAGGAGAATATCGTGATCTAATCGCGGAGGTCCGAGGTGCTTACGGACAGGGCGGGAAAGAACGAGCGAAGAAATTTAAGACAGACCTTCCGGCCATCCTTTTCAGTGGGCGTTTTTCCGGGCGCAATGACAAAGGCATCCAACAGCACAGCGGCATTCTGGTGGCCGACTTGGATGAGCTGGGCACGGATCGTATCACCGTTTTGCGCGGTGCACTGGCAAAAGACCCCCACGTCGTCTTCCTTTTTCTCAGCCCGACCGGGTCAGGGTTGAAGGTGGGCTTCAAGGTGTCGGCCGATGCAGCGAAACATACTGCCTCGTTTTCCGCCGTTACCGACCACATGAAGCAAGTGTACGGCGAGGACATCGATCCCGCCTGCAGAAATCTGTCCCGGCTATGCTTTGTCAGCCATGACCCGGGTCTCCACGTTAATTGGGACGCAGAGGAGTTGAGGTTGCCGACCATCGAAGCGTGTCCCCAAGTTTTCGATGAAACAATTTCCAGAAAATTCGGGCAGCC
>DUCD01000283.1:0-2112 GCA_012959985.1 Verrucomicrobiales bacterium | reverse complement strand
TCAACCATCAACCATCGACCATCAACCATCAAGCATTAACCATCAACCATCGATTTTGGGCCGGACTATACCTGACTGAGAACCACCTGTTGCATGAGCCGGATGAAGGTCGGTTTTATCGGTATGTTGAGGAATGCGGATTGTGGACTGCAATCACCGAAGAAGCACTGCGGGAGACCATTGCGGCCCGATTGCTGGATTTCAGCCGGGAACCGGGCAAGGAAAATTTTGAGGAGAAAAATACCCGCACCAATCTCGATACAATCATCGCCCACCTCAAGGGGCAGGCGGAGAAATTGGGCATCTTTGACAAGAAAAAACGAATCGTCCATTGCGCCAACGGCATTTTGCGCCTGAAGGACAAGGGAGGAGAGACATTTACAGGATTCAGCGTGAATGACTACTCGCGCAACCAGAGCCCCATTGCCTTTGACAGGGAAGCCGAATGCCCACGGTTCCTGAAAGAACTCATCAAGGGCGGGGTAGGCGATGAGGATGCCATCCTTATACAGAAATGGATGGGGCTGGCTCTTCTGGGGGACAACGCACCACAGAGATTTCTTATTCTTGACGGCCAGGCAGGTGGCGGCAAATCCACCCTGATCCGGATCATTACGGAGATTGTGGGCAGCCAGAACGTGTACCAGCTTCGGACACAGCACCTGGGTGACCGTTTCGAGCTTTTCCGATACATCGGCAAGACCCTGCTGATCGGGTCGGATGTAAGTGGCAGGTTTCTGATGCACAAGTATGCCCATGTCATCAAGTCACTTGTCGGGGGCGACCCATTGAGTGGTGAGGGCAAAAACAAGAATGGGTGTTTTGGTGTTAAGGGTAATTTCAACATCATCATCAGCTGCAACACCCGCCTGCAGGTACTGCTTGAGGATGACATCGGCGCATGGAAACGGCGACTTCTGATCGTTCGCTATGAGAAGCCACCGCCCAAAAAGCCCATCCCCGACTTCGATGTTCAACTTGTTGAGAAGGAGGGAAGCGGCATCCTCAACTGGGCATTGGAAGGGTTGCAGAAGGCCCTGGCCGACATCGACGAGTCGGGAAATTTCCGCCTCAGCCAAGAGCAGGAGAGACGTGTGGATGCCCTCCTAGCCGAATCAGAATCCGTACGCCATTTCGTTGACCACTGCCTTATCAGGGACACCAACAGTGATGTCACCAGTGATGAAGCGGTTCAGGCTTACGCCGAATACTGCTCTGATCGCGCGTGGAACCCACTGCCGATTACCGTCGTACAGCAGCAGCTGCCCGACCTGATGCTGGAATTTTTCCGGGCTGCCAAAAGTAACAGTGTGAAGCGCGACGGCAAATCCCAGAGAGGCTGGAGGGGTGTCCGGCTGGCTGATGTTCCATCCGAAACCCTGGATCTACAATGATCATCGAGGAACGAGCACGGCGATATATTGCCAAGATGCCTGAGGCCATCCCGGGTCAACACGGGCATTCCACGATGTTCAAAGTGGCCTGTATACTGGTGCAGGGGTTTAGTTTGGATATGGCCAGTGCAGGGGCATTGCTGGGCGAGTACAACAGTACACTGACAGAGCCGTTTACCGACAGGGAGATGGAACATAAACTGAAGGATGCAGCCAAGGCTCAATCAGCAAAGGGCAACGGGTACCTGCTGAACCCTTCGGATAAGCCGATCAGGGTCCGGATCAATCCAAAGAACTCCGCTGACACTCCACTCCCAATCATCCATCAGGTGATATTTGGGACGCTTGGGACGGGTGTTTCTTATGGGATGACAAAAACAATACAAAACAAGGAATATAACAAAACTGCTGGAGAATCGAAAACACCCGTCTCAACCGTCCCAGAACTGGTAAGTGACGGACAGAAACCTTCTGGAGAGTTAAAAAAGGCCGTCCCAACCGTCCCAGACGAGGTTATCGATGTTTCGGATTCAACTTGGGCGCTCGCCGAGAAATTTGCCCGCGAGTTTTCAGGAAGAATCATTTCTCCGGAAGAAGTTAATCTCCCAACAGATTATTGGAAGGCTTAGGTGCTCGACTTCGCCAATCTTTTCGCTTCACCCCCCCCCGGGCTTAGGTTCTCCGAGCATCGCTTGACCCATGGGAATGCGGGCGCGGC
>DUCD01000282.1:11386-20261 GCA_012959985.1 Verrucomicrobiales bacterium | reverse complement strand
AATGACCCGGCTCAGAATCAGGAACAACTCACTCAGCTGAAGAAGGCCGTGACTTTTTATGCATCCTTCGATTCCACGCTGGAAGCGGATTATGCGGCAGGAGACCCCAGGATCTATCAATCCGAATCCTGGGAACATAGATATGAAAGCAGGGCTGGGCTGCCTTCAAAGGGTGTGGTGGAACGGGTTTCCGATGAGGGGCGGTTCGGTGACGCCTTGAAAATCAATAATCGCCAAGCCCCGGTAGTCCATTACAAGGCGGAAGAAAATGTCAGCTACCATGCTTCGGATTGGCATGGAACCGTTTCCTTCTGGCTCAAGTTGGATCCGGACAAGGATCTGGAACCGGGGTTCAGTGATCCGATCCAACTGACCAGTCGCTCTTGGAATGACCGCTGTTTCTTTGTGGATTTCACCAAGGACGATTCCCCGCGGCACTTTCGGTTTGCGGCCTTTTCAGACCGTGATATCTGGGATCCGGACAAACGTAAATGGGACGATGTTCCCGTGGAGGAACGTCCCATGGTGGAAATCAGCCAACCGCCTTTTTCCTCAGAAAAATGGACCCATGTCTGTATGACCTGGGCGAATTTCAATACCGGTAATGCGGATGGAATACTCCGATGTTACTTGGATGGAAAACAGGTGGGAGAATTGGTCGACAGACGTATCACCTTCACATGGGAACCGAACGAAGCCCTGATCTGGTTCGGAATCAACTTCCAGGGTTGGTTCGATGAATTGATAATTCTGAACCGGGATTTGAGCAATGATGAAGTAAAGTTCCTTTACGAGTTACCGACCGGGTTGACGGATCTTTAAATGAAAACAAGCGGCGCGCTGAGGACAGCGTTCCCTACCGAGACTCCCTGTTCAAAATCCAATCTTCATCAAAGACGGCATACTTGATGGACTTTCCTTCCTTCCCTTTTCCAAGGCCACCCGGAAGGAAGTAGCTGTAGGTCGCATGAAGTGAACCATCCCTGGCCTGAATTATGGACGGGTAATGAAAGGAGGCTTTTCCCGGTTCGGTTTTTTCAAGGTATCGACCCAGTCTAAAGGACCTCCCCTCATCATCGGAAACCGAAATCGCGAGCTGATGCCGGCCATCTTCCGTATTGTTATGAATAAGAATCCATCGACCACTTTTCAGTTTCAGAATTTCATTGCCGGCTCCGGGATCCAATAAGTCAGGATGATCCCTTGCAATCGTCCAGGTTTGCCCTTCGTCTTTGGACTCGGCCACTTGGTTTCGTTGAGGTGCCGGACCATTATCCCGCATGAAAGCCACCAAGGTTCCATCGATCCTCCTGGCGAAACTAGGTTGGATATTGCCACCGCCGACAATGGGTTCACTCATGTGCCATGTTTGGCCCCAATCGTCGGTATAGGTTGCGGACGCAAAGGAAAAGCCATCGGAGTAAAGGCCAAGAATCAGTCGACGGTCTTCTAAAATGTAGGGATGGGCCCGGCTGAACCAACCCAGTCTACGGGTCAACTTATCGCCGGCCTGACGGTAATTATTTTCAGCCCATCTCCTCACTCTTTTGTTACGGGGATCTTCGCCTGCCAAACTCACTCCAATTGATTCCAAGTATTCTTCGGTTTTTCTCTGGACTACGGATTCGAAATCATCACCGGGTTTCATATGCAGCACCTTCTCGGTCTTCCAGACTGGAGGACCTGCCGGTGACATGTAATCTGCAGAGATCTTGTATTTCATGAGTGCCGATTCCCAGAGATTAGCCTGAATGGTGGGCCAGAACAACCAGAGCCTCGCCTGAGGATCGATGATCATGCAGCAGTTTGTATCAGGGAAACCGGGCGTATCTGCCATCGAGAAAGGCCGGGTCCATTTCCCGGTGGTCCGCACTCGTCGGGCGCCGAGAATCTCGACATCGTCCGAACGGCGTTCACCCGAACCGTGGAACCAGCAGACCAACAAATCTCCATTGGGACATTCGACAATACAGGAACCATGGTTATGCCATGACTCCAAGGGAAAAATCAGGCGGCTATTCAGTACTGAATCGGTTTCCTCGGCTCCTGCTGAAAACACACTGAAGTAAAATACCGCAAGGCACAGAAGAACCGAACCCTTGAAGAGGGTGCGATAAAAAACACAGGAAGCGTGTAACTCAGCCAGTAAGGCTGTAGCGTGCGCTGTCCTCAGCACATTTCCAGTGGAATTAGCCGCAGTTCGGCTGAGGACAACCGACGCTACAGTCGCACTTCCCCGAATTTTTAACCGCACCACCTCGACTAAATGATTCCATTGGGTGTTCATTAGTTGATGAAGGGATTTATTCAAGGAATGATCACTGGTCCCGGTTTGATAAGACTCAGTTCTCTGGGACGATAGGCGATGGAAGTCTGAATTGCGTGTGTGCAGGAACATCCGGCGCTGGTTTCAGGAGCCAGCAGCAACCCACCCGACGGAATCATACTGAGCCAGCAGCCACTGCGAATCCCATGCCACTCCTGTACTTCCCCTGATTCCAGATTCCACATGCTGTGGTATTCCTGACGAAAGAAAATCGTTGCGCTGGAGGCTGATTTGATCCCGCACCCGTGATAATCTTTCATAGGTTTTTCACTCAACCGATCACCGGTCTTCAAATCATAAATATTCAAATTCACATAGACCCTATCTCCGATCAGGACCGGGTGTTCAAGCTGACTGGTGTGATGTGTCTTGACGGCCTTGTTATCGGTTGTCCAGATTTCCTCTCCGTTCTTTGCAACGAACGCGTAGGCGTGAAATACATGCTTCTTGTCGCTGCCAACCACCAGAAGGGTTTCGTCTGAATACTGCAGGTAGACCATATATTGACAGCGGCTGAAGTCGTAGGGTTTCTCCCAAAGTTTTCGCCCCGAATCCAGGTCGAGCGCCACCAGATATTGATCTTGGTTCACTTCCTTGAACATTCTGCCGAACGGTTGAAGCTGAGTAGCCGGGTTTCGGCTTTCAATAAAATAGACCACCCCTTCGGCGATGGTAATGGTCGAATTTATCAGAACCCCACCCTTGCGGTAAACCCAATTCAGATCGCGAGAATGACGGTTGCTACTGAAGAGATAATCACTGGTCAGTCTGGAAATATGACTATCGTCGAAGCCCTGATACCATTCCCCGTCATCCCCAAGGTAGTGGCTTCCTTTTCGTACGCCACTGCCGATCAACTGATCCCCTGTAACAGCCACATAACCCCAGTCATATTCACGCTCACTAATGGAAGGCGGAAGCGAGAATTGGATGGCACGGGCTCCGGTTTCCCCCTCCATGGCAAAACATTTAGAATCAATGGCCATGTAAAGGTATTCATCGGAAGCCGCCATATTACTGCAATCACGAGGCATATTGGCCCGACGCATACGCGGAATCTGCTGCGACCAGAGAATGGTCCCATTGTATGAATCAATACCGAACAGAACCCGAAAGCCCTGCACGTACAATCGGCCGTTGGCAGAAACCGGCGCAGGATTGCGAGGTCCCCGATCAGGCATAGGTCGCGGACCGGGACGCCCCCACCATTGCAGATCCATCTCTCCCTTGATCAATTGATCCTTGCTGCAGGAGGCATTGTCGGGATGTCCGTATTGGTGGGTCCATTCGCCGGAACCGGAAAGCTTCTCACGGTTGATCACCGTCAAGTGACCGGAGCCCTGCAGGCCCTCGATGGATGCATCCGCGGGATTCCCGACCCATTGCAGCAGTTCTTTTTCGAAAACTGAATCCGTAGAGGCAGAGCCGAATACGGCTTTTCCACCGGCGGGGCTGAGAAAGGAATAGACCGCTTCAAAAGATCCACCTGGAATTTCACCGTGGATGGCATTGCCGGAAACAATCAGGTTGGCGAAGAAGGACCCATAGGGAAGATCACCGGTGTTTCCCTGGTGGATACTGATGCGCGATCCATATAATCCGGTGCGGACCAGTTTGTTTCGGGCTTCCTTGATGGCATCAGGATCCTTCTCGACCGCAACAACTTTCAAGTTGGATTTCCGTGCCAGCTCAAAAGCGAGTTGCCCATTACCACTATCCAGAACCAGACAATACCCTTTGTTGATTCCGGATTTCTCAAGAATCAGATCCGCCGTATTTTTAATGAGGTCCGACTCGGGTCCATCGGAATAGGGGGACGATAAATCCGGGACGGGAAAGGGTTGGTAATTGAAGGTGGTATCGAAGGTGAATTCAGGGCTGAACGCACTGGAATCTTCATTTTTCAACTGAAAGGTATAGATGGTTTCCGGATGAAGAGAATCGAGGACGACCTCATGATTTTGGAAATCGCCTTCACTCATGACAGTCTGTTTACCGGCTCCTTCCGGTCCAAATTCCATCCCTGAAGATATCGAATCCGTTGTCTCCCAAGTCACTTTCAACTGATCCCGGGAAATGAATTCCAGGAAAGGTCCGGCACCCAGAGAAAGTGGGCCGGTGGAGGGTTCGAATTCACGACGTCTTTCCTGAAACTGTTGAGAGACTTCGGCATCGGTTAAGGCACGATTATAAACAGCCACTTCATTCAGCAGACCGGTAAAATTCTGAGTTCCTTCAGCATCTTTATAGACTCCGATTTCATAGAAAACCTTATCGGGAAGAGCGATGGAACCCTGGGAAAGTTTCAATTGATTCTCGAGAAGTCCATTTACAAAGAGTTTCGTGGATTTACCGTCGTAGGTTGCAACAAGATGATACCAACGATTGGGTATGAAAGTGGATTCCGATACGATCTCGACGGGTTCCCGGGAAGTGGTAGTGGGAACTCTAAATGCAAAATTCAGATTGCGGTATCCAAGAGACCAAAGCGTTTCCGCTTTAGTTGAGGTACTTATCAGGGAACCTTTACGCATGGGAAACTTCATCTGAACCCATGCTTCAACCGACATTTGCTGCCTGGGAAGTTCCGTGCTCAACAGGCTTTCTGAAACCGTGAGACTGTTGCGGGTTCCATTGAGAAACAATGCCTGAGGATTGTGCTCCACCAAAAGGTTGACAGGGCCATTGATTCGGGCATCAAGCTCACGGGAGACGTTTTTAACTCGGCTGCCTGAAACAGAATCACGGGTAAAAAACCAATGATCCATTCGATCTGTTTCCGAAATCTGAGCGCCTAGGTTACCGCTCCACAGAAATCCGAGCAATATTACTGAAAGAGAGATTCTTTGATTCGTATTTTTCATGAGTAAAATTCCTTCATCGAATGAAGCAATGGATTTTGCCCTGGTCCGTGCTGGCATATAATCGTCCGTTGGCAACGGCCATTCCAAAAACCTTGCCCTCGGTTTTACCAGTCCAAAGATAACGACCATCCTCCACACTGATGGCTGCGATTTCGTTCTCGCCTCCGGCATATAATACCGAGCCGGCCAGAATCAGTGAAAACGGATGATCGCAATCCTGTTTCCATAGGGCACAAGCCTTCATCTCCGATGCCATTTCGCTGATTCGGGATCCCAACCCTATTATTTCGCTTCGCAGATTTTTGATCTCGGGATCATTTGGATTCTTCTTAATTTTTATTTTCACTTCCCCGGTGAGCTTTTTTTGTTGTGAGGAAAGATCCCGCCGACTTCTTGCCAATTGAAGATACCGGGCACGATCCAAAGCACCAATATCTGTATCAGTGTGGAGATAGGACATGCCTTCGGAAACCAGCATATGGTTACCTGGAAAAGTAGCGATGCGATCCTTCTCACCGGGTTCTACAAGACTGATTTCACCGGTTTTCCCCGGTCCATAAATCAATGAATCTCCAGCCAACAGGCAAACCGTTCCGCCCTGTCCGTTGATGGTGCGCAGGCGCCTACCGTCAGCTCGGGCAAAAACGGTCGGATTATTTCTACCGGTCGGAACATAAAGATTATCCTGAGAAGCCAGGATGTAACCTTGAGCCGGTAAGTCCCCAAGCATTGATTTCCAGATTTGCTCACCCGTTTCAGCATTGAGAGCACAAAGATAAACGCCTTCCTTGGGAAACATGCCCGCACAACCGTAGACAATTCCGTCCCGCACAACCAATCCAGTTCGCACTGGCCAAACTGAAATCATGCGCCCGTTTCCCGGGACCCGATAATCTCTGGGGCTGGGGCGATTTTTCCAGATCAACACGCCCGTGTTTGAATCAAGACAGTAGATGAGCCCATCGTCCGAACCGAAATAAACCTTTCCAGCTACAAGCGTCGGAGCCAGTCGAACCGGTCCCTCGGTGAAGAAACTCCATCTCACCGAACCATTGGTCGCATCCATGCAGACAACCCGGTCGGTTGCAGAGGACCCGAAATAGACCGAATCTCCGACGGCGGCAACCTGGTAAGCTCGGTCAAAAATCATGCGCGGACGCAGGTCATACACCTTATTCCAGCCATCCCATTTGGCAGGACCGGGCCAGGCAGGTTGCGGAGGGACATGAGGACGGAAAACCCAGGATGTTTTCAATGGTGGCTTGAGGTTTTCCAAGGTGACACCGCTCCGACTGTCATTTCCTCGATAAGTCGGCCAATCATCCGCCAATGAGGAAACAGCTAGGATTCCAGCGACCCAGGCAGCTGGAAAGATGAAGCTGCCTGGGTAATTTGCTTTGGGAAAAGTTGATTTCATATTCTGCACATCGATTCCAAGGGATAACCCGACCTCTTGTATCACAGACGAAGTCAGAAAATGAGAAATTTAAATTAAATTCACATCAGGAAGGATTTCTTTCAGAATCGAGTGGACGAATCTACCCATCATGGCTGAAAAGGAAACCATTTCATGGAAACCGGGCAATATTCCTTATTCCTCTAGATACAAGGATATCTACTACTCACAGGAAGGAGGTCTCGAGGAAACAAGTCACACTTTCCTGAAACCCAATCAATTGAAGACGAGATTTCAAAACGATACCCAGACAACCATTGTGGAATTGGGATTCGGAACGGGGCTGAATTTTCTAAGCACCTGGAAACACTGGAAAGAAGAACGGGCTCCGGGACACCGTCTGAATTATTTCTCCGTCGAAAAACACCCACTTCAGAAGGAAGACATTCGAAAATCGCTTGGTGTCTGGCCGGAATTATCGGAGATCACGCAGCGTTTTTTAAAGCATTACCGCTGCTATCCTGAAGGATTCCACCCGCTGATCCTCGAAAACGGAGATTTACGGCTGGTTCTGATGATTGGGGAAGTTCGTTCGTGTTTGAAGAGTTTCCGAGGGTTTGCCGATGTCTGGTTTCTAGATGGTTTCGCTCCAAGATGCAATCAGGAAATGTGGAGCGAGGAGGTCCTTCAATGGGTCGCTTATCATTCCAAAATGGGAACAACCTTCAGCACCTACACGGCCGTATCAAAGATTCGCCATGACCTTGAAGCCGCAGGGTTTGAAGTGACCAAACGGAAAGGCTTTACACCAAAAAGACACATGCTGACCGGGACCTGGAAGGGGGCCGTCCTGAATAGAAAATTCCGAGAACCCTGGTTTTCATTGTCGGGCGGCACGGTCGCCCCGCGAAAGGCCATTATCATAGGCGCCGGCATTGCCGGAATCTCCACTGCCCGCAGCCTGGCACGACGCGGTTGGCAGATTGATCTGATTGACAGACATCCGGAACCGGCCGCTGATGCTTCCGCAAATCCCGCGTCCATGGCAATGCCGATTTTCGCGGTTCAACCCATCCCGCTTTCCAATTTTTCATGGACGGCCTATCTGTTCTTCATAGCCGAACATCAACGATTGAAGGAAGAAGGTGCAGAGAACATTGGAAGCTTGGATGGACTGATTAAGATTCCGAAAAATGAGGCAAACTGGAAGAGGCTGCAGGAGTCCATCCAGAACTATCCCAGCTCAAGTGAATGGGTCTGCAATCTGGAATTCGATGAAGTCCGGAATTTAGCAGAGCAGACCGAGAGTCCGGTCGGACTGCATTTCCCGGAAGGCGGATGCCTCAACATGGGTAACCTGTGTCGCTCTATTTTGGAACTTGAATCCTCCCGATCCATTTACTGTCGATTCGAAACCTCCGTAATTGGAATTTCGAGAAAGGAAAACTCATGGTGTGTTTACGACATCAATGAAAAACGAATTGCAGAAGCTCCGGTTTTGATTCTTGCCAATGCGGCCGGTGCACTTGAGGTAAAGGAAACCTCCTGGTTTCCTCTTCGAAAAGTCAGGGGACAGCTCAGTTTTGTGATGGGTTCAAAGAACTCGATCCATGTGCCGGTGGCATACGATGGTTACTTGACGCCACTGAATGACGGGGACTATGTTCTGGGTTCAACCTTCGACTGGAATGACCTGAATCTTTCGTATCGCAAACAGGAACAGGACCTGATGCTGAAAAGAGCACGTGCTGTTCTTCCGGAGTTGGATTTGAAAGCGATGGATCCTCCTCAAGGCTGGGTCGGAATCCGGGCAGCGAGTCCAGACAAACTACCGATGATCGGACCGGTACCCGATGTGGAAGCCTTCTGCAGCAATTACAAAGACCTACACCACGGAACACCTGGTCGGGAATACCCAAAGGCCGTTCATCATCCCGGCCTTTACTGCATGCTTGGTCTGGGATCCAAAGGTCTAACGTATTCTCCCCTGGGAGCGGAAATTCTGGCCTCACAGATATGCAGCGAACCGATGCCGGTGGAATCCGCATTGGTGAACGCCTTGAATCCAGCACGCATTCTGATCAGACGATTGAAACGCCGAATCTGAAACGCCCGAAAGGAACGCCAATCCAACGGATTACAGCCGTATTGAACAGATCAGGAACTTCAAGGTGTGTTGTAACCCAAAGGGCACAGATTGGAGGACAGTCCAGAATGGCACTAAGTTAAGGCATTTTGTTCCGTCCTGATTGGTTTTCCATTGTCCGGGGTCGACGCCCCCGGCTTCAG
>DUCD01000282.1:0-11222 GCA_012959985.1 Verrucomicrobiales bacterium | reverse complement strand
CTCTGGGCCCATGGGGTTGCCGAACTCGAGTCTGCCAAGGGGCTTATTGTATCGACTGCCGATACACTCCGGAGAATACGGCGAAACACACGACCTAACCGCCGGTGACTGATTAGTGCGGGTCTGAGTTTATCGTTTTCACTTCGTACATGACTCCCTCTGAATCAATGAATATGCCCTCCTCATTCCTGGACAGGATCAACGTCTCACTTTGTGGACGGGTCCCTTTTCTCATTTTCATTAATATGGGGATCACCAGAGTGAGCAGGACAACAAATATGGAAACGACAGCGAGGAGTTTATAGTAGCTACCATCATCAATCTCACCCCATATGGCAGCAACAATCTGAAGGGATAAAACTCCAATACTGATGGAGGAAGCTTTCTGTGTCCACCGATGCCTCTCATCAAGTTCGGGCAAGACCAATAGAAATGCATGGGCTAAGGCAATGGCGAAAACAATAACTGTGCCGACGACTTTCCAAAACTCATCCTGCTTGATTTCACCCCAGACACCACAAATCACTAATAATGCGGCAAAGGCAGCACAATAAATACCTGATAAGCCGAGGGATCTTCGCTTCCGGCGCTCCATGAATGCAGCGCTGGACATCGAGCAGATACTGGCAGCTGAAATCGAAAATGTGGTTGCCAGAATCTTTATCTGAATCTCACCAAAATCACCACTGAGTACAGATAGGATGGCTACCAAGGCGGTTAGGCTTAGGAAAGCTATGAATACTTTTAGGAATATTTTTCTCGCTGCTGTAGAATTCATCGCAACATCCTTGAGCAAATCACATACCACAATAAGGGCTCAACCGTATCCGCAGGTGGGTCGGCAGGAAAACCAGGAATTCATACGGAAGGAGGGTGGATTCACCCAAATCCGCCCACTCTGAAACAAGCTATAATCAAACGAATATCGACCAATCGCAGTCAGTATTTGCACGAAGCCATACAAAAAATGATATCGCCTCGAAGCACCGAGTGGCTACCAAGTTTAACTCACCCAAAGAACCGGTCCATTTTGCGGCGGTCTCTTTTTGTAGGACGCCCTGAACCTTTCTCGCGAAATCCTCCTGAATCGTCGATGGATGGTTTTCTATTTAATTCGGATTCCGGAGTCTGGTCTTCCATATACTGGTCAACCAACGGGGCACCGACCCGACTATTCAGCAATCCCACCACCTTTATTGTCCTGAGAATCCCATTAACGCGCACTTTCAGAACATCGTTCACCCGGACGGAATAGGCCGGTTTGAGGGAACGTCCTTCGGTCTTGACGTTCCCGGAACGACAAGCGGATGTGGCCAAGGACCGGGTCTTGAAAAGACGCACTGCCCATAGCCATTTATCTATACGGATTGTTTCTGAATCACTCATCGAAGATAGTCACGTTTAACGATAATTTCATAGATCTGAATCGACAAATTGAATTCTCTTTTTTGAGCCGATCTTGAACGCTGAATTGAGAGGTAGATCATTTCCCGACCTTCTGAAAGCGAACGAGGTAGTTCTCCTTGAGAAAATCCGCTTGATCCAGTTTCCGGAAACCGGCGCTTACAATCTCTGAACTGAAGGTTTCCTTGCCGGCACGCACATGCTTCAGGATCCAGTTGGAACTTTTTCCTGGGATGCGTTCAAATTCGACCAGAACCAGGATCCCCCCCGGTTTCAAGGCCTCGTGAATGGAAGCCAGGGAGCTATTGGGATATTCGAAATGATGGTAGACATCACAGATAAACGCCAGATCGATGGAGGCCGGCGGCAACTTCACGGAACGTTCCGAACACAGAAGCGTCTCGACGTTGGTGATCTCCTTCTTCTCCAGATAGTCACCCACATGTTTCAAGAATGCCTCGACAATATCGACTGCATAGACTCGCCCTTCAGGTCCAACTGCTTCGGCGAGCAAGGCAGTAAACAAACCGGTTCCGGAACCGATATCTGCGACGGTGGATCCCGTTTGTATGCCAAGTGCCTTGACGATCCGATCCCGATGATCATAAACCTCTCGTCCCTCGACCTCGAATCGTTCCACCCACTCGACGACCTTGATATCATCACGGAGATAGGAACGATTGATCCCTGGATTTACACTTTTCTCAAGAGTATCCCGGTCTTGGGAAAACAGATCTCCTGGCTGAGTGAGAAGAAGAATCCCGCTAAACGCTATGGAAGTTAAGTAAGGATGCAAATTCCTTCGTGTCATGGTTTTTAACAGCTCGATTCAGTCTATTCTACATTCATTCCCGATTGAAAGGAGATTGATTCAGTCCAGTTCCAGAATCTTGACATTCTTATACCAAACTTTGTGTCCGTGATCCTGAAACCCGAGGTAACCTTTCCGGGGTAATTCCTTAATGACTCCGAATTTGTGCTTTGAGCCATCGGGCCTCAGTCCGGGTTTAGTAAAATCGTCACAATTGATTCGACTCACTTCCCGACCATTTAGACGAACAGAAATCAGAGGTCCACGACTGGTGATTTCCAACTGATTCCATTCA
This sequence comes from Verrucomicrobiales bacterium, assembly GCA_012959985.1. Classification (GTDB taxonomy): domain Bacteria; phylum Verrucomicrobiota; class Verrucomicrobiia; order Limisphaerales; family DUCD01; genus DUCD01. The sequence goes on along the minus strand of DUCD01000282.1, from coordinate 8,712 downwards.
CCGAGAGGATGGGCAGCGTCCGCATCTGAGGGACACAAGTCATAGATTGCGCCGAAGTGGTGATAGCCTGTACCCGATTCTGCATACACTTGAATTTCAAATCCGTTCTGCACTGGTTTATTCAGGTCGGACACTCGGAAAAACACTCCGGAATTGGTTTTGGGATCTTCCATTCGCACCTCGCAACGCAGCTTAAAGTCGCCGAAGGGTTTTTCATGGACAATCAGGTAGCCGCCGGCTTTATAGGGAACCAGGCAACCGTCCTCAACGGGAGCGGCAATAGGTTTGCCGTTGTTACATTTCCATCCCTGGTGATCAATTCCATTGAACAGAAGAACCCACCCTTCACTTTTTTCGGATGAGCTCAGCTGATTATCGGCGGACCAGAGATTCCATTGCAAGATGATCAGAACAATCGAGATAAAGAATAAGGAGAATCTTTTCATATGAAGTTTAGGTAATGGGTTGAATTGTCAAATTATTGGATGTTGACCAAAAGTGAATTATTCAGAATCGTTGTCTGGTTTAAGAATCCAATGGGATAATGGAGACAGTTACCCCTGAAGCTGGGGGCGCCGACCCCGGATCATTGAAATAGGCATCCATTTTTTCCATTTTCCGGCCTCAACGCGGCCACCTTCAGGTACGATGTCCTTAACCTGTGTGCCGAAAAGCCTTTACTCAATGGCAGTGCAGCGGGCTCCACAGCCAATATCCAATATCCCTCTGACGCGCCCTGTCCCGCTATCGATTCAGCCACATTCTGATGGAGCGATTGACCATATCGGTTGCGTCCTGCTGGACGAAATGACCGGCGTGGGGAACGGTGATCAGGGTCAGGTCCTTTTCCAACCATTCCCAGGTACCATTTAAAGCCGGATGCAGGAGAGCCCAATCATCCAGACCATGAATCATCAGCACAGGACACTTTACCTTGATAACTTCTGAAGTATCGAGGGTATAAGGCTCTTTGGGATAATTGCGTTTGTAGTAATTCAGCATGGCCTCAAAGTCGGACTTCTGAAAAGCCTCCACATATTTTGCCCTGGCCTTTTCATCTTTAACCCAAAGGGCAAGCCCTTCAGCGGTCAGCATTTTGTGGGCGCCCTCTTTTTGAAAGTTGCGGGCATACTGGCTGTTCTCCTGTTGTTTTGGGTTGGTGGCCAGCTCCCGGTTGAGCCCGCGGGGATGGGGCAAATTCAGGATCATCAATCGTTCGGTCATCTGAGGTCTTACCATGGCAAACGTCCATGAGATAATTCCACCCCAGTCATGTCCCAGAATGATCGCCTTATCCCGTCCCTGCGCCTTGATTACGGCTTCCACATCAGATACCAGAAGTTTCAAGTCGTATTGCTCGACCCCTTTGGGTTTGTCACTGAGGTTGTATCCACGAAGGTCCATGGCAACTGTCCTGAACTCAGAGGATAGGAACTCCATCTGATGGCGCCAAGTATACCAGAAATCTGGAAAACCGTGCACCATGACAATCAACGGTTTGTCTTTATTTCCAGCGGCAGCATAGTGAATCTGAACCCCATTGCTGTCTGCATATCCATGTTCCACCTTGAGATCTCCCCCAAACATGAGAGTTGGAAAAAGACAAGCGGAAAGGAAAAATGCAGACACCTCGAATAGACGCAACTCAGAATAATTCATCCCGAAATCATGTTGTTTCCAGAAGATAATGTCGAGTCGTTTAAAGAAGTGAAAGTCTTCTTTAAACGACTGACGTCTCAAGCACAATGACGGGTAGGGCTGTACTGCCTTGCCATTAGGTTAAGGGTTTTCGAGGTGAAATATCAGACGGTTTCTCTTTCTGCTGCGAGCGTCGGCTGTCCTCAGCCGAAATGCCGGTAAATGCGCTGGGGACAGCGCACGCTACAACGTGAGCTAATGAATGAACAAGCTCTGCTTTCCGGAAAGGATATTCCTTACCCGAATGACAGCGCTCCCTACCGAAGCAGATCTTAATCCTTTTCTGAGCGGTTTTGAATATCCTTTACTAAGTCGGGAAAAGGACAGTCACTGCAGATGGCGTTGGACTCCTCACAGAAATCGCGGACTATCTGCATCAATGCCTGCTGCTGGTAGGCCTTCTTTATAGATGAATCCTCCTGTTTTCCCAACAGTCGAGTTCTTGCGAGTTTTAAAACCACATTATCCTGGGCCCGCGGCCAACTGAAGTATCGCTGTTCAATACGGTGAATCAATTCCTTCTGACGGCCTTTATCCGCACGGATCCAGAACCATGGCAGGAGAATATTGATGGCGAGATCGGTGAGCCGTGCCTGTCCCAAAAGGGGTTGAGGATGTTCAGGACCGCATTCACCAAAGGACCAATGAATTGCCCAGAAGGGATCCTCTTCGGCCGTGATCTGAAGGATTTTCAACAAAGAGGAAACACATTGCTTTTGAGGCAATTCTTCGGTGATCCACTCTTGCAGTTTTTTTTCAAAATCCGGATCTGCAAGCCAGTGTGCTGCCAATGCCAATCGTCTTAATGGGTGATTGGGTGGACGCAGCGAGTGGAAGCGCCAAACTTGTGCCGGCATGAGAAATTTCTCCAGGGAATTGCGGTGACGCCACCAAACATTCCAGAGCCGTTTTCTGTAGTCTGAAGTACCCTGCACGCGGGAATCCGCATCATCGGAAAGAAGTCCGCTCACACCAAACAGAATGGCCTGGTTTTCAAACGGGTTAGTGGATTCCTCTGCTCCCAGAGAGGTTACTTGCCTGAGCAAGGGTAATTTTGTAGCGACTTGATACATCGCCCAGGAGTTTGTTTTGTATCCAAGCGCGGTAAAAAGTCCCTCCCAGAGAGTCTGGCTCCAACCCACTTGACGTGCCCGGGATTCAAGAAGATAGGCTTTGCATTTCAATCGAGCAAAGGCGGCCTGTTGTAGAAGTTGCTGTCGCTGAGATTCATCGAGCTGTTTCAACGGAGATGAACAGCATCCTTTCAAATGAACGGGAATGACCAGACTGGAAGCTGTCTCAAACCAGCGTCCTAATTCCTGAATGGGCCCATCCAGAACATCTCGAATGATTAAAGAGGGAGCCGGACAAATCCCCGGTTCGTAATCGCTCCACAGAACGTGAAGGATGACATGGCGAAAGTCCGGATTGTTAATGTGTCCATGCAACACCCAGTTACGGGACCGGCAATCAATCTCAATATCACCCGTTTCCATCGGCCCGCCATCAAATTGAAGAACCGCCTGTTTAAAGTCAGGGCCGTTTTCACGATTCCAGAATCCAGGATGCAGAACCTTGAGCCGACGCCCGTCCTGCATTTTAAGGCAGGAACCCTTAAGCTTCTGGTGATGCCAGATAAGCTGGAGCAGTTTTTCGGGCGGGGCATCGTCTTCAAAAGACTCCCGGATAATGGAATCCGTGTCAAATTGAAGGCGACGATACGCCTCGTAACAATGTATGGGAAGGACCTCCATGGTCTGACAGGAGATTGAAGGTGAATTCTTCAGGAGTCAAGCCCGCGAGATGTAAAAAAAAAACAGGAGTGCACCTTTGAATAGGCAGACATCATATGAGTAGGGCACACTGAGACAGCACGCCGCACGGCCATTCGGGTAAGAGAAATCGAAGAAATACGTACCCCCTGAAGCTGGGGGCGCCGACCCCGGAACATGGAAGAATAGCATGCATATTTAACTGTTCCGGCCTCACCGCGGCCAGCTTCAGGTGCGATGGTCTGAACAAATGTGCGGAAAACCCTTGGTCTAATGGCAGTGTAGCACGCCCCCCTTCTTTTTCCATTTATTGAAAAATCTCAGGATTCATGTAGTTTGGTGGTAAGTAATTACAAAATGCATTGGTAAGGATGACAAAAACGGTAACCAGAAGGATCCTGATCCTCAATGGGTGGGCATTGGCACTGATTCTGTTGCTGTGCTATTCGATTCCGGTTCAGGCTGGGGATGATATCCGGCGGGATGCCACGGTTCGTGCCGTGGAAAGAGTGCTTCCGGGTGTGGTCAATATTTTCACCCGTAACCGGAGCCAGAGTGAAGACCGCTACGAACGAATCCTCAGGGAGTATTTTGGATATCAGACTCGACAGAAACCCTATTACAGCCGGGGTTCAGGAGTCATTATAGATGACGAAGGATTTGTCGTCACCAATGAGCACGTTGTGCGGGGACAGAATGAAATTCTTGTCAAAGTAGGCGATGAAGTCTATCAGGCAGTGAAAGTCGTGGGAGATCGAATCGTCGATATCGCACTGCTGAAGATCATCCGAAATCGGGATCAATCGAATCAGAAATTCCCGGAATTGGATTTTGCAGAGGACGATGATCTGTATTTGGGTGAGACAGTTCTCGCCCTGGGAAATCCCTATGGGCTGGGAGCATCGGTCAGCAAGGGAATCCTGAGTTCCAAAAAACGGAATGAGGCCGACACCGGCCGACAACTGGGAATCTCCGACTGGCTCCAGACGGATGCCGCCATCAACCCGGGCAACAGCGGAGGTCCGTTGATCAACCTGAATGGTGAGATCATCGGAATCAACGTGGCGGTCTATCGGGAAGAGGGAGCCCAGGGCATTGGTTTCGCGATTCCGATCAAGGCCGTCAGTGAAGCTCTCTCCGAGTTGTTTATCCCGGAAACGATCGACTCACTTTGGTTCGGTGCCCAAGTGAAAGCAGGTTCGTTTCCACCTAAAGTCCAGAGTGTAGAACCGGACAGCCCGGCGGCCCTCGCGGGCATTCTTCCGGGCGATGAAATCATTCGCATCGATCAACAGGTTCCCAATGGATTCATCGAGTTTTCAAAGATACTGATTCAGGCAGGTGACGGCAAACGAATCCCACTTCAAGTGCGGCGCGATCAGAAAACGAAGGATCTGACCGTCCGCTTGATTAAGCTCGAGGATTTCTTCAATGCGAAGCTGATCCAGAGACGCACGGGGTTGCATTTGATAAAAATGACGACTGATTCGGCACGCACCTACGGCTATCCATCAACGGAAGGATTTCTAGTGGAAGAAGTGGATGCTGAAAGCCCAGCTCAAAAAGCGGACATCGTCCCGGGAATGGTCATGGCCGGTTTCGACAAGCGTTATCCGGCTGATCTTATCGAAGCGGCCAAGACGGTTCATAGAAAAGACAAAGGATCTCCACTCTTACTGGAGATCATTGTCCCTACCCGTACCCGGGGATTCTTCGGAGCGGTTTACAAATATCCGAGATTCCAGGTGGACTTGGAGGTTCGATGAGACTATCCATGAGCAGCACTAATTTCACTGCTGCATAAAACGAAAATGATTCAGGTCCGCCAACTGACGAAACATTACGGAAGCCATAAGGCTCTCGACGAGCTTTCGTTTTCCGTGAACCGCGGGGAAGTCGTGGGCTTTCTGGGTCCGAACGGGGCAGGGAAATCCACATTGATGCGCATTCTGTCGGGCTTTTCTGCAGCGTCCTCCGGGAGTGTACACCTAGCAGGCTTCGATGTGGTCACACATACCCGGGAAATATGGAAACGGATTGGCTACATGCCCGAAAACAATCCTCTCCCGGCAGATATGCGAGTGGAGGATTATTTGAGCTTTCGGGGGAAACTCAAAGGCTTGTCCTCGAAAAAACTGAAGCACCGCAAAGAAGTCGTTATACAGCAATGCGGCTTGTCGGATGTGAAACAGCGATTCATCGACCACTTATCACGCGGCTACAAACAAAGGGTCGGCCTGGCGGATGCCTTGATCCATGAACCGGATTTACTGATTCTGGATGAACCGACGGTCGGACTGGATCCGGAGCAAATCCGTTCGGTGCGTCGACTGATCCGTGAGCTGGGAGGAAAGCACACCCTAATGATTTCCTCGCATCTGCTATCTGAAATTGAGGTCACCTGCAACCGAATCCTGATTCTCCACCAAGGCAGGATTCTGGCATCTGATCATCCGGATAACCTGGGCCGTCAAATTCAAGGCAGCTCAAAATTCATCGCGGAAATCTCGGCAACCGCCGAAGAGTTGAATGCAAGCCTTTCACAATGGGAAGAGGTCAAAGAAATGGAACTTGAAAATGCGGACGGCCCCTTCACGCGATGTCTGTTAACAGTGGATTCGGAAGCGGACATCCGTGAAAGAATCTATCAGACGGCAGTGGCAAACTCCTGGGCCTTGAGAGAACTGCGCCGGGTTTCCTTTTCATTGGAGGACATTTTCATCCATCTCACAAACAAGGATTCATTCAGAAACGGGAAGGAACCCAAGGAACAGTGAGAGGATTTCTGGCATTAACTCAAAGAGAAATCGGGTCATATTTTTCCTGGTTCACGGGCTATGTACTTCTGGCGTTGGTAACCTTTCTATTTGGATTGAGTCTGACATCACTGGTTCACGCATTGAATCATGAGTCTATCCACCTCCCGTTGACCGACCTGTTTTATCAGACTTATTTCTACTGGCTGATCCTACTGGTCACGGCACCTGTACTGACCATGCGGGCATTTGCCGGAGAAAGATCCACAGGAACCTATGAAGCTTTGATGACCTCGCCTATCAGTGACCTTCAGGTGGTACTGGCGAAATTCACGGGTTCCATGGCGGTTTACACTATCCTCTGGATGCCTTTGCCTCTCTGCATGATGGTGCTCCGGCATTACACGGAGAATTCGAACCCGATCGATCCTGGTCCGATATTGACCACCTGCCTCGGGATTCTGCTGTTGGGCGGCCTGTTTATCTCCATGGGATGTTTTGCATCGTCGCTCACTCGAAACCAGATCGTCGCGGCGATCCTTGCTTTGGCAATGGATACCGGCTTGTTCTGTCTGGGGTTTGCCAACCGGGCGCTTCCCGTTGAGTTGCACTGGATTGACAGGGTGTTGGCATCCGTTTCCATCATCGATCACATGGAGGATTTCTCCAGGGGGATTCTCGATACGCGGTATCTAGTTTTTTATATAAGTCTTACCGTATTCTTCATTTTTCTAACCCTGAAGTCGGTGGAGCGACGACGCTGGACCTGAAACCTATGGCGCCCCCCCCCCTATCTGTCCCAAGTTTTTCCTCTAGACGTCGCCTGATCACGGGGTTTCATGTCATCGTGTCCATCGTGCTTTTGGCACTGCTGGTCGGCATGGTGAACTATCTGGGTTTTCGCCATTTCAAAAGAATCCATTTGAATCGGGAAGTGAATCATCAGTTGTCGGAAAGAACGAAGCAGATACTTGGCTCCCTGGATAATGATGTCGAGGTCATCGCATTCTACAACCACGAAGACTCCATGTTCAGTCGCGTCGATGGCTTACTGAAGGAATACAGCCTGGCTTCGAAACACATCCGATACCGATCGGTGGATTACCTCAGTGATCCCGTGAAAGCCCTGGAGGTGAAGCGACAGTTCAAGCTTGCGGATTATGAAAATGACGACCTCATCATTTTCAACCAGGAAAACCGGACCCAGATCATTCAGGACAGCCAATTGTCTGACTACGACATCCATGCCGTCATGTCGGGACAGAAGAAGGACTTCGCCATTACCGGATTCAAGGGTGAAATCCTCTTCACTTCGGCAATCCTCAGTGTCAGTGACCCAAACCCGATCAAGGGTTATTACCTTCAGGGTCACAAGGAACATCCGATGGAATCGGAATCGGAATTCGGCTATCTGAAATTCATCGAACTTCTGAAACAGAACAATATTGAAGTGAAACCATTGAAACTGGTCTACGGGGAGGAAGTTCCTCTGGACTGCGGGCTGTTGATAATCGCGGGTGCCATCAATACGCTTGCCCGGGTGGAAGTAGACCAGATTCAGCGATATCTGGAACGTGGCCGCAACCTGTTTCTTCTTCTCAACAATCGGCGTATGACACCGAACGGAACCGGACTGGAAGCCACCTTGAAAAAATGGGGCATCGATGCGGGTTTGAATGTGGTGCACGATTTCCGAAGCCCACTTCCGCAGCAATTCATTGTGGTTGACCACTATAATAAAGAATCGCATCCCATCACCCGGCCGTTGATACGGAACGATCTTCCCTTGCAACTGGGACTGGCAAGATCCATTCGGAAATCTGAAGAAGCCATCAAGGAGGATCCGGACCTGGTGGTCAACGAACTGGCGTACACGAGCGACAAGGGCGTAGCGCGATCCAGAATCAAGGACGGGAAAATTGTTCCTGCAACCGATGATCCCACCGGGGAGATTCCGGTCATGGCGACGATCGAAAAAATGTTTCAAGGATCGAATAATACTCGATCCTTAACCCGCATGCTTGTCTGCGGAGATTCGCTCTTCCTGAGCAACCAGTTCATGCCGGCCATGGGCAACCGGGACTTTGCAGATCTGGCCATCAACTGGCTTGTGGATCGAACGGTCCGCGTCAGTGGTATCGGACCCAGAGTCGTTCACGAGTATCGAATCGATCTGAGTGAGAACCAGGCACGTCGACTTTATTTGGTGTTTCTGGCAGGAATCCCGGGCGCTATTCTGTTTCTGGGTTTATTGGTATGGTGGCCACGGCGAAACTGATCTTTCATGAATAAGAAAACCACTCTTATCCTGTTTTTACTGACAGCCGGACTGTTCGCTTACATTTGGTTATTTGAAACCGATCCAGTAAACAACAACCGACCTGACAACATCTCCAAGCACCTTCTGCCCTCCCTGGATCCCATCATGGTGCAAAGCCTGCAGGTCAAAACTGAGGATTTTGAATTCAGAATCGATAAGGAAGACG
>DUCD01000281.1 GCA_012959985.1 Verrucomicrobiales bacterium | reverse complement strand
CGGTGAGGCCGGATTTGACATCGTTCCGGTCATGTCAATCCCAGACCCAATTGCCCAGAAATTCCATCGATCCACATTCTTAACTTAGTGCCATTCCAGCCTGCCCCTATAATTCCATGAAGAAATTTTAATGTTCCTCCGGTAATATTCGATTGAATGTCCGGCCGTAGCGGACTCTGATTGCAACCTTGTCTCCGACCTTGTGATTGAGACGAAACCAAGAAATGAACTGTCGACTGTCCCAATCGTCCGAACGTCCATTGACCTCCACGATTTCCATATTGGGGCGAAGACCGACGGTATACCAGGGATTGTTGCTTCGCTTCTCCGCCGACCCCATAAACGGCCGGAAGGACATCGCGCCCTTTCCTTGATTGGGCCCCTTGATGGGAAAGAACCCAAGGTGGGGTCCGAAAATGCCTTCGTAGACGGTTTTGCGCCAATAATTTTCGGCTTTCCGCCAATCCGCGCGCACTCCCAAACTGGCAAAATGGACTTTCCCGTTTCGGGTCCATCCTACAGGAATCCTGTCGGCGCCATACGAAGCGCGATGGAGGACAGCTCGAAAATCGGCTTGACCGAAAAGCCGGCTCGTGCCCGCCATACCCAGATGATCGCCAACCCGAATTCCCGCCTCGGCCGCCGCGCTTTCCGGTTCAATCGCGGTCACCCGCAATCCATCATCCCGATCGACCATTATTCCCACGTTCTCCGGCAACGGCCACGGCTGAGTGTAAACCGCAAGATCAAAGGTCCCTTTTTTCATGGAATCATAATGGAGTAGATCGCCCACTTGATGGCAATGGACACAGGCTTGGTCGGACATCCAGGGCCTCTCCTTCTTAAAAGCTTCAAAATTTTCCATATCCCGGGGGCCGCGTGCGGGCGCGTCCGTGGTCGGCAAAGGACCGTCGACCTTCCATGAAGCGCGACGTGGATCGTAATGATGAGCAAGCACGCGTCGCAGCGTATTCACCAATGCTTGCTCACTGATTCTTGTGGCGTCTGACACATGATCCTTGCCCCCGAAAACACCGTATAGTCTACCTTGAGGGGAAAAGAAATATCCCCACCACGACAAATCCAAATCCTGGAATTGGCGGTATGGGAAGTAGCGCTCATCAAGCTCCGCCGCGTCGGTCATGCGTACCGTGACAAATCGTTTAAGCAACGGCGTCAATTGTGGACTTCCCTCCAGAACATCTTTATCGAAAGCGGCGCATTGTTTGCAGGGGAGGCATCGCCAGGTGACGAACAGCGGCAGATTCCGAGATTCAGCCTCTTGAAGAGCGCTGGAAAAATCCTCGCGCCAGATCACAGAATTCAGCTTGGGCGCAGGAACAGTTCCGACTGCCGGGCCTAAAACCTCCTGCCAAGTCGAAGTAGGGATCTCCGCCGAATGGAGCATCGACGCTGAGAATAGGAGGATCAGAGTCGCAAGGGTCGGGTTCGATTTCATCGAGATCAACATCCCGGAATTATAGGCTGCATTTTGAAGGATAGGGAAGCGCGATTTTCTTCACTCGCGCCAAGTTTACTTCAACTCGGGACTGGCAGCCGATTGTCCGGCACCGTCTTGTTCGGTATACTTAAAGATCTCTTCCATGGAAAGATCGAGGGCTTTGGCGATCTTGAGGGCAAGAACCAACGATGGAATGTATCGATACGATTCAACCGCAATGATTGTTTGGCGGCTTACTCCTGTCATTTCAGCCAGAGCCTTGTTCACTTGAAAAACTTCGTCCACGTTGAATATGAAGAAGATCGGGAATTCTGGAGGTTCCATAAAATTCCTGTTATTCTGGATTATTGAGTCAATCGCGATGCGTTTTCTGGACGTTTAGAGATTGGTTATGATGTGTTTTCCAACTGGGTGGTTATCTTCGTAAAAAGATGGATCAATTCAGCCGCAATGAGTCGGCCGAACGCTGGGCCGCGCAACGGCAGCGTTTGTGGATGGAGGCTGAACCCGAATCGGTCCACAGGCTTTATGTCGACGGTCACCTGCAGGTTTATCGCAGTTCTAAATTCAAATCACCACGATTTGAAATAGTTCAATCCGTAGACTTTGGCAAACGCCATCAATCCTTTGTTCCCTCGCCGACGGATTTCATCCACAACCAAAGCATCCCGAAAACGTCCAACGGCCATATAGTCACGGTAGCTACTCGGCATTTTGAACCCGCAGTCCTTTAAGGACCGATTCCCAGCCAGCAGTTCAGCTCGCGCGAGACTCTGATCCTTCTCCGACATCTTCTCGAAGGTCTCGTAGAACCACTTTTGGCTATGAGAAGGATACGCTCCGATCCGGCTCAGCAACTCACGTTGCTCCGGAGTCACCAACTCAATCCGGCCGATCATGACTCGCTCAATGTCGGCCGACTCAGAGACTTTCAACGGTAGCACGGTGTCGGTCCACTCCTGTGGCAAAAGAAAGAACAGGCGCAAACCTGGGCTCTTGAAATAAGAGGCTGCCCATTTTCGGTTGTGACCGGATCAGACTTCACTTTACGAGGAGTCAGCCAGACGTGTTCCTCTGTTTCAGGCAACTCCACCCCTGTCTCGCCCACTGTAATACCCTTCCATGAGATCCGGCCGGTCGTGGCACTTGTGATTGGTTGCTGGCTCCTCTTAGGCCTAAATCCTGGTGCCGAATTGATGGCATCGGGATACCATTCACTGATCCAACCGCGCTGAAAGGAAACCTCAACATCCAACCGCGTCAGCTCCTGAGCCCCGTCAGGAAGGTAGAAGTAAATTATCGGGGTCTCCAAACGCATCGTGACTGCCGGATCAAATCGCGCGATTCCCTTGGCCCGTCGCGGCTGGCCCTGGTAGAGACGATGGTTAAGCAACGGACCCAATTTATGGGTGTCGGGGGATAGTCCGGGCGACAGCTCATGAACAAAGCCAGGCAATGACTCCTCATTGATGTTCACACCGGGAATAGGTGAACCCGATTCATCCTGAAGAACAGTGAAGGTTCCCCATTCATGGAGAACCAAGCGCCTGTTCTGGACTTCCCCTAATTCCGACGACGGTAACACGGACTCAACGATCATGGAGAGGACGATAAAAAAGCAGACTTTATTTTTCATGTTCCCATTAAAGCCCGGAAGTCAAAACCGTGTGTCATCCCACTGTAAAAAAGTTGTAAGAAAAACGTAATAATACGGCGTTCCTTTGATCGAACAGAAGGTCTTTTTACAAACGCAGCATCGATATCTTCGACGTTTCCCGGCTTTTGATTTGCAGAACCCGTGAGGAGCAATCTTTTGCGGACCCCCTTCACTTTGGCTGGAACATTCTGAGTTTGGACATTTGAGATTCTTCACAACTACCAAGAAAACAGAACTTTACTCCA
>DUCD01000280.1 GCA_012959985.1 Verrucomicrobiales bacterium | reverse complement strand
CTTGTGAAGAATTCCGAGGTTTAAATCCGAAAACTTGATGCGTAAGAGTATAACTTCGAATCGTTACCCCAAGATGTCTCGGGCTCAGGAAGATCAATTGATTCAGGCACTCGAACTTTAGCAGGGAATTTTTATTTATGAGAAAAATATCAATTTGGATTTTGCTGATCTGCATTAATTTCGGTTGCAGCACTTCTCACTTTATTCAACAAACCCCCATCCTAAGGCTGGAATTTGACACCCCCCCCCGAATTCGATTTCCGGTTCCTGGAGAATTGACAAACCATCTGATCGGCTTATTGAATCCTCAGATAGGATCGATATAAGAATTGAGAGAACCATCGATAATGTTCCTTCTTTTACTGGCTACCTTGATTCTAAAGACCTCGTTTTTTTAAACAGTTCCACCGATAAAAAACTGCAGATCACTCTGGATCGGCATGCCGGCCGCCTGATCCTGAACCAGACAGACGTTGAAGTCTCCTGGGCCGGAGAATTTGATATACAATCCAATCAGGAATTTGATGAGCTGGTTCTCCAGCTTTCAGGTCATCGAATGAACCAGGATCAACTCCTCTTGGCAATAATAAGGAATTTCAAACCAGAAATCCTGCAAGCATACGCAGGGTTGTCCATTGATTTGTCGGGAAACCAACTTTGGGACTGGCTCCGAAGAAGCATTGATCCCGATTACGCCAAGTCAATTATTGAAGCGATGCCGGCGGCAACGGCTGACGATATAGCTCAAATGAAACAATTTGGAGTCTCCTCTGAACTGGTAACAAACTTTGTATTTTTGCGACCGGATTTCAACGCAAAAGATTTCATTGAATTGAAGAGGCACGGAGTCAGCACGAATTATGCAACGTCATTTCTGAAAAACAACGCCTCATACGGATCAAAAGATCTGACCCGCCTGAAGCGATATGGCGTCCCGGCCCAATGGGGAGAAACATTGAAAGGATTATCAAAAGTCAAAACCGCTGACGACCTTGTTCAATTGAAAAGATACGGAGTTACTTCGGATTTCATACAGACAGTTCACTCCTCTCCGATTATCACCGATGCCAACGATATTGTTGAATTAAGGAGATACGGCGTTCATTCAGATTTTTTAAACAGCTTGAACCCCGTCGATGATTCGATGGATGTAAAGAAAATCATTCACCTTCGCCAGTATGGAATTACAGCCGGGTATTACAATGAAGTGAAGACCGCAGGCAACTACACAGTGGATGACATTATCACCTTGAGGAGGAATGGTGTCAAAACCGACTTTGTAAAGGCAACAGTGGTCGAAGGCAAAACTCCGATGACAGTTAAAGCCATCGTAGATCTGAGAAGACGAGGAGTGTCTGTCGATACAATTCGAGAGTTGCGGAATTAGCAGGATCGTTGAACCCGTATTTTTCGGATTTGGATTAATTCGTTAGTCCATGGGGCATTGTGTTGCGAGCATTTAGGGGTCTTTTGATATGAATCCTGCATTCCATTGAAAATGGAACAAGGAGAATTGCGAATTTTAGCTCGATTCCCACCCTTCCCGATGATTACCTAAAGCAAGTGGTCATTACAAAATATCATGGATAATCCAGTTAGGGTAGCCGTCATCGGAGTCGGGGCTTTGGGAAAAGAGCATGCGCGAATCTATGCCGGATTGGCAAAGTCGGGATTGATTGATTTCACCGGGGTGTACGATGTGTCCAGTCAAAATGCCCGCAAGATTTCTTCGAAATACAAGGTAAAGGCCTTCGACAAGCTTGAGGACGCCTATGGTTCCGCAGACGCGTTAAGCGTCGTGACGCCTACGGTCACCCATTTTGAGATCACCAAAGATCTACTATCTTCCGGCAAACATGTTCTGGTCGAAAAACCAATGACGGATCAAACGGAAAAAGCACAAATCCTGAATCAGCTCGCCCATGAATTCAAGTGCGTACTTCAAGTCGGGCATGTGGAAAGGTTCAATCCGGTGTTTCGTTATCTTCAGGACATTATCCGCCATCCAAGATTCATTGAAATTCACCGACTGTCCCCCTACCCCGCCCGCAGCACGGACATTGGGGTCGTGCTCGACTTGATGATCCATGATCTGGATATTCTCATGGCTTTTGTCAAATCTCCGATCAGCGCAGTAGACGCCGTGGGCATTCGCGTCTTGAGTCAGTCCGAAGATATCGCCAACGCACGGATTCGCTTTGAAAACGGGTGTGTCGCCAACCTGACCGCCAGCCGCATAAGTCCGGAACGAATGAGGAAAATCCGCGTCTTCAGTGGAGGCGACCTGACCAGTTACGTTTCCCTGGACTACCGGGCTCAGGAGGGATTCATTTACCGGATTGCCAGAGAAGATGAATCAGAATCCTCCATCCTGAAAAAACTGTTAGCTTCCAAAGATTCCAAGATCGTCAGCGAGTTCGGCGGAAAGAAAATTGTGAGGGAACCCGTCCCCCTTGAAAAGGAAGAACCCCTCAAGACAGAACTGCATAGTTTCATCGATTGCGTCAAATCACGCAGAAGCCCACTGGTCAGTGGCACCTCAGCAAAACAATCCCTCGACCTGGCTTTTGAAATCACGAAAGCCATACAAAAATCGGAGGAGTCGATTCCGGATTGAGTATGGGGGGAATCATGATCATTGCCGGCGAAGCCAGCGGAGACACCCTTGCAGCCGAGCTTATCCGTGCCATCCGTCAAAGTCGGCTCAATCCTCCACTCTCACGGAAAAACTCAGGCGGGCAAATCGAGGCAAAGTTTTTCGGAGCCGGGGGCCCCAAAATGGAAGCCGCGGGATTTGATCTTGAGATCGATCTAACCCGGCATGCGGTCGTCGGAATCTGGGAAGTCATCAAACAGTATTCCCACTTCAAAAAGATTTTTGACCGTTTGTTAAAACTGGCCTATGACCGTTTACCGCAGGCAGTAATCCTTGTAGATTATCCTGGATTCAACCTTCGATTTGCCAAGGCTCTTAAAAAAATGGTCCGTAACTCGTCCGGGCCGTTTTCAAACTGGGACCCCAAGATCATTTATTATGTTTCCCCTCAGATCTGGGCATGGCACGAGTCTCGAATTAAACAGATCGCCAAGGATATCGACCTCATACTCAGTATTTTCCCATTCGAGAAAAAATGGTACGCAGACAGGACCTCTTCATTGAGAGTCGAATACGTCGGACATCCGATTTTGGACCGGTTTCAATCAACCCTGGAGGATACCCGCCAGAATGATACTGAAAATGATAAGCGTCTTTTCAAAGCAATATTGTTACCGGGAAGTCGTAAAAAGGAACTGAATGCCCACCTTCCCGAAATGCTGGGCGCGCTCCAGGAATTAAAGGACATTGATTCCTGGTCTTTTAATCTCGTGATTCCCAATGAAACCCTTCTGCCGATCGTAACCTCGTGGATGAACCGAATTTCCACACCTCGGAATTTCTCAGTCAGTTGTGGCCATCTGGAACGAAACTTAAGAGAATCGGATATCGCCATCGCATCCTCGGGCACTGTAACAATGGAGTGCGCGTTTTTTGGAGTCCCGACGATCGTCCTATACAAAACTTCATGGATTACTTATAAACTTGGAAGAATGCTGATCAAGGTGCCTTATCTGGCAATGCCGAATCTCCTGGCTGAGGAAGAAATTTACCCGGAGTTGATTCAGGATGATGCAACCCCCGAAAAGATTCATGAATGGATGCTGAAGTTTAAAAACAATCCTGAACAACGAAGGCAAATCCAACGCAAACTTAAGATAGTAATCACTTCACTGGGCCAACCGGGGGCCGCCGTCAGAGCTGCAGGAATCATTACTGACCTGCTGAATCCGAGATTGGAGTCCCGGCAAGAAAACATCACCCATGTCATTTAAGCCGCCCTCGCACCATGACACGTGAAATCAACAGATCTATAAGTTTTTCAAGATCAATTCGGAATCTCTGTCCGGGTCATTATTTTTTACCGGCCGTTATTTTGGCATTCCTTTTGCCCCACTCCGGTAACGCCTCGGAACTCACGTCCACCCATTGGGCATTTCAAAAAGTTGCCAAACCGGATCTTCCGGAAATAAAGCAATTGGACTGGGCGACGAATCCAATCGACTTGTTTGTTGCCCGGAATCTTGAAGACAGGGACATGACGCCTTCTCCCAGAGCAGAACCCCAAAATTTGCTACGTCGCATCAGTTACAACCTAACCGGCTTGCCTCCTGATGTTGATGAAATCGATGAAAACCTGCGTGGAAAATTCACCCAATTCAGATATTCTGAAATAGTCGACCATTTCCTTGCATCCCCGACATATGGAGAAAAGTGGGCCAGAAACTGGCTGGATCTAGCCCGCTATGCCGACTCCAAAGGGTATGTGTTCACGGCTGAACGTCGATTCCCTTATTCCTACACTTACCGTGACTACAGCATCAATGCCTTCAATTCCGACAAACCCTATAACGACTTTATCATCGAGCAGTTAGCCGCTGACGGATACCACCCCAAGTCCCATCCTCAATCATTGGCAGCCATGGGTTTCCTGACTGTCGGTCGTCGTTTTCTCAACAACCCCCACGATATTATTGATGACCGTATTGACGTCGTGACCAGAGGATTTCTGGGGCTGACCGTTACCTGTGCCAGATGCCATGACCATAAATATGACCCGATCTCAATGGATGATTATTATTCCCTTTATGGCGTGTTTGCATCAAGCGTTGAACCCGGAGAACTCCCCCTGATCGGCACCTCGACTTCGGCGCGCGAATATGCGAATTATCAAAAGGAAAAAAAGCAGAAAGAAACGGAATTAAAAGAATACCGGACTGATAAGTCGTCAGAGTTCCTGAACTTGCACCGAAGCCGATCCGGGGAGTATCTGCGATTAACATTGGAAGCTGAAAAACTCACCACCCCCTCCTCTATCGAAAATTTGGTCAGAAAGCAGAAACTGGATCCAAAACTTTTCGGACGTTGGGTCAGCTATCTTGAGAAATTCAGTCAATCTCAGGATTCGGTCTTTTCCCCTTGGTTTGAACTTAAACGGGTTGCTATCGACGGCCGAATTGATTCCGATAGCATCCAAGCAAAACTGGAGGCATGGAAGACGGATTCATTCGTGAATCGCAGAATTCTAGCAGCCCTTGGGCAGACTCCCCTTCCGGAGTCCATGGAGCAGATTGCCGAACGATATGGAAACGTTTTTCAGCGAGTGAACGAGAAGTTTGTGAAACTGTCATCTCCGGATGCGGATTCTTCCCTTTCGCCCCTTGAAGCAGAACAGGAACCCAGCCGCCCCACTTCAAGCGAAGATGAAGTCTTCCATTTGATTCTTCACGAAAAAGGGCCCTATTCGGGTCTTTCTGACGCGGACATCAATCGCTTGTTCGACATCCCCTCACGGAATAAGCTGCGCAATCTGGAAAAAGAAATCCGTAAACTGGAAGTAGTGCATCCGGGGGCACCTCCCCGTGGTATGGTGCTTTACGACCGGGAAACCCCAAAAAACGCCAACATCTTTCACCGCGGCAACCCCAATAACCGCGGAAAGGAAGTGCCCCGAAAATTCCTAACGGCTCTTACCAAACCAGAGAATCCTCCCTTTTCTCAGGGAAGCGGACGCTTGGAATTGGCAAAAGCAATCGCATCCGATGAGAATCCACTGACCGCACGCGTTTTAGTCAATCGAATATGGGGACTGCATTTCGGTAGACCTCTGGTGGATTCTCCCAGTGATTTCGGATTCCGTGCGGAACGCCCCCTTCAACTGAATCTCCTGAATTACCTGGCGGCTTACCTGATGGAAAACGACTGGTCTATCAAACGCCTGCAACGGTTGATCCTGACCTCGGCAACCTTCCAGCAATCCAGTCAGGAACGTCCGGTATATATGGAATCAGATCCTGAAAACCGTTTGCTCTGGAAAATGAACCGTAAACGTCTTGATTTCGAGGCGACCCGGGATTCTCTTTTGGTCGTATCCGGATCATTGGATCGAACCGTCGGAGGGCGCTCTCAAGAACTTACTCACCCAGAAACCGCCAGACGTCGAACGCTTTACGGATTTATTGATCGGCAAAACCTGCCAGGATTGTACCGAGCCTTTGATTTTGCGAATCCTGATGCACACCAACCTAAACGGCACGTCACCACTGTTCCACAGCAAGCGTTGTTTCTTATGAATAGTCCCTTTGCATCAATACAAGCTGAACGCTGTATCCAATCGCTTGATTCAGAACAACTTGCTTCAGACAGCGAGAAAGTAATTTCACTTTATCGGATGATTTTAAAACGCTCACCTGAACAGTTCGAAATCAGTATGGGCATGGATCTTGTGATGATCAGGTTGGAAAAAAACACCCAAAATGAGAAAAGCAACCAAAAAATAAACAATTGGTCATTACTGGCGCATACCCTTTTACTTACCAATGAATTTGCATTTTTGGATTAAAAATTTGATTTTCTGGTTCAAGCCCGTTTTAATTGCCCGCCATTAGAACATAAGCCAAAATTCAGGGCTCTGTTCGCTGTGAAGTCCCCTTGGTGATTAATAGGGGATAAATGTCCCCACTCATCGCAGGAGGGAACAATCACAGCACTCGATGCAAACCCTCTGCTGCTTTAGAGAATCTCCAATAAGCAGCTTATTGGAGAAAATTTATATGACCCAGGAAGTAACCCTGCGTAGACCCGCTAAGCGCGGACTGTATGACCCGGCTAATGAGAAAGATAGTTGCGGCGTTGGATTTGTTGCGGACATGAAAGGCCGCCCGAGTCACAAAATCGTTTTGGAGGCGGATCATGCCCTCAAACGAATGGACCATCGTGGTGGTTGTGGTTGTGAAGCAAACACAGGTGACGGCGCGGGAATCCTCACTACTCTGCCTCATGAATTCTTAGCGAAAACAGCTAAGACCGAGTTCGGAATTGATCTGCCGGAAAAGGGGAAATATTCAGTGGGGAACGTCTTTTTACCCACCGATGAATCCGAGCGGGCCAAGTGCAAAGAAGTAATGGCTGGAATTATCGAAGAGCAAGCCCAGAAACTGATCGGCTGGCGCCAATTACCTGTTGAGCCTGAAAAAGCAGATATCGGCCCGACGGCGCTTTCTTCAATGCCTCATATCGAACAAGTGTTCATCGCTGCAGCCGACAACGTGGAACAGGATGCCTTTGAACGGCAACTGTATATTATCAGGAAAGTAGCGACTCGCAACCTGCGAAACAATCCGGAGTTGACTCAGTCAGATCTGTTCTATATCTGCACTCTCTCATCCAAGGTCATCGTATATAAGGGCATGTTGACATCGGGTCAGTTGATGCCTTTCTATCCGGATTTAAGCGATGAAGACTATTCTGTCCACCTCGCGATGGTGCACTCAAGATTCAGCACCAATACCTTTCCCTCATGGGACCGGGCACAACCCAACCGATTCATGAGCCACAATGGCGAAATCAATACTCGCCAAGGCAACATCAACTGGATGCGCGCCCGTGAAGGAGTTGTTAAAAGCGATCTATTCAAAGATGAGATTGAAAAACTGTTTCCTCTCGTAGAACCTGACTGTTCCGATTCAGGCAGCTTTGACAACATCCTCGAATTCATGTTGATGACGGGACGCACTCTTCAGGAGGCCGTGATGCTAATGATCCCCGAAGCATGGCAAAATGACGAAGAGATGCCTCAGGCAAAGCGGGATTTCTACAATTACAATTCCACCATCATGGAGCCATGGGATGGGCCCGCATCGATTGCTTTTACCGATGGCAAGTACATCGGTGCGGTATTGGATCGAAATGGTCTTCGCCCAAGTCGATACTACATCACACATGATGATTTGGTGATCATGGCCTCTGAAGTTGGCGTGATAAAAGTCGATCCTGCCAATGTTAAATCGAAGGGACGTCTTCAACCGGGCATGATGTTTCTCCTCGATTTCGAGCAGGGACGTTTAATCGATGACACTGAATTGAAAACGAGTTTTTCAACTGCCCGCCCTTACGGAGCATGGTTGAAAAACCAAAGTATCGCCCTTGCAGACCTGCACACCGATGAGGAATCCCACGGGTTCGACGAGGTGACTTTACTGGACCGTATGAAGGCCTTTGGTTTCACGACAGAGACCCTTCAATTCATGCTTCTACCACTGGTAAACCAGCTGCGAGACCCTGTGGGCTCCATGGGAAATGACAGTGCTTTGGCTTGCCTTTCCGATAAACCGCGCATGGTTTATGACTACTTTAAACAACTGTTTGCACAAGTAACCAATCCGGCCATCGATTCCATCCGTGAAGAGGTGGTGATGTCGCTTGAATGCTACATTGGACCTGAAGGTAATTTGCTTGAAACGACTGAGCAACATGCCCATCGGTTGCGAATTCCTCATCCCATTTTAACCAACGAAGAAATGGCGGCATTACGCCATATTGATCACAGAGGGTGGAAGTCTCGAGTAATCGATATTACCTACCCGAAATCCGAAGATCACTCAGGACTCGAAAAAACACTGACTCGAGTTTGCGAAGAAGTCAGCGAGGCAATTACTCAAGGTTTCAGTCTCGTGGTTCTGTCCGACAGAGCGACTGATGCAGACCGTGTACCGGTTAGCGTCCTTCTGGCAGCCGGGGCTGTCCATCATCATTTGGTGAAATCCTCAGAAAGAACCAAAATCGGAATCGTCGTCGAGACCGGTGAAGCACGTGAGGTACACCACCACTGCATGCTGATCGGTTTTGGTGTGGACGCCATCAATCCTTATCTGGCCTTTGAATCCATTTGGCATGCGCAAAGGGAAGGTCTATTGGAAGGCGATCTTTTCAATACCGATGATAAGATCGTTACCACTTATCGTAAAGGGGTCGCCAAAGGCATGCTGAAAGTAATGGCTAAAATGGGCATTTCAACCCTGCAATCCTACAAGGGGGCACAGATTTTCGAAGCCGTCGGTCTTGCCCACGATGTGGTTGACCGCTGTTTTACGGGAACGCCGAGCCGGGTACAAGGCGTTGGTTTCAAAGTGCTCGCAGAAGAGGCTCTGCGCAGACATGAACTGGCCTATCCCTGCCGACAAACCGATAGCATGGAGGTGTTACCCAACCCAGGTGAAATGCAGTGGCGTGACAAGGGCGAGCGTCATATGTGGAACCCCGATACAATTTCATCGCTTCAGGTCGCGACACGATCCAATGACCGAAATGCCTATCAACGCTTTTCAAAAACCTCCAATGAGACAGCGACCCGCGGTTGCACCCTACGTGGCTTAATGGCCTTTAAGGAAAATGCCAACGGGGGCCCCATCCCTCTCGAAGAGGTTGAAGAAGCCAAGGAGATTGTGAAACGTTTTTGCACCGGCGCCATGAGCTTTGGTTCCATTTCAGCTGAAATGCATGAATCGCTGGCCATCGCGATGAACCGTCTGGGGGGGAAATCGAATACAGGTGAAGGGGGGGAAGATGCCCTGAGATTTGAACCCTTACCCAATGGCGATTCGAAACGATCCTCCATCAAACAGGTTGCCTCCGGCCGGTTTGGTGTCACCGCACACTATTTAGCCAACGCCGATGAAATTCAGATTAAGATAGCACAGGGTGCCAAGCCTGGTGAAGGAGGCGAGTTGCCCGGAAAAAAAGTCGATGAGTATATTGCCAAAATACGCCACTCAACTCCTGGTGTAGGTCTTATCAGCCCCCCTCCTCACCATGACATTTACTCCATTGAGGATATGGCACAGTTAATCCACGACCTCAAAAACGCGAATAAAGAAGCTCGAATCAGCGTGAAACTGGTCGCTGAAATGGGTGTCGGCACCATCGCTGCGGGGGTCACCAAAGCCAAAGCGGATCATATTGTGATCGCCGGCCACGATGGAGGAACCGGAGCCTCCCCGATTACCTCCATCAAACACGCAGGCTTACCTTGGGAACTGGGGATTACGGAAACTCACCAGACTTTGGTCATGAATGATCTGCGTTCCCGTGTTGTCCTGCAAACCGATGGCCAATTAAAAACCGGACGTGACGTCGCTATTGCTGCGCTTCTGGGTGCCGAAGAATTCGGCTTCGCCACCGCCCCATTGGTTACAATGGGTTGTCTCATGATGCGCAAGTGCCATCTGAATACTTGTCCCGTCGGCATCGCCACTCAGGATCCCCAGTTGCGTAAGAATTTTAAAGGCAAGCCGGAATACGTAGTGAATTACTTCTTTATGCTGGCTGAGGAATTGCGTGGCATCATGGCAAAACTGGGCTTCCGAACTATTAACGAGATGGTGGGGCGAACGGACGTGCTGGAAATGGATAAAGCCATTCATCACTGGAAATCGGATGGTATTGATTTAGCTGCTTTGTTGACGCCCGCAAAGAAATCTCACGACGATGTCGGAACCTATCAAACCATCGGGCAGGATCATCGCC
This sequence comes from Verrucomicrobiales bacterium, assembly GCA_012959985.1. GTDB lineage: Bacteria > Verrucomicrobiota > Verrucomicrobiia > Limisphaerales > DUCD01 > DUCD01. The sequence goes on along the minus strand of DUCD01000280.1, from coordinate 9,954 downwards.
TGGAACTGGCATTGGATAATGAAATCATTAGGCAGGCTCAACCCGCAATCATGGGAGGTGAACGCGTTGATATCAAGCTGCCGATTGTGAATATCAATCGCGTCGTAGGGACCATGCTCTCTCACGAAATTGCAAAACGCCGAGGACCGGAAGGACTCCCCGATGACACCATCCATATCAAATTGGACGGCTCCGCAGGTCAAAGCCTCGGGGCATTCCTCGCCCGTGGTATCACTCTTGAAGTTGAAGGGGATACCAACGACTATGTAGGTAAGGGATTGAGCGGCGGCCGCCTTATTATTTATCCTCCCAAAAACAGCAGCTTTGCTGCCGAGGAGAACATTTTGATCGGCAATGTCGTGCTTTACGGCGCAACCAGCGGTGAGGCGTTTTTCCGTGGTATAGCGGCCGAGCGATTCTGTGTGCGCAACAGTGGCGCCAACACCGTTGTCGAAGGGATCGGTGATCATGGCTGTGAATATATGACCGGTGGCCGTGTTGTCATATTGGGCTCCACTGGCCGCAACTTTGCCGCCGGCATGAGTGGGGGAATCGCCTACATTTTCGATGAAAACGGGACCTTCCGGAACAAGTGCAATAGAGGCCTTGTCGATCTGGAGAAGATGGAAGCCATCGAGGATATTTCCGAACTTAAATCACTAATTGAAAAACACGCACTCTACACAGATTCACCTGTAGCCAAGCACATTCTGGGGGATTGGGAGAATGCTTTAAGCCACTTCGTGAAAGTCATGCCAACGGATTACAAACGTATATTGCTGGAAAGAATAAAAATCGCAGAGGCTGAGGTAGCCGCCGAGGTGGCATAGACGCAACGTAAAAAATATGGGTAACCCAACCGGATTTAAAGAGATCGCACGCGATCAAGCTGAATATCGTGAAATAGAAACTCGCCTGACTGACTACGGAGAATTATATACGCCGATCATCGAGGATCATTTAACCAGACAGGCATCACGCTGTATGGATTGCGGGATTCCGTTTTGCCAATCAGACAACGGCTGTCCTGTCTCCAATGCCATTCCCGAATGGAATGATCTCATTTATCGTGATCAGTGGAAGGATGCCCTGATGCGACTGCACAAAACGAATAATTTCCCGGAATTCACCGGACGCGTTTGCCCTGCTCCATGCGAGGGATCCTGCGTTCTCGGATCCGTCGATAAGCCTGTCACGATCAAGAATATTGAATATGCCATTGTCGAAAAAGGATTTGATGAGGGATGGATAAAACCGGAACCTCCAGAAACCCGAACGGGTAAAACGGTGGCCATCATCGGCTCCGGCCCTGCCGGTTTGGCCGCCGCCGCCCAGCTTAACAAAACCGGGCACAAGGTTACCGTTTACGAAAGGGCCGACCGCATTGGCGGCTTGCTGACATACGGCATTCCCAACATGAAACTGGGCAAGAATATTGTCGATCGTCGAATCAACCTTTTGTAACAGGAAGGTATCGAGTTCGTAACCAATGCCGACGTCGGAGGAAGCAGTGAAAACGCAGTAGATGTCCAACAGCTGAAAGAAAAAAATGATGCGGTGTTATTTGCGACAGGCGCAACCAATGGACGTGATCTGCCGATTGAAAACCGTTCTCTCAAGGGCATTCATTTTGCCATGGAATTTCTACGAGCCAGCATGAAGAGCTTTCTGGACACCGGTCATGAAGATGGGAACTATATCTCTGCAAAAGGAAAAAAGGTCATTGTGATCGGCGGTGGAGATACCGGCACGGATTGTATCGGCACTTCAATCCGCCATGGTGCAGAAAATGTAGTGAATTTCGAATTGCTGCCCCAACCATCAGAAGAACGCGCTCCTGACAACCCCTGGCCTCTGTGGCCCAGAATCTTCCGCATCGATTATGGGCATGCCGAAGCCAAATTTAAATACGGTGACGACCCCCGAACCTACTGTATTATGAGCAAGGGATTCATCGGTGATGAAGAAGGGAACGTGATAGGGATTAAAACCATTAACGTCCAATGGACGAATACTGATGGAAAATGGTCCATGGCCGAAATCGAGGGCTCCGAGAAGATTTGGGACGCCGACTTGGTTCTATTGTCCATGGGCTTTCTTGGACCGGAACAGTATCTCAGTGAAGCCATGGGGGTAGAAGTGGACAAACGCTCAAACTATAAAGCTGAATACGACCAGTTCACTACGAGTGTGCCCGGTGTTTTCGCCGCAGGTGACTGCCGTCGCGGCCAATCTCTTGTGGTGTGGGCCATTGATGAAGGACGTCGTGCCGCAAGGGAAATCGATCGTTTTCTAATGGGTGACACCATGCTTCCCTAGAGACCTTGAGCGATCCATTAAAGATGAACTTCGGCACTTCATTTTGAAAAAAAACCTCCCGAAAGAAATCCCGCGAAAAGTTGTCTATCGCATTTCCATTTATTTCCGATGTCTTCAACGTCTGAATGACAACGGACTTAAAACGGTCTCAAGCGACGCCTTGGCGAGGGCCGCCGGGGTTAAGCCAACTCAACTACGAAAGGATTTGACCTATTTCGGGCAATTCGGCACTCGTGGCTTAGGCTATGATGTGGAACTGCTTTCTCAATGATTTCAGATTTGCTGGGCACGAGGAGCCTGCAACCCGTCATTCTGGTTGGCGTCGGAAATCTGGGAATGGCATTGTTGACTTATCAGGGTTTTGCACGGGAAGGGTTTGAAATTATTGCCGCTTTTGACATTGATCTCGATCGAAAACGGGATAAACAAATCAAACAACCCATTTATTCGATGCAGAAACTGGCCGACTTTATTTCAAAAAAGAAAGTCAGAATGGCAATCCTCACCGTTCCGGCCTCCGTAGCTCAGGAAGTAGCCAATATCCTGATACACTATGGAATAAGCGCCATACTGAATTTTTCACCCATAGTTTTAGCGGTACCGGACGATGTGATGGTCAACAATGTCAACCTAGCCATCGAATTGGAAAACCTCAGTTATTTCATTCAGAATTAACGAACGGGTAGGTCTGCGCTGTCCCAGCGCGCCGAAACCGTGATGATACCCAGGATGATTTCGCGGATATCAGTCATCAAGCGGCGTGCTGAAGACAGCACGTAGTACCCAATCACCTCACATTGCTGATCATTTCATGAAGATCCCGTGCCGCCTGTTTGCGATTGATGAACCCTTGCTGAACCGGCAGAAATGAGACTTCTGCATTCACTCTTTTTTTAGCCATCAATTTGATGAAATGAGGAACAAAGGCCATCTCCCCCCAATAGGCAACATCCGTTTCCACCTTCCCGGTAGGAACGGAATACGTCAACCTTACGGGTGTAACCGGCCATCCTCCCTGAACAACGGGCTCAAGGAGTGAAGGATAAAAAGGAAGAACCTGACTTCCATCACTGCTTGTGCCTTCAGGAAAAACCGCTACAACGACTTTCTCCTTGAGGACAGATGCGATGGATTCTCCGATCTTTACAACCTCTGATCTTTTCGACCGATCAACATAGATGGTCCCCGCCAAGGTGGTGAGCTGCCCCACAAACGGCCAATTACGAACCTCAATTTTTGAGACAAATACAAGAGGACAAAGGGATCCCAACACCAGAATATCCAGGTAGCTTATATGGTTGGAACAAATAATCCCACTGTCAGGAGGTTTACCAACTGAATGTACCTGAATACCAAACCACCGGCAGAATACCTTGGCCCAATAGTGCATCCACTGCGCCCTATCGATCAGTCCCGTTCGAGACCTGAGATAGTAAAAAACCAGGTAATGTAGGAATGTGCCCATTAGAAATAAAAGGAACAAGGGCGACCGCACCAACATTTGCATATCAGTTCAAGTATCTGTCAACGGCCCATTTCGGCAATCTTTTTAGATCAAGAAGCGTGAGAAAATCGATGGTTCGGAATTCCAAGTCCAAGGCCGGAGGTCCACAGATACGGGTGCCCAGAGACAGGTAAGCCCGGAGCAATTTGGGAATCTTGTATTCTCAATCGGGTACATTAACAAAATGGAAGGCCACCCAACCGATTCCCTCACGGCCATCTTCAGGCAATTCCCAAAAATCCGGAAAACCCGCTGGAAGGGAAACCAATGGGAAGCAATCTATACGGAATGGATGCCATGCATCTGGTCATCCTCCGGCTGGAAAGAACCAGAAGTCCAGGATTCCAGATCCCGTTTTTTTCAGGTTGGTCTACAAAAATGCAGATACGGGAAATTGAACCGGCTACGTGAGTTTCATGCTTCATACCATCCAATCATAGGCCCCTATCGGTCTGCATGCACCGTCAGGACGCAGGAAAGGTAGCTTTACCGAGATTCAACAATTGGAAAGCAGAGGAAGGTTGAGTTATCAAGATGGAGCGCCCTGCCTCAACCGTGGAAAAGAATGGGGTCTTATCCAATTAGAATAAAGTCCGATCAGTCCTCTGCAGGTTCCTCAGAATCAGTATCCTTCTTGACCGTCTTTTTCTTGGCGGCCTTCTTTTTTGTAGCGGTCTTCTTTTTTACTGCTCTTTTCTTAACCGGTTTCTTTTCCGGTTCAAGTGCAGCTTTGATCTCCTCTTCACTGACATGGAGATACCGGCCACATGAATCACAGATCATCACATCTTCGGCTCGGAGACATTCTCTTTCACACCGACCGACATCATGTATGTGGCCAAATGCAAACTCGGAGAAGAGTGGCAAACTGGCCTGAAGCAAGTTTCATGTAACATCCGGTACAGGTTCCATTCCTTACCGGAGAGACACCCTTTTTCCCCCGTTTCATCAGACGGTCATAATGACCTTGGATCGGCACGGGGATTTCCTCACGAAGTCGCTTGACCTCAGCTTTGTTTTTCGCAGATTTCGGCTTGGGACCTAATTCTATCTGCTGTACCTCAAAAAGTTTGGAAATGATTGGGTGCATGAGAAACTTCAGTCCACTCTCACGCGAGAGCCAACTTGTGAAAGACTAATATGCCGAGTAAAGGACCACAACTAATATTTTCCAAGGATTTCAAGGCGGATTTCAAGCCCTCCCCCCTTCAACTCAACAAATGATCGATTTTCAAGCCGATATCTTTTTCCTTCATCAGTGATGCCCCGATCAGAACGGCATCCGCCCCACATGCGGCCAGTCGTTGAACTTCTCCCTTGGAATGAATACCGCTTTCAGAAACCAGGATTAGGTTTTCTCCATGTTTTCCAGATCGAAGATCGTGGAATAAGCGCTCAGTCGTCGCGAGATCGACCTTGAAAGTTTTTAAATTCCGATTATTGACTCCTATAATTCGTGCGCCCGCATCAAGGGCTCTGCCCAATTCCTTTTCATCATGTACCTCAACCAGAACCGCAAGCCCGCAACCTGAAGCCAATTTTAAAAAACGCCGAAGTTGCGAGTCATCGAGGATGGCAACGATCAGGAGAATGCAATCTGCACCGTAATCGACGGCTTCGACAATCTGCCGTTCATCAATGATAAAGTCTTTCCGGAGCAAGGGAAGCTCCACTTGATCACGGATTGCTCTGAGGTAATCCAGACTCCCCTGAAAAAAATCTGTATCCGTCAAAACCGATATGCAGGACGCTCCGTGATTTTGGTAAACCTTGGCCAACTCCACGGGATCAAAGTCTTGCCGAATGACTCCAGCAGAGGGAGAAGCTTTCTTTATCTCGGCTATCAATGCAACCGATCCCTTACGAGGATTTCTCAAGGCAGATTCAAAATCACGCTGATCGGCTCGTTGTCCCATCCGCTCTTTCAATAGGGAGGCGGAGTCCGATACCAACGGTAAGGCGGAAACCTCCCTTCGCTTCACCTCCACTATTCGATCGAGTATATTCATCCTAAAAGTTAGGACGCGCTGGGACAGCACTCCCTACCGAACCTTTATTTAAACTTATTGCCATTCCTAACCTTCATATCAAATCAGTCTGCCGCCTCTGTCAGATCCAGAGCATCTGCTTTGATTGCGGGACAACCGGCCCGGAACCAACCGTTGACGAACGGGTCGATCTCTCCATCCATAACACCTTGAACATCACTGGTCTGAATCCCCGTTCTGAGATCCTTTACCATGCGATAAGGCTGAAAAACATAACTTCGAATCTGACTCCCCCAGGAAATACTACCTTTTGACCCATAGAATTTATCCATCTGTTCTTTTTTCTGATCCTGCTGAAGCGCAAAAATCCTGGACTGGACGATATTCATGGCGGTGGCACGATTCTGGTGCTGTGAACGCTGGTTCTGGCAGGAAACAACAATGCCTGTAGGAATGTGGGTCACTCGGACGGCCGTCTCGACTTTATTCACGTTCTGTCCGCCTTTTCCTCCGGCCCGGAAAGTATCGATCCTGAATTCAGTGATCGGCATATCAACCTGCTCTTCGGCAGCAATCTGGGCCACAACATCCACACTGGCAAAACTGGTATGCCGACGTTTATTGGAATCGAAAGGTGATATACGGACCAATCGATGCACCCCCCGCTCCGCCTTGCAATAACCATAGGCGTAATCTCCGGAGATCATCAAGGTAGCGCTTTTAATGCCGGCAGTATCTCCAGAAAGAATATCGGCCAATTCACATTTCCAGCCTCGAATTTCACACCAGCGCTGAAACATGCGAAGCAGCATATTCGCCCAATCACAGGATTCCGTCCCTCCAGCACCTGCATTGATGTTGAGAATACAGTTGTTTGGATCGTGAGGACCGCTGAGCATCACCTTCAGCTCAAGCTCCTCGACATTCTTACCAAGGTCGCTCAGGTCAGTCTCCATCTCCTTGAAAGCTTCCTCCTGGGCATCCTCTGGTTCGCCCTCCACCAATTCAAACAGAACACCCAAATCTTCCAGCTTCTTTTCCGCTGAACTCAAAGGATCCACCTGCCGTCGAATTCCCCCGGCTTCATCGATGGTCCGCTGGGCCGTTTCACGACTATCCCAGAACCCTGGTTCCGCCATGACTTTTTCCAACTTTTCTAAACGTCGTTTTTTCGCAGAGACGTCAAAGAAACCTCCGCAAATGAGAAAGCTTTGTCTTAAGTTCGGCCAATCGATCTCGTGCATCATCCAACATATCGCACGAACCTTAGTTACTGAAACCACTCAATGACCAGTTTTTTCGTTGAAGAATTTCGCTGCACCGCATCGATCAACTTAGAGTCGGTTATCATCAGGGTCTCATGGATGGAATCTTCGGCCACATCGATTCGAGATCTTCATCATTCAGCGCCATTTTACGGATGATTTTTGGATTTCCGATGGACATGGCCAATCTCAACCATTTTTCCGCCTCTCCTTTATCTCCAGACAGGCAGGCATAACAGGCCAAGTTATAAGGAATAACCGGTTCATCCGGGAATAAGCGACTGGCAGGTTCGAGGCTTTCCATTGCAGCTTCCGATCCGTGAAGCCGCCTCATACTATAGGCATAATGTATCCATCCCGATGCACGATCAGGAGCTGACTCCTTTATTTGACGGGCCGTTACCGCGGCTTGATCCCAATCCGTTTTTTCGGAAAAAACCAGCCAGGAAACCTCCAGAACATCCGGATGGTTTCGAAATCGAGAATCCATTTTGTCCAACTCCTGCCGGGCTTCATCCGCATCACCCAATTCAACCCAACCTTGGGCAAATGACAAATGATGCGAATGGGGTGGATCCAATTTATTCTGATCGGACTCTTTCATAAAACCGCAAACATTGCGGTGGACAATCATGGAAACTGATATCTTCCTCCTAGCCGGATCATAAAAACAACAAAAAAACTACAGAATAATCACGACAGATTCATATCGCAGATCGCTGAAGAATCAACCTCCCTGATCTTTAGCTCAATGGAGGCATTGAGGCTTGTCGACATAAAAACGGAGACAATCGGGTTCACTGCCTGTCGGCCGCATGTTCCAAGTGCAGGTTAGCGATCATCAGCGTACCAGAACCGCTCCGCGAGCTTCTGACCTGCAGACGGCCGCACGACAGCAACAACGAGAGTCGGCAACATCTTCAGGAAATGCCAGTCGCCGTGTTGATCGAATTTTCGTGCCGACACGATGGCCTTAACATGGGTCAGGTGGAGTAGACGTTGTCTACGTTCTTTTCCTCGTTGTCGTAGTGCCGCCATGAACGGCGCTTCTTCGCCGATAAGACGACTCTCGTCATATCCACCTACTGCATTGAAGTCTGGGGCACGACAAAAATACACTCCCCCATCCACGTTGATTAGCCTCGCAAGCGGACTAACGACAGCGTACGTCAATGCGATCCCCAACGACCATCGCTCTAATCGACAGCCTGTGACGCCACCGATGGCATCAACACGGTCAAGTGCCGTCGTGATGGCATTAAAGCTTTCCGGGTCAATCTGGGAATCAGCATCAATGAAGCAGAGAATGTCTCCGTTGGCGACGTTCGCTCCGCCATTCCGCGCGGCGGCGATCGAGCGCTTCGGTACAGCTACAACCGCGACTGGCGGCAATCTCGGACGTGTCATCCGTTGACGCATTGTCCGCGACAATGACCTCAACAGCATCTCTGCCGTGAACAAAGTGTTCCCGCGCGATGTCCACCGTATCGAGCAGCCTAGGCAGCAGTTTGCTTTCGTTGTGGGCTGGAATAATTAGCGAGACTTCGGTCATGACACTTGTGATGAAGAATGCAGCCTAACGTTTGAGGTGAGCGGCGGCGTTAGCCGTTAGCTCGACCGGCTGGTTGGATCCTGGTTTTCTTTCTGGTTTTACGTTTTTCTAGCCGTTCAGCCAACCACACTTTAATCAAGGATTGCCTTGGTACTCCTAGCCGTGAAGATTCTTTATCAAGCTCAGTAATCATCCATTGAGGGAAATCTACGTTTACACGTTTTTGTTCATGACCTGGACGAAAGGCTTTGGATAAATCCAAGTAATTAGTGATGTCTACCTCCCCATCATCAAAAATTTTATCTAAATCTTTAGTTTTCATATAATGATTTTTCTCCTTTTCGGGTTTTGCGCACTGAAATGATTCTTACTTTTTCTTCTCTGTAGGTAAAAAAAACAATCCATAGCGTAGATTTTAGCAAGGCAAGGATTGCGAACCGTTCTTCATCATCGCTTCGTGCTCTGAAAATAATACAATTTGAGTCATTCCAGAGCTCTTGCGCGGTTTCAAAGTCAATGCCCTGCTTCTTTTTGTTTTTTAGGCTCTTGCGAATGTCGTATTCGAATTTCATTAAGGTATAGAATATATACCATAAATGGGGCGTGTGTCAAATACTATATTGTGATCCAACGCTTGCGATCACCGGGCGGCGACGAGAAATTTTCCATTTGAGAACGCCCGACTTCGCCGCTCCGGTGCATCGCTTTGTTATCCGCCGGTTTGAATTTTACGAACCAGTACGGTGATCGGAATCGTAGTTCCGTCGTCACAGGCGATGTCGGCAACTGTGATCAGATTTCCGTCTTGCTTGATCGCTGGCAATTCGTTCGTCTCTGGAGATTCGACGCGAATCTCAACGACGCCACTTGGAACTGGATCACGGTGCGACATCGCAATGTACGAGGTTCCAGTGACACCATCGTGTTTTACCGTGAAGACGATACCGTTGCCAGTTGTTCCGTCGTCGAGTTTAAGCTCGTCGGAAGAGCTCAACACTGCCTCAAATTTGCCGTCAACCTCGGTCGTCCATTCTAGTGGATCTTCCCGGTCAGGCACGGCAATGCGCAAAACGACTTCGCAGTCGACGGAAGATGTTCCGGACAAAGCCAGTTCTTGCTTGTCCGATTTCGAGATCGAAATCGTGGAATTTTGAGACGTGCTAGTGGTTTCGGATTCGCATCCAATAAGTGGCGTCAGGCAAATCAGGGTAGCAAAGAGATTTCGCATATGTCTGTACCGTAGGCGATGTGAGCCTCCCCCAAAAAAGTGGACAGTTAATGTGCTAAAACGTAAGAACATTAGCTATGAGCAGAATGAATGGAAAA
>DUCD01000279.1:17455-20414 GCA_012959985.1 Verrucomicrobiales bacterium | reverse complement strand
CGCAGGAATTTTAATACCGTCATCCCTGAAGCTGGCCGCGCCGAGGCCGGAATATGGAAGAAATGAATGCTGATTTCAATGATCCGGGGTCGACGCCCCCAGCTTCAGGGGTGCCGGATTCCTTAACCGACCGGCAGTGGGGTAATGCCCTCCCTCCTTCTGTATAGGATACTGAATGAACTACACCGAAAAACCGAAACGATCCCAGTTGTTGATTGAAGTGGAGACTTCTTGAAATGAGCGAAGCGGAATTGCAGGCCTTGGTTCGAAGCATGGAAGAACTCCGGGAATCCACCGTAGAGTTGCTGGAGATCCAAAGGGAAATGGCCCGAGAGACCGAACAAGCCATGAGGCAATCAAGGGAAGAGACCGACTCCGCTATTCGTGAGCTTTCAAGTGTTTTCACCTCTCAATGTGGAAAATTAGTGGAGGCTTGGGTTGAGCCAGGGTGTGTGGATCAGTTTAGAAACAGTGGTATAGCGATATCCAGGTCCCTGCAGCGTGCTGAATGGATCGATCGGGAAGGCAGGCAAATGGAAATTGACGTTTTGCTTATCAACGGAGACGAAGTCGTTGCCATTGAAGTTAAAGCCTCACTCAAGGTCGGTGATGTGGAAGAACACGAGGACAGGTTGGAATGATTCAAAGAAGCTTTCCCCGAGTATCGAGACAAGATTGTGTTCGGTGCCCTTGCCGCCATTGCTTTTGACTCCGGTTCGGATAAGTATGCTTACCGACGTGGCCTATTCGTGTTAGAACCTGATAAAGGATTCACCAGAATCGTCAACGATGCCGGGTTTCAGCCGAAAGCTTTCTAAGGAGAACGGTGCTTTCTCTTAGGAAAAAGAAGGTTCATGGGGATTTGCTTATTCTGTAAAATCGTTGAGCACCGACACGGAACACGGAAACCCGCTTCAGACCATCGGTTTCCATCGGGGTTGAAGTTTCAGGAAACCAGATGAGCGGAGTGCTTAGGCTGATAGCGGACTGGAGTAAAAATCCAGAAGCGGAGCTGGGCCATTCGACATCCACGATTCCAAACGCATCGGCGTTTGGATTGATTGACATTGGAGGTTGGCCCAGGACGGACCAGATAATGAAATTGACGATCCGGGTTCCGGTTCCCTGTTCATTGCTGGCTGAAACTTCGACTTTGAAAATTCCGGTGTTCTGTGGAATGCCCGTGATCAAACCATTCTCCGGATTGATCTTCAGACCGGATGGTAGTCCTTCTGCTCCGTAAGAGTTGGGACTTCCTGTCGCAAGAATGACGTAAGCAAATCCTGCCGATTCAATACCGTCCGTACTGGCTTCACTGATGATCGTTGGAATCGATTCGGCAACTGTAATGCTAAGATTTCCCGTCCCGGTTCCTCCGCTGTTTGAGGCGGAAAGAGTCGATTCAATGGTACTTGCGACAATCGGAGTTCCGGAAATCAATCCGGTCAAGGGGTTGACCGACAAGCCGATCGGCAAAGGGAACGCCGAGTAGATCGTCGGGTTGTTCTCAGCCATGATTTGAAACTCGAAGGGTTCGCCGACTACGGCTGTTGCGCCGTCAGTGCTCGTGATAACCGGGGCTTGAGCCAGGAGTGTGATATGCAATGATTCCTGGTCTGTGCCTCCGGCATTCGAGGCGGAAATGATTACTATGAAGACACCCTGCTCCAGCGGCGTCCCGAAGATCTGGCCACTGGATTCAACCAGAGATAATCCCAGTGGAAGATTGATGGCACCAAAAGAAGTAGGAAAGTTGCTCGCTGTGATGCCATAAAGAAATGAATCCCCGACGCGTCCTTCATGGGTCAGGAGACTGGTGATTTCAGGTGCCTGAGGAAGAATCTCCAACTCCAGAGTGGCTACAGTATCCCCGCTAGCGTTGGTTGCGGTCAGGGTGATGCGGAAATTTCCACTGACCTCCGGCAAACCGGAAATGATTCCTGTCTCAGTATCCAATTCCAATCCAAAAACCTGGTTCAGGTTCGGGGCAGAAAAACTTGAGGGATCGTTGGTTGCCTGGATCCGGTAAAGGAAGGCTTCCATCACTTTTCCCTGAGCTGTCAAGGGTTCCTGAATCACCGGCGCTTCGGGATGGATTGTGATTTCCAGCAATTGACTGTCTTCACCTGCTTCATTTTCAACGGTGATCGCAGAACTAAACGTATCAGCAACCGTTGGTGTGCCGCTGATAAATCCAGTCGTACTGTCCATAATGAGTCCTGGCGGCAGAGGGGTAAGGAGCGAAACACGGTACGATCTGGGATTCTTGATTGAGGTCAACTGAAATTCAAATGGCTGGTCGATAAGGCCGGTGGCCAGAGCTTCGTTGGTGAATTCCGGTGCTACCGCGGGCCAGACATAAAATGCCCCGGTATGCTTCGGTGCCGTTCCCGAAAAACGAGCATCCCATAGATTCACTTGGTTCTGCATACCGGAAATAGGAACCTGCAGTTCAAAAGAGACCTGCACAATGACACGGACTCCGTTGTTGGACAGGACCGGAAGCAACTGCGCTGCGGTGGTGGTGCCGATAGTGAAATGAGTGATCCCCACAAAATTTTGTCCGAGACACTCCAGGAATTCCCCTGGGCGGAGGATTTCATTTCGGTCCGTCGCATTTAAAACCGTGAACAGGCCCGCATGGGTTTTCAAAACACCGGTTCCGGTTATCGCCAGAAACACGGCCCATAAAACTAAAGACCTGAACCTGCCAAGTCTTGTTGATAAACATTGGAATTTCATCAATTAATTTAACTTAAAACTCACTACTCCTTCATCAAACTTCCCAAGTCAAATGAAATTATGTGCAGAACACTACTTCTGCTTCCCATTCATCGACGAAGTGGGTGATTTATAGTTCGAAAGGACATGACTGTTTTCGTTCGTTAGGGACCTGCAATTCGCCATCCCGAATCCGGATTCAGGTGCGCTACAAATTGGGTCTGTCTCAGCTGAGTTT
>DUCD01000279.1:1554-17348 GCA_012959985.1 Verrucomicrobiales bacterium | reverse complement strand
ATCCGCCACTGGGAGTTGTCGAATGATGCTTCCGATAGCCTGTCCATTGTGAAACGGTGTTGTGTTCGATCGAGATTCCATAGCCGCAATTCACCTGCCTCTGAGACCGTCAGAATTTCCGCTTTCGAATCCAGATCAAAATCTGCTATGGCTGCGATGAAGCTTCCATCGTCCAATAAAGGATGGTCCGGATAAATCTCCAGCCACTTCAGTTTGTTCTCTCTCAGAGAACCTATAGCAATAGCCCCTTCGGAGTGAAGAAAAACCAATTCCGAAAAACGGTTGCCATCGAAGTCTGCGGCGCCGATGAGGCTCCATTCATATTTTGATGCGCCTCCAAGCTCAAGGAGCGCGCGCTCACTCACATTTTTGTTCAATCCGTTGAAATTAAGCTCATTAGGATTCGACATATACCAGACCCCAAACAAACCCGAGGAGTGTTGAAAGAGGACGTCTGCAATGAAATCCTGATTTATCCTTCCGGTAGTCACAAGGGTCCAGTTGCTATCTGAACTCAATGAAGGTTCAATAAAAAACCGATCGAAGTAATTGTTTGAATCCATTGACCATGCTGCCAACGGACCGTTTTCATGTTGAAAAAGAATTTCAGAAAAACCGTCCCCTGTAAGATCTGAACTTGCCTGGACCTCAGCCAATGAGGGTTCTTCCACGTTGTCGGGCACGACTTCACTCACGCGCTCGATCAACGCTTCTCCTGATAGAGTTCGAAATCGGATGCTGTAAGATCCCGCGTGTTTCGGCCGGAAGCGATCGATGATCAGAATTCTTTCATCCCTCCCCGGTAGAGGTGTCCCGTCTTTCCACCATTGGTAGGACGACACGTCCTGTAAATCGAGCATGGGTTCTAGAACCACGTGTTCGTTTTCTTCTGCGATTCGTTTTTTTGTGGCAGCAAATAAAGGATTTCCAATCCCCATCGGCAAATAAAAACTGATGATCCACAATCCTAATAGGAATCCGGGGCTCATCAATGTGCCCAAGTTAGATGGCACCCGGAATTCTCCAGGCAAACCGTTTATCCCTTTGTTCTTACGGAGTGTGTTTTTCATGATTTGATTGTTCCGTTTGCAGTCTATAAAAATCCCTTGGCTACTTGGGGCCGACCAGGCTCCAGCCGGGGCCTACAGTGGAGGGAGCCAATAATGCTGTTCGCCTTGCTCGGTTTCCATTCATGAACCAGATACCCAACTGTCCCTCGGCACTTTCCATGACCAGATCGTTTTGGAAGTCATCGTCATAATCTCCGATGGCAACAACCTTCCATGAGTTTGCCCCGGAATTTAGATCGACTCCGGGCAAACGAGGGCTTGGAAACGTATAAGCGATCCGGTTTACAGACTGTGTGATGGCCCGTCGGTCATATTTGATCATCCCAAATTCCGAAATGCCGTTCCCATTGAAATCAACCAAGCCGAATAAGGGGATTTTCGATGGAGAATCGGTAGCGAAATTGATGGATCGATCGCCGTTTCTATTCATGAATAGGATGGCGGGTGTATTCGATTCATGCTGAAATCCCAATTCCACTTGCCCGTCCTCATTGAAATCTCCCGTTCCGATCAGGGTCCAATCGGCATCTTCTCCTAAACCGACAGACAAAAACTTCGCTTCGCGGCGTTGGATTCCATCCATAAACCAAATGTCCATCTGTTTGCTTCGCCGATGTTGAAAAATCAAATCGGGCTGCCCGTCCTGATCCATATCCCCGGCGCCCCGGATTTGCCAGTTAGTGCGTGGGTTCAGATTCGGTTCAAACAAACCGGAAGCAATGCGCCGGTGCTCGTCCATAGACCAGAAGGCAATGCGCCCGTCGTTATGTTGGAAAAGTAGATCGGGAAGTCCGTCTCCATTGAAGTCGGGCGTCGGTATGGTTCTTACTACCCTGGCGAAGCCCTGGTTCGAAACCCGGATCTCAGCAGCCTGATGGAGCAATGTTTGGCCGGTAATCGGATTTCGAACCAGAACACTGTAGCTTCCTTCGTATTGTGGAGTTGTATCAGAGATGAAAAGTGAGGATCCGAGCTGTTCCGATCCTAACCGGATCCCGTCATGGAACCAGTGGTATTCCACCGGATCCCAATCAATTAATGGAGCTTCCAGTTCAATTGATTGGTTGCGTGGTACGCCAATTCTTTCAGGCTCTTTCCTGTTGACGAAGGTGGCTTGCGACGGATCGAATACCTCTAGGAAAGCTACAGAACTTCGTGCGCTTCCAAGTTCGGAGCTAACTTGAACAGAATACTCTCCGGAGTTGTTAGAGTTGACGTTGGTCAAGGTGAGCACTTTGGAAATCTTTCCCGTGAGGGCGAGGCCATTATGGAACCATTGGAAAGCTACGGGTGATTGGCTGATAACGTCGGCTTTCATTGTGATCGTTCCACCCGTAAAAACCAAATTGGAAGCAGAATCTGTTTCAATCAGGGGATCATTTACCTTTAACACCGAAAGCCAGAAGTCCTTTTTCCCGAAAGAAGGATTGTTGACCTCTCCTTCTGAGACGCCTCCAATCAAAAACCCCTCTCCGGAAATCTCTTTCAACAGAGTCACTTCATCATTCTGATCGGTTCCAAAAGAGGCTTGCCAATCTCGGTTTCCCTCCGGGCTGAATCCCAGAACCCAAATATCGTTTTTCCCGAAATTTCTAAGGTGTTTACTGCCGGAAACGCCTGCGTTTGTAGTGCCATAGAAAAGGATGCCCGAATTTATCTGAAAGGCGAAACCTTGCGCTTTCAACTCACCGGTCCAGACGAACAATCGGGAAGAATGGGTCTCTTGGTAATCGTCATCCAGAAAATGTAGTTGGATGGATTGATCATCTATTGGGTTCAGTAAAACCGATCCCGTTGGGGAATGAAGGCGGCCAGATACTGAAAAAATTTCTTTGATGGTGTTGCGTGAGTTTCCAATGCCCCGTTCATTCAGAATATCCCCATTGCCTCCGATTTCTATCATCCATAGATCTGGATCTCCCTGCCCCTTGCCTAAGTATTCCGTACTGCGATTCCCGGCCTCATCCGGGACAGATGCCGAGGCTGATATGAAAACGCTCCGTTGATCTCGAATCCCCATGAATCCTCCAAAAACATCGTTTCTGATACCTCCGTAAGTCTGTTCCCATCGTTTGGCACCACCTTCCGTGATTCGTATTAACCAGATATCCCGGTCGCTATCGATCGGTCCCGGCCATCCCGTGGCTTCTTTGTTACCGGACGATCCAGCCAGGGAAGATCCCCCGAGAAGAAACCCGCCGTCGGGAAGCGCCATGATGTCTGTCAATCGATCCTCTTTGACACTTCCAAATGAAGCATCCCAGAGAAGTAACCCATCCGGATCAATTCGAACCACCCAATAGTCCGCCAAGCCGTAATGTTCAGAAGTTTTATGAATACCGTCAGGTTCACTCGATGAATAACCCACAAGGAGATATCCCCCATCCGACGATTCCACTGCGGCAGTCAAGATTTCCTGACCAGGTCCTCCATAAACCTGATCCCAGATAACCGCCCCATCGCGGTCAGTTTTTACGACCCAGAAATCATCCCCACCTAGATGAGGTGTGGACTTATTGAATCCTGGGTTTGAGTCTGAATAGCCAGCCAATAAATAACCTCCATCTTCGGTTGGAAAAACATCGACCAGAATATCATCACCGTCTCCCCCATAACTCCTCTGAGAGCCCAATTCAATGTAACCGGCTTGGACAGTATTCAACGAATTCTCCAGGATTAGCTTTCCAGGTGAGTGGGTTATTTCTTGAGCCCACCCTAAGTTCATTAACCCTAAAAATGCAATCGCCCCAGAAATGAATCTCATATTCCTTTTCGTCCACCTCATTTTCTACAACAAAAACATCAACACCGGATATGAATTCGAGTTCACAGAACTATTGAGACCATTCTTCAATTAATCCCGATCGCTTGCCTCAGCTTTTCTTCTGATGTGATCAGTTGTGACCTGTTCCGAAGTTTCTATAAGCAATGATTGAATGGCTGGACAATGAAGCAGGATATATTCCAAATTTGGGCTGCATTCCTTCTGAGAAAATGGGTTTCTTTTTTTAATGGTTCACTTCAGAATCTGTCTGAATGAGAACTCCGAAACATTCGCTGTTTTTTGCATTGGCACTACTTTCCATGACCTCGTGTCAATCAGTCTATTACGGAACAATGGAAAAATTCGGGATTGAGAAACGGGATATTCTTGTTTCACGAGTGGATGATGCCAAAGAGAGTCAGGAAGAAGCTAAGGAGCAATTTCAGTCTGCTCTGGACCATTTCACCTCGATTGTTCAAGTAAACGGAGGAGAGTTGGAATCAAGATATCGCAGCCTTCAGTCGGAATTTGAATTGAGCGAGAAGCGGGCGAACTCGGTGCGAGAGAGGATCGACGCGGTCGAGAAAGTCTCACTTGATCTTTTTGCCGAATGGGAAAGCGAGTTGGAGCTGTACTCCAATCCCAGTTTGGCTGCTAAAAGTAGGCAGCAAATGTTCCTGACCCGGAAAGCTTACAATACGCTCATCGCTGCCATGAAGAAGGCGGAATCCAAAATGGAACCTGTAATCAATGCCTTTCGTGATCAAGTGCTTTACCTCAAGCACAATCTTAATGCCAAGGCGATCGCTTCACTCAAGGAGGAAGCGGCGGTTGTCGAATCCGAAATCCAAGCTCTCATTCAGGAAATGGAAGCCTCCATCGACGAAGCCGATTCATTTATTCAGTCCATGGGGATCGGTGGTTAATCCTCTTGCTTAATTCAACCATGGCGCTTGGCATTGGAGAAACTTCTGAAGAATCCTCGTACGCGGAATCCTCCCGTGTATTTCCGATATTGATCGTTTTCTTTCTTTTCAGTGGAGCGACTTCCCTTATCTATGAACATGTCTGGACCCGTCGGTTAAACTTGATTCTGGGTACCAGTCAGCTTGCGGTGTGTATAGTACTGTCCGGATTTTTTGTCGGCATGGCTTTGGGGGCCTGGATTGTCGGCCGTTATTCCTACCGTATTCGGCGGCCAATTTTTATTTATGGGATACTCGAATTATTCATAGGTATTTATGCTTTGGTCTTTCCAAGTTTACTCGATTGGACGGCAGAGACGTATTTAAATTTTTGGTCAACATTGGAATCTTCTTCACTTGTTTTTTCCATCGGCCAGTTTTTGCTGGTCGGACTATTAATTGTACCTCCAGCCGCCTGTATGGGGGCTACTTTTCCGGTGTTGTCAGGTCCCTATGAAGAGGATGAAAATCGAATCGGTAATCATGTCGGCAAACTTTATGGAGCCAACACGTTGGGTGCCGTGCTCGGGATCCTCTTTTCGGGATTCTATCTGCTGCCGCAGCTCGGTTTGGCGCAAACACATTGGGTTGCCATAGGATTGAATTTTCTATTGTTCCTCGCCGCAATTATTGTGTCCTTGAGATTCCCTGGTCCGTATTCAAGGGTCGCTGAGAAGTCACGAGTCCGGTCGAAAGGATCTGGAGTTCCCCTGAAATATTTCTGGGTGGCGGGCCTAATGGGATTTGCAGGTCTACTGGCTGAAGTTGCATGGTTTCGGGTTCTGACTCTGACTCTTGGCGGGAGCCATTATGCCTTTTCAATCATGCTGCTGGCTTTTCTTCTTGGTATTGGAATTGGGGGATGGTTCGGAGGGAGGCTGGCTGATCAGGTTTATGAAAAGCAGGGTATCCAGGGAGTGTTTTTCTGTTTTTTCCTTGTTCAGTTCAGCACAGCATTTCTGTGTTGGGGAACCCTGTATTGGTTTCCGGAACTTCCCTATGCTTTTCTAGTCTTGTTTAAGTATATGCACTCGTCTCTATTCCTGTTCAAAGTGACCGAGTTCAGCCTGGCCCTTTCTGTCATGCTGTTACCGACCCTGCTGATGGGGGTTTCGTTTCCTTTGCTCATCCGGATGGTGACTGCCGAGTCAGCTGAAATCGAAAAACCAGTGGGCCCTCTTTATTCCTGCAATACCCTTGGCTGTGCCGTCGGAGCTGCCCTTGGCGGACTGATTATCCTTCCCAAGTTGCAGGTCACGGGTTCCGTTATATTGGTTGCTTCGATTTATTTATTTTTGGTCTTGATCTGTGTCCAATTTTTTCCCCGTGGCAATGGCATTTACCGCTTTTTCTCAAGGGCATTGTTGACTTTCCTTTTGTTTGGCATCGGGTGTGCCTGGTGGATATTTCCTCCCTATTGGAATGTATTACTGATGTCATCAGGTGTCTTTAAAGATGCCGTTGACATGAATTTTCATTCAAAGAGTGAATTTCTGAACAAATCGGTCCGTTCCCATGAGCTTCTCTTTTACGATGAAGGTATCTCGTCTGTGGTGACGGTCGGTCGGAGTTCTTCGGGTGACAATATCTGGCTGGCAAACAACGGGAAAGTCGATGCTTCGTCCCTCGGCGACGCAAATACTCAGGTTCTCCTGGCTCAATTGCCCCTGATGTTCATGCCCAATGCGAAAAAAGTTCTGGTGATTGGTTATGCCAGTGGTATGACCACGGGGTCCGTTGTCCTTCATCCTGACGTGGAATCCATCGATGTCGCTGAATTGGAGCCGGCGATTATTGAAGCAAGTCATTTCTTTAATGAACATAATGGACGACCCTTGGAAGATCCTCGCGTCCACATTCATTTGAATGACGGACGAAACCATTTGCTGAGGAGTCCGGACGGAAAATATGACCTCATCATTTCTGAACCTTCTAATCCGTGGATAACGGGTGTTTCCAATCTGTTCACTCATGAATTCTTTGAATTAGGTCGCCGCAAATTACATCCCGATGGAATCTGGACCCAATGGATTCATGCTTATAGGATGAGGTTTGAAGATCTGGTTTCCCTCCTGTTGACTTTTCACGATGTGTATCCACATGCAATCGCTTTTAGATCTCTTCAAAATGATCTCATCCTTTTGGGAAGTCGACGTATCTTGCCGATGACTTCTGCTACATTTGAAAATTTCTACAATAAAGGATCTGTGATTAAGGATGATATGGAAAGAATCGGTATTCCAAACCGGGTTGAATTGCTGAAACTTTTTCTGTTGTCCAATACGGGATTCCGATTACTTCCCCAGGAAACCATCCGAAACAGCGATGAAAATATGCGCATCGAATTTTCCGCTCCTCTACATCTCCATCAGGATACGGCCAAGAAAAACTGGGCAGCATTAAGTCCTATGTTGGAGGCTCCGATCGATGCTTTGATATCTCCCGAGGAGTTCCTGACTTTGGCCAACCATTTTGGAATTGTTGACAATTCCTACAGTCGAATGTTTCAAACTCTTGAACGGGCGCGAAATCTTTATCACGATCACCCTGATATCAAGGATCTGTATGAAATAATCCGACCTCTTTGGGAAAAAGAGCGAGCCCGGTAATTTACTTTCCGGATAGGGCTTACAGTTGCAGTCGACCCAGCGGACGGGCTTCCTTTGCCAAATCTGCATTGTATTGGATGGCTGTCGTCAATAGCCTTTGAGTAACTTCTGGGTATTGGTCCATTCTGTTTTCGGCTTCACTGATGTCCCGGTGAAGGTCGTAAAGTTCGATGGCTTTATAGCTTCCTTCAGTTCTGCCAAGCACCAGCTTCCAGGCTCCCTGCCGGATGGCTTTCAGGTTCGGTTGCCCGGTTCGTCGGCTTCCGCCGTAGTAGAGGAAAAACCGATCTTCGATCTTGCTGGAAGGTCGACCACTTTCCAGCAATCCGGACAGATCCATACCATCCAGAGTTCGGTCTGAAGGAAGGGCTGCCCCTGCGAGAGTTGCCAAGGTCGGCAACAGGTCCATATTGGCAGCGATGGCCGATGTCCTGGAACCTGCCGGAATGGAACCCGGCCATCGGAAGATGCCTGGCACTCTCATCCCCCCCTCCCAATGACTCCCTTTACCTCCCCGCAGTGGACCTGCTGATCCACCGTCGATGCCGTATTGAAGCCAAGGCCCGTTGTCCGAGGTAAATACAACCATTGTTTTTTCATCAATGCCTTCCTGTTTCAGTTTCTTCATGATTTCGCCTACGCTCCAATCGATCTCCATCATGACAGATCCATAGAGCCCTCGTTTTGATTTCCCGCGAAACTTTTCCGAAACAAAAAGTGGAACATGTGGCATGGCATGCGCCAGATAGAGAAAGAATGGCTGGTCCTTGTATTTCCCGATGAATTCAACAGCCTTTTCGGTATACCTAGTGGTGAGGCGGGTCTGATCCGGATTGGTTTCCAGAACGGTATCATTGTGGAGCAATGGTAAAGGTTCAGGGAATCCACCGTCCGGAGGATAAAAGGACCCTTGTCCGGCAAATCCGGTGTAGGCCGCTCTGTTCCGGGCAGCTGTCATTCGATCTGATTCGCCGGGACGCGGTGGCATCTTGGGATGAAATGGCCACATGTCATTCGAATAGGGAAGGCCCAGGTAATCATCAAATCCATTCCGATGAGGTAGAAACGATGGATGATCACCAAGATGCCATTTGCCAATCATCTGTGTTCGGTAGCCTTTCGACTTCAATAATTCGGCGATGGTGATTTCATCCGCATGAATACCGGTCTTGGCGCCCGGACCATGGTTGAATGCCAAGCTAAGCCTCGGGGGATAGCTGCCGGTCATTAAGGATGCGCGAGAGGGCCCACAGAATGGGGCGGCATAAAAACTGGTGAAACGCATTCCCTCGGCCGCCATCCGGTCGATGTTAGGGGTTTCAATTTCCGGGGAACCATAACAACCGAGATCGCCATACCCCTGGTCATCCGTGAAAATGATAATGAAGTTTGGAGGGGAGTCCGTCCGTGCGGTTCCGACGCTCAGGACAACGAAATAAACGATGGCAATTACCAGAGAGAGGCTTGTTTTTTTCATATCTCAAGAAGGGGATTTCTGCAAGTATGGCAGTTCTTATGAAACATTGCGAAAGATTCTGAAATGAAAAGAAATTGACATGGTCAAACTTTTCTCAGTCTTTCTGGCAATTTTTACATGTGTTTCAACCATTGAAGCACAAGTTGATTCCAGCCCCTTTCCTGAAAACCGTATCAATGATTTTTATGCCAACCAGGCACGCCACTACCTGAACAGCGATCAACCACTGCCAAAGATCCTTCCGCAGTTTCCCGGGCTTGATGGAGGTAGCTGGGGACATTGGGGGCAGAATCCGGAGTCAGACAATACGGATCCCCGTCTCAATGAAGTCGACTTTGGCGGACTGCTCATGCAAGTGACTCGATTCAAGGGGGGAATTGCAGTAAAAGGAGTGAATGTGAAATTGGGAGAGTTCACGGCCCTTTTCGATCCCCTTACAATGACATTCGTCTCTGCCTGGAAAGGCGATTTCGTCATCTGGGCAGCTCGTCGATACGGGATCACTTCAGGTGTCCAGGCAGGGGGGAGTCCTTTGATGGATTTTGGGGAGTCGAGGTGGCAACTTCCTGAAGACATTCCGAAGCGCTATCTCGGATTCTTTCGGAACCGCGAACACATCGTTTTTAAATACAAAATGGGAGAAGCCGTGATTTATGATACCCTTCGAATCAAAGAAGGGCAATTGGCGCATTCCTTAAGTGTGGATGGATCTCTACCAGGTGGGGCTTTTCTAAAAGGCTCGTTGCGATTTGAATTTGATCAAGGTGAAACCAAGGACCTTGCCGTTGCCGGACCCGCCCGGTGGAAGGGTCAGGAAGTTGCCACTAAAGGAATTTCAGGGCGCGGATCCGGCCCCTACGTAATCGATACCTTGACGGTTCCCTATCGGGATGCGAATCCGTTCAAAACGCCTATGCGAATCGGTGGAGTCGGTGTAATGCCGGATGGGCGTATCGCTGTTTCGACCATCATGGGAGACGTCTGGTTGATCGATGGTGTTAACGATGACCTTGAAGAATTGACTTGGAAGCGGTTTGCATCGGGACTGCATCAACCGATGGGATTGGTTGTGCGCGATGGAAAAATCCATGTCATTGGCCGGGACCAATTGACTTGTCTGCATGACCTGAATCATGACGGAGAAGCCGATTTTTATGAGTGTGTGACGAATGAGTTCCCCACGAAACCAGGTAATAGTTTCGCTTTGACCCTGCATCAGGATTCACTCGGGCGCTTTTATTGGTTCACTCGGGCTGAGCAGTTCGGAATGACGCGATTCACTCCCGGCAGTCGACCTGAGTCGATTGCCACCGGTCTGCGCGGCACCAACGGCACGGGAGTCTCTCCGGATGGTTCCCTTGTTTTCGCCATGCCTCAGGAGGGATCCTGGACGCCGGCCTCCGGTATTTTCGAAGTTGGTAACGGTAGCTATCACGGTCACTTCGGTCCTAAACCCGAATATGGAAAATACGGCTACCAAATGCCAATGTGTTTTGTGCCGCGAGGTATTGACAATTCTTCCGGAGACATCGCCTTTATACCAAGTGACGAACGTTTTGGTCCCTTGGCTGGAAGAATGTTGGGAACCTCCTATGGATACTGCCAGTATTATTTAGTGTTGCGGGAAACCGTTGGTGAAGGAATTCAGGGAGGCATAATGCCTCTGCCCGGAAACTTCCTATCAGGCGCTCATCGTATGGCCTTCAGTCCTTTGGACGGGCATCTTTATGTGGCTGGAACGGATGGCTGGCAGAGTTACGCAAGCGAAAACGGTTCATTGCAGCGGGTTCGTTATACGGGTGGGCAAATGCCCTTGACTACTGAAGTGGAAACCCGTGAAAATGGTCTGCTGATTCGGTTCAATACCGATATTGATCCCCTCTCTCTCAATAGAAAGAGGGCCTTCTGCGAACAGTGGAATTACCTTTACAGTGGAGCTTACGGATCGCAGGAATATTCTGTGAAATACCCGGGGCAACAAGGACATGATCCGGTGGAAATTCAAAGCCTCCAGCTTCTGGAAAACGGGCGAACCGTGTTCGTGGAAATTTCTCAACTGCATCCGGTGATGCAGCTTCATCTGTATCTCGAATTGGAAACCCGTTCCGGGCAACCCTTTCGTCCGGATCTTTATTATTCAATATTCCGCCTCGGCCAACCTTTCACGGACATTGCCTATTACCGACCGGTGCCGAAAACAGCGTGGAATGATTTTCCTGTTCCTGGTGAAAATCCTGTGGATTCCCGCCTTACGGCACAGGAGGCTTTAGGGAAAATTGTCGGTGACGAAGAAACGTTGGCTGCCATTGCCAAACTTCAGGTCAATGCGGTTGCCGGTCTCCAGTTTGAACCGAAATACCTGGAAGTGAAAGCCGGTGCCCGGGTGGCATTGACTGTCGTAAACAAAGACATGAGCCTACAGCATAACTTTGTTCTGGTTCGTCCGGAAAGCTTACAGGTAGTCGGAGAAGGATCCATGAAGCTGGCATCCAGCCCCAGAGGGTTGGCGCAACATTACGTCATAAAGGATGAAGGAGTGTTGGCCATGTCGCCCATTCTTGAGGGAGGGGCCTCCTACATCGTCTATTTCAATGCTCCATCGAAACCCGGTGAGTATCCCTATCTCTGTACTTTTCCGGGTCACTGGCAGGTGACGCGCGGTGTATTGAAAGTGATTCCTTGATACGTTTTTACCTTTCTAAAGGATCCCGTGCTTTCGAAATACTTCCGCCACGGGCCGTCCGGCACGCAATTCCTCCCGAACCGTATTCTCTCCCGAAACTTTTTCTGAGGCTCGTTTCAACGCCTCCTCTGCTGCGTCCGCCGGTATGATGACCACCCCGTCCAGGTCACCCAGTATCAAGTCACCATTCCGGGCTTTAACGCCGTCCATTTCGACGGGCTCACCAATACGCACCACATCAATGCGCCCCGCGCTGTCTGCAGGAGTGCAGCCGATGCCGAATACTGGGAAATCCATTTTATTCAATGCCCAGAGGTCGCGTGAACAGGTGCTCATTACGACCCCACCCACTTGTTTGGCCATGCAGGCCGTCGTCAGTAACTCGCCCCAGAAGGCACTTTGTTTGTTGTGTCCTGCATCGACCAATAATACATCACCCGCTACCATAGTATCGATAGCAGCCATTTCCAACTTATAGGGTTCATCGGGAATCTGAGCTACGGAGACCGCTTTTGCGGTAAAAACCCGGCCACAGACTTTCTGAGCGGGAGTCAAGGGGCGTATGTCAGCACTGAGAGTCTGATTTCGGAATCCCATCGAATCGAGCACATCGGCAACAACAGCCGTATAAAGAGATTCCATGACTGGAAAAGGGTCGTATTTTTGCATCCGATGGATTTTGCCATGACAAGCAACCGTTAGGGAATCATTGAAATTTATCTTTTGAAGCTGCCGTAAAGGTAGGGCGTGCTGTCCCCAGCGCGACGCTTGACCATACAGTGGGGCTCGCTGTCCCCAGCGCGCCGCGCCGAGGCCGGAATAGGGAAGAAATGAATGCCGATTTCAATGATCCGGGGTCGACGCCCCCAGCTTCAGGGGTGCCTGAATTCCTTAACCTAATGACGGTAGGGCCCGCTGTCCCCAGCGCGCCGCTTTACTGTGCCCATCAATTGTAGACTCACGGCGCGCTGAGACAGCACTCCCTACCTTTATTGACCTTTTCTTGCGCTGGACAATCCCCAACAATGAATATGAATATGAATATGAATGTGGGTCAGGACGGTCAAAAGCCAAGAAAAAGAGTGATTTGGTAAAAAATAGTTTGCGAATCTCCAATCACTTCCATGACTATCCACGGAATCCTTAATCAAGATATGCGAATCAAATCAATCCATTCTGTTTTGACTGTTGTCAGTTCGGCGGTTATCGCCCTCATTTCTTCGGTTTCTCTCATCCAGGCCGAGTTCACATTCAACAAGAATGATCATATTTGTATCGTCGGGAATGCGCTTCCTGTTCGAATGCAGCATGATGGCTGGCTGGAAACACTGCTGCAAAGCCAAAATCCCGACAAAAATTTGGTATTCCGCAACTTGGCCTTTCCCGGGGAGATGGTGCACAAGCGGCCGCGCAGTCGAGGTTTTATGACACCGGAAGAATATCTGAAGCACTGCAAAGCCGATGTGATCTTTGTTTTCTTTGGATATAATGAGTCTCGGGAAGGTGGCAAAGGTCTGGATAATTTCAGAAAGAACCTTTCCGAATTGGTGGATTCCTACCGTGAACTGAAACCAAATGGGGAAAGCGAACCCCGCATTGTCCTGTTTTCACCGATTACTCACGAAGACCTGAAAGACCCGAATCTTCCCGACGGCAGGCAAAGCAACAGCATTCTAGAGTTCTATACGCTGGCAATCAAACAGGTCGCCATGGAAAAAGATGTTCTTTTTGTGGACCTGTTCTCTTCCACTCGTGAGTTATTCGCCAATGCCGAGTCTCCGCTTACCCTCAATGGCATTCACCTCACTGTGGAAGGAAATCGCCGGCTTGCAGAGGTCATTGCCGGAAAGCTGTCGGACCATCCGGTTCAGGCATCTGCTTCACTGGAGAAAACACGACAGTCCGTCATAGATAAGAACTGGCACTGGTTCAATCGTTATCGAGCTACCGACGGAAACGATGTCTGGGGAGGACGATCCGGACTCAAGTTCACCAATGATCAGACCAACCGCGAGGTGTTGCAGAACGAATTGACCCAGTTGGATGTCATGACCGCAAATCGAGATGCCCAAATCTGGGCTCGAGCGAACGGAAGAGATCTGGAAGTGGATGACAGCAATGTCCGTGGCCCTGTTAAAGTCATCACAAATGTCGGTGGAGGCAGTAAGAGTTCCAACGCCATGAAGGAAGGGGATCTCAGATACAACAGTGGTGAAGAAGGAATCAAAAGCATGAAGATTCACAAAGAATTTGAGGTGAATCTCTTTGCTGACGAAAAGAGATTTCCGGAACTCGTCAACCCGGTGCAGATGGCTGTGGATCCGAAAGGGCGTCTTTGGGTGGCGGCCTGGAAGACCTATCCCAAATGGGAACCGCTCAAGGAGATGGATGACCGCCTGTTGATTCTTCCCGATGACGATGGTGATGGCGTGGCCGATCGTGTCATCACCTTTGCAAAGGTTCATAACCCGACCGGATTCGAATTCTGGAATGGTGGGGTCCTGGTGGCTTCTCAACCTGATATACTTTTCCTGAAAGATACCGATGGCGATGACGTGGCAGATGTCCGAATTGTCTACCTTCAGGGAATCGGTTCGGCAGATACCCATCATGCCGCCAATGCATTTGTTTATGGCCCGGATGGAGGGATTTACTGGCAGAGCGGGATTTTCCTGGTGAACAACCTTGAGAGCCCCTACACCTCACCACTGAATACCGGATCATCAGGAATGTTTCGCTTCGACCCACGCCGCTTCACCATCAATTATCATGCCAATAATTCTCCCAATCCGCACGGAGTCAGTTTTGATTACTGGGGTTATCATTATGCTTCCGATGGCACCGGTGGCCGGTGTTATCAGGTGCGCCCTCAAAAAGGCGGATTCAAGATGCACGAATTGCTCAAAAAGGAAGTTCGACCGGTCGCCGCCAATGGCATTGTTTCGAGTTCCCATTTTCCTGAAGAGATGCAGGGCAATTTCCTGATCTGTAATACCATCGGATTCCTCGGTATCAAACAATACGATCTGGATCGTAATTCCGACAATGGTCATGTCTGGGGTGAACCGGCCGAAGATCTCGTCGTCAGCAGTGATAAGAATTTCCGGCCGTCAGATATTGAATTCGGTGCCGATGGGGCTCTTTATATCTCGGATTGGCACAATGTAATCATCGGACATATGCAGCATAATGTCCGTGACCCGAACCGCGACCATGCGCATGGCCGCATTTATCGCATGACCGCCAAAGGAAGACCTCTGCAGAAACCGGTTGAGATCGCCGGAGCCTCGCTCGACCAACTGATGACCAACCTCGAGCATCCGGTGAACGGGATTCGTTACCGGACCCGCATTGAGCTCAGTGGACGGGATACCAACGAAGTCATTGCTGCCGCCGAAAGATGGATACGCAATTTCGATCCTGAGAAAAAGGAAGATGCCCACCATTTGCTGGAGGCACTCTGGCTGCATCAGCAACACAATGTGCGCAACCCTCAATTATTGGCTGCTCTGTTAAAATCACCTGAACCTCATGCAAGACAGGCGGCCGGAACCGTTCAGCATCATTGGTACAATGTGGATGCCACCGGCGGAGTGGAAGTTCGGGCTGTCACGGCCCATGTGGAAAAAATCCTGAGTAAACCGAAACCGAAATCCGGGATCATCTCCGACACAAAAGATCTGACCGTGGTGCGTATTGGAACGGTCGTCGAAAAGATGCAGTACGATATCAAGGCATTCACAGTCAAGGCCGGCAAACGGATCAAGCTCACGTTTGCCAATCCGGATTTCATGCCGCACAACATAGTATTCGTCCAGCCCAAGTCGGCCGACCAGATTGCCATGAAGGCGATTCAGCTAGGGGCTCAGGGCTTTACCAAACAGTTCCTTCCAGATGATAATCGCATCCTCGCTGCCGGTAAACTGCTGGATCACAATACAGAAGAAGTGCTGGAATTCACGGCTCCGACAAAACCCGGAGATTACGAGTACGTCTGCACCTTCCCCGGCCATCATTTCCTGATGCGCGGCATCATGAAGGTCAGACCTTAGGGACCAATGTTTCAAAGAATCAGCCATGCGGACCGAATCTTGAGCTAATCCGAAGTGTTGAATGATTCTTGAGCCCGTTGGAGTTCACGCTTCAGCGTGTTATACTGATCGGCATCAAGTTTTCGGAAAATCCCAGGGGCTGAAATTGTCGGACTTGATGGGCTGGAATATAAG
>DUCD01000279.1:0-1509 GCA_012959985.1 Verrucomicrobiales bacterium | reverse complement strand
AAACACGTGATTTTCCATGAACGGCCTCAGCGCGGCCACCTTCAGGCACCCTGTTCTGCCCGGCATCAAGTTTGTGACGAATTCGGAGGTTTAAATCCGAAAACTTGATGCGTAAGAGTATAAGCACCTAATGTAGAAAACACGCTGAAGCGTGAACTCCAACACTCAATCAATGCCGACTCAGGACAAGGTCCAGATAGACACAAGAATCACCAGTATCAAAATCCCGATACACCAGAGGACCATGCGCGCCGATTTTCGACCGAGGTCGGCGCGAACCTTGTATCCATAATATAAGGGTGTGATTGGGTAGAGAAAAAGGTTGAGACATCCCCAACCAACACTGCCGCGAAAACCGACTATAATACCTCGGATATAGGCGGCGAAATTTAACAATAAAGCGATGCCAATCGCGACGGCAATCCCGATCCATTGCTTTATAGTGCCCGGCGGCATTTCTCCCCACTTAAGGATTTCACCCTGTGATTGCCCGGAAAGCTGAGCATGGATTGATTCCGGACGTTTCACGACAAAATGCTTCAATGAATGCGGCTTTCTTTCTTGCTGCTTCTCGGCCAGTGTAGCCTCAAATCGTCGCAAAGCTTTCTCTCCTTCCAAAGCCACCAGCGGACGTAGGAATTCACCGGTCTTATCAATCACGCGGAACATCTTTTCCTTATTGAACAAGGTGTCGGTATATTGATTTAAGTAATCATGATAGCTCTGTTTAAAACGAGGCATGGCCAGAACTCTTTCAATCAACAGATTTTTATCCAGTTGAGGATGATCGATGCTTAATTGCTGCCGTGTTTCCAGCGTGCCGACCAGGATGAAGGCGCCGAATGAATGGTCCATGTCCCATGGTAGCAGTTGAAATCGGTTTGTTTCAGGATTCAGATAAACGTAATAGTTCTGAGATCCTCCAAGGAAGCTGTCCAGATTCGAAAGCAGCACATTGACCGCGAGGAAGCGCAGAAACTGATCAACATCCAGATAAGATTCGATTTCTGTCTCAAAGGCTTGGTCCTCGGATTTTTGAACCAACCGGGCAAAATTCATCAGGCGGTCTGATTGCTCCGGAGTGGCCTCAGTTTTTGGATTATAAGCTTTTTCATACTTCTCCCAATCCTCTTCGAAATACCGGAAAATACCGAAAGTGCTGGGTTTCAGCAACAGGCCTTTTTTCGTTCCATATCGGTGTTTCAGGAATCGTTTGTCAACCTGCTCTAAGAGGCTGTAAAGTCCAATATACTTATTCTTGAACTCACCCGGCACAGTCAATGATACCTTGGCCCAGCTCACCCGCGAACACTTTATACCCGCCCCCCGGAACACCTCATATGACAGGGCCTCCCGCATCATGGATGGATCAGTGATGCAGTTGTTCAGATTGATTTTGGTCAAACCGAGGTGTTCCTGATCTTCCACAAACTCATTGAAATCGATTTTGAAGGAGAGTTTCTTTTTCTGGAGTCCTTCGACAAAAGTTCCATTACCTTTGAACCGGAT
>DUCD01000278.1 GCA_012959985.1 Verrucomicrobiales bacterium | reverse complement strand
CTGGAATCCCATCCCCAAACTGAAATCGGAGGCGTTCTTTCTGAGGATCGATAGATCGGAACTTAATTTTTTAGCCACCGTTGAGAATTGAGATTGCCAGTTATACGACCATTCAGTGTTTTCTATTCCTTCAAAGGCAGCGAAATCTAAATTTTCGAGTTCGTCATATTTAAGGGCCAGCTGCCTAGTCAATTTTTCAAGCCCTGCAAGAACTTCACTGGTTGGGGCACGCCCTTGTCCCTGCTTGTCGAAATCCCAGTCTAGTTCGAGATGATGAACGTCTTGGTAGCGTAGCGATCGGCCTATAGCTTCGTAGGGACTGATCCCCGCAGGTCCGGGTTCATGGATTGCAGACACGAGTCCATTCAGCTTTATTTGTATGTCTTTAAGTTCACTGGCTAGCTTATTCCACTCTGTAGGAGTGTGCTGCTCCCGGTCTGTCCAAGCAGCGCCGAGTTTCTGGATTACTTCCTTTTTGTTTGCCTTGGCAGAGTGAAGTTCCAGACAAAAATCCCCGAGATCGCTATCTTTCAATCTTTTGTATACGACATCGAGCGCTGCCATCTTTTCTGAAATGAAAAGGACGCGGCGTCCTTGGCCGAGGTTGTGTGCAATGATGTTTGCGATGGTTTCCGATTTCCCCGTTCCTGGGGGCCCCTCGAGAACAAAATCTCCCCCCTGTCCCGACGCATGGATCGCCACAATTTGGCAACTGTCTGCCTTCAGTGGCGCGAGCAGGTCTGCCGGATCTATTTTCTCATCAATCTCATCGGGATCGATGAAACCCGCCCCTCCATCGTAAGCATCTCGAGGTGTGTCAATCAAATGGCGTACGATGGGACTCGATTTAAGTTCTTCAGTTCGATCAACAAGGTCCTTCCACATCAAATATTTTTTAAAGGAAAACGTACTCAGGACCGTTTCGTTGACCACCTCGAATCCAGGGATCTCCCGGACCTTGCGTTTTACTATTTCTAGAATTTTCGGAACGTCAATCCCGGCATGATCAGTGGGGAGTTCCTCGGATAGCTCGGGGATCTCGACATCGAAATCCTGACAGAGCATCTGGATCAGAGTTCGGTTAAAGACGGGTTCGTCGTCGTGACCAGATAGTTTTGGGGTCGTCCTAGCACTGCTCCGGGTGAGATTGACCGGCAAGAGGATCAATGGCGCTCGGTATTTACGGGCGGGACCACTAATGGGTTGCCAGCGTAGAAACCCGATTGCAAGGAAGAGGGTGTTCGATCCTCCTTCCTCAAGATCCGATTTTGCTTTTCGATACAATGCCACAATCCCTTTTTTTAGATCCTGTTTCGTGACATTGGCTACGATTTCATTTTTGCTAAGAGCGTCTCTTGCGAAGTTTTCGGAATATTCGTCTCCGGTTTTCATTCGGAAGATGTCCGGATCTGTTTCGCCGCCCTCCGCGTGTTTTTCAGGAGGGGTGATGACCGAGATACGTTTTCCTTCCGCGATCTTGTCTTCTAGTTTTCCGAGATCAGTGCAGAAGATTGAAATAGCGGTTAAACTTTTTCTCAGGTTCAAAAGGCGATTACGTTTCGAGAGATCGAGCAAACTTCGCTTCCAGCGATCAAGCCGTTCCACTGGTGTTAAAGCACTTGTGTCGATTTCGGTTTCTAATGCGAACTCGGGTAGTTCTGGCGGTTGATCAAGTGGCGGGAGCGTATTTTCTGTCGTTTCAGCTTCGCTCAAACTGCTGGTTTCTAAGTTTCCTGATGTGGATAGAGGCTGAATCTGCAGACCACGAGCGCGCGCAATGTCAATTGCGTAGACAAACTGGTCTTCATTTTCTTCCTTGAGTTGACTCTTTGCGGATTTGATTGCACTGGTGAAAGGCATAGGGTGTCCAGCTGTGGCTTGAGTCGGCTCGAAAAGAACGAGTTCTCTACCATCGATCGCTTTACGAATTTCCATTGGGTCATCGGTCATTAGACCCTGAATGTATAGTTGTGGGCGGAGCCAGAAACCACAAAGAGCGTGATCCTGTATCAGGACGATGATCGGAGATATTCCTGCATGCTCAATAGCTGCGGCGAAAAGTAGTGCGGTATCTAGACAGGTAGCCAGGCGGTGCTTTTTTATCTTCGATGGAATGCGAACCTTTTGGCCAACCTTTTCAAAGCTAGGGGGGGGGTTTGCGTAAGTAATGTTTTCGGCTGTTACGGCAGCCCATATCCCATTGACAATTTCCCAGACGCGTTTTGAATCTCCGTTTTGATATCCCTCCATAGAACTTTGCCTGCCATTGTCCTTTAGAATCATCGAAGCGTTTCGTATGAGTTCCATAATGGCAGGATCGTTTGGTGTTACGAATGCCGCGAGCAATTCGGGCATGTAACGCTGCCCTCCCCATTCATTCCAAGCAAGCGCTTCGATAGCGTGTGATTTTTGCGCAAGAATCGTATCTCCCTTGCGCAGTTCCAAAACAAGTTCTGCTCGCATCCTTTCAGTCAAGTCCTGCAGGACAGCTCCTTTGAGCGTCACAGCCAGGTCCCGAACAGGATATGTAGATTCCGCAGCGACTTGATCAAAAGTCCAGGTGCGTTCACCAACCACCTGGGGTTCAGTTACAAGATGGAGGGTAAGATCTTTTAGATCTTCTGATGTTGGGTTGACGACGGCCAAGTCAGTGATAATGGGGACATGGTTCTGATGGCTGGCAAAGGTGATGTGGCTTACGACCTCGGAACGGATTGCGATCTTTTCGTCGATTGTTTGCGGCTCGATAGTATTGTCTGATTTTATTTCTTCAAATTCTGGCACTCAAGTCCTCCTGCCGCATGTATTGCCATGGCAGAAACTATGCCAGGGGCTCGTCCCAGGAGTATGAAATTGCTCAGGCCGACGCGGGTCAGTTTTATTATCAAAAAGACAACCAAGAGAAAATGATGATACCAGTATCACTATTAATCTAGGGGCCTGATTTCACAGCAACACTTGAAATGTAAACTATGGGACAACGATTGAATCTACCAGGACAATTTGATGGTATTCCTCTGGTGAGGAAGTTTGTGATGTCTGTTGCTTTGGATGTTTTTTCAGGTTTATCCGTCATGCGGCGATGTTGGGGGCTCTGGCAGCAGATCGCTGTGCCAGTTGTTCCCTCAGTTGCTCTGAACCGAGGTACTGGATGAGGGGCTGGTGGTTGCCGCTGTCGCTCATGCCGCAGCAGGGGATTCCGCCGCTGTAGGCACCGGGGAAGCGGGGTAGTGCGATTCCCTTCACTCCGGCGATGTGAAACACCGGGATTCCCATCTCTTCCAGCTGTTGAAGGGTACTCCTGCGCGGTGCCGGGTAGGTCTCGTTGAGGATGACGATCCCCTCCCACAGCTGAGGAATGCGTTGCTCGAGGGCGCCTTTTCTGGCG
>DUCD01000277.1:2544-3391 GCA_012959985.1 Verrucomicrobiales bacterium | reverse complement strand
GATTTTGGTCCCGGAATGTAATTTACTTGGCTAAATTAAATAACTATTTAAAAAGAATTGGACTTTAATTGAATTGTAAGATGGTGAAACAAATTCAAATTAATTGATCACAATGGAGTATCGATTTTAATGGATTCATTTTTTCTTTTCATCGGCTTGTTGTTGCCAATAGGCGAATCAACGGCCGGGCAGCCGATGAGCGAAATAAACCTGACGACTTCCGGTGGATCCGCGATCATTTCCTGGGTGCCCATTCCGTTGCTATTAAGTGTCGGCGACGGTGATTCTCCTGAATTGCAGTTGTTTCCAGATGTGACCTTAGAGGTCAGTTCGGATCTGTTGGCTTGGTCTCCCACCGAGATTTCCTTGAAAGGGGGGCTGGGACTGGACCTTGGCCCGGATTCTTTCATGCTCCCGCGGCACCCTCGGCGCCAGTATTTTTGTCTCTCTGGACGTTTCTCCTTCGAGGGGTTTCTTTTTCAGATCAGACGTTGGTGGGTATTGATTTATCCGGGGTTTTGTTGCCCGGAATGCATTTCTCAAATTCCGATCTCAGGACCGGAGTTTTTTCCAATACCGATTTGAGTGAATCCGATTTTTGAGGCGAGCTTCTGGTGAATGCCGATTTCACCGAAGCGGATCTGAGGGGCGCCGTCCATGCACGTTGCGTGTGGCAAGTAACATCCAGTAATCTTCCCATCCCAGGATGGCTGAGCGTGAAATTCGACGAGCAGGGAGTTAGCGAGCATTTTATGGGTTTCGAGTAATCTTCTAACAGCAATCATAGGGAGTCATCTTCTAAAAGTAATTTATGTTCCCAGACTCATTCCCGTGCGAGTGCTCTTGG
>DUCD01000277.1:0-2534 GCA_012959985.1 Verrucomicrobiales bacterium | reverse complement strand
ACGAAAAAACACGACTACCCGACAAATGGCTGTAGGTGCGCAAGTTTCAACTTAATGGCGCCTTTGGACGGAATCTCGGTGAAATGGATTTAAAGAGCGCGGACTTGAATGGAGTGGATTTTTTCAACACGGCACTGGACTATACGGATTTTTTCGGTGCGGATTTAAGTGATGCCGATCTTCGGTGGGCTGATTTGATGGTGGGAACTATACTCTTGCGAACCCGTATGCCGGATGGGAGCATTCGAACCGGCACATTGGTCGATGATAAATAGCTTCCTTCAAGTGCTTTCCAATTTGATCTTGCTGGAATCCGAAATACCATTAAATTGTATTCCATGAACTCAACAATCTTCGCATGGTTTGTCGGTGGCTGGACTTCGATAGTGCTAGCTGGAAAGCCGCCGCTGAAATTGGGCGGAAATGCTTCCGGTAAGGAGTCAATGTGCCCGCCGGCGATTTGCAGGTCTTCACATGCGTAATTCGCTATGGTGTTTCAATCATCCATTGTGATAAACACTTCGAAATGATGCAGAAAGCAGACGGGGCCAAGTAGCATTCACACCAGGATGGTTGCTTAATAAATTTGAAAACTTACCGAGCCATTTTGTTTTGTTCCGGTGCCGCTGCCTTATCGTTGGAGTTGCTCGCTTCTCGGGTGTTGACTCCTTATTTTGGAGTAAGTCTTTATATTTGGTCCGGCATTCTTTCCATTACCCTGATCTCGCTGGCTGCCGGTTATTGGTTGGGAGGGAGGTTGACTCATTCCGATGGCATGTCTTCCTCAAGCTTGAAATATTATTTCGGTCTTCTGCCAGGCATTGCTTCGATCTGCCTCACGCTGGTCTGTGTTGTTTATCCTTTTCTTTTCTGGAAGCTTGCCACTCTCCACTTGATCGCAGGTTCTTTCATCGCGTCCAGTCTGATGCTCATGATTCCACTGGTGGCCATTGCTGCCATGAATCCACTGCTGGTGGCATTAGTGGGAACCGTACCCTCTGTAAAACGAGGAGATGCCGGAGCCGGCAATGTTTTTTTCATCAGCACAGTGGGCTCTGTTTTTGGAGTCAACGTGACTGCCTTTATTCTGATTCCCGGAACCTCCAATTTCAAATCGCTTCTATGCGTTGCCATTTTTCTCGGGATTTTCCCCGGGCTTCTCTCTGTATTGGAAAAGAAATTGAAGCCGGTATTTCGTCGTCGGCTTCAAGCTTCATTTCTTACCTCGATGATTTTTTGCACCCTTGTCTTTCTGTTGTCGGACAGAATTCTATCGCGTCATCAAGCCGTGGTTCACAATAACTCGACCTTTGAGCTTCTGGAGGAAGTGCCCTCATTTCATACAGATGTCAAGGTGCTGAAGAAGGTGACGAAATTCGACGATGGAAGCTCCCAGGTGTTTTATTATTATACGACATTCGGATTGGTACAGAGTCGTGTTCTGGAAAATGGGAGTTCTGCGTCCGCTTTTCCCTATTGCCTGGAAGCTATTGGAAGAGGGGTCCATGACAGACCGAGGGATTTGCTGATTCTAGGGCTTGCCGGTGGGACATTGCCGATGCGCCTGCAGGATCCCGGCATGAAGCTGGATATAGTTGATATCGAACCGGAAGCTTCAAGGCTTGCCAGTCAATATTTTTATTTTTCTCATCCACGCGCGGAAATTTACACCATGGATGCCAGGGTGTTCGTAAGGGAAACACAGAACACCTATGACTTGGTTTTTTTTGATCTGTTCGGGATGGAGTCAGCTCCTGACCACCTGATGACCAAGGAATTTTTTCAGGATACCCTACGCTTACTGAATCCAGGAGGGCGGTTGGTTATGAACACCATTGAAAACCCGCAACCGAAGAGGAACTCTCCGCATTATTGTCTTTTGAATACTCTTCTTGAAGTCTATGCAAAGCTCATGGTTTTCCACGACGGAACCCCCGGTGTGAAGAATGTGTTCATTGCGGCTTCACCCGATGAGAATCTGGAATACAATGTACCTTCGCTGGTCAACATTCCGAATCCGATTCACTCCATATTATCCAAAACGATTGAAGCAGATAAAAAAGTCCGTTGGGATCTTGTGAGGCAATCCCTGATATTTACCGATGACTTTAATCAATACGCGGTCCTGAAGTCCGATGATCTCCTGATTCGTAGAAGAGAAAATATTCGCAGCCTTCCCAGGATGGTTTTTTCTAACTAGTGTCCGAGAGAAAACAGCCTATTTCAAATAATTTCGGAATTTCTGATTTTTCTGGACCGGTAAATTGATCATCAACGACTTAAAATTCGGATATTTTGTCCGTTGTCGAAAATTTGACCTGATCGACGTGATTTCAGGGCAGACCACCCCCTCCGATGCCTCTATCTTGATACGAAACGCCGTTTTTTCAGGCGGCTTCTTTCAACCTCTTTTTCTTCGCTGAATGGCCGCTCTTTTTTTCCAGCAGCCGAGCGCCGATTCGGTGCAGGTTGTAAGCAAGTATTCCAAAACCCACACAGCGTTTGAAGCCATTGAACCCTTTATCCCGACAGCG
>DUCD01000276.1 GCA_012959985.1 Verrucomicrobiales bacterium | reverse complement strand
ACGTCCGGAGGTCGTGAAGAGTTGGTCATTGTCGTGATCGCGCGTTTTTCTCTCAGATTGAGATCTCCCGAATTGAAGCGTCAACGCTCCGGAAAGATTCCAGAGAACTGGGGAATCTGAGTAAGCCGTGTTCAGCGCCACCGCTTCTGTAGTAACCTGCATGACCTTACCATGCACTACCGCACCGTCATTAAAACTCAACTCGGCCTGTTCGGTCGGCCCCAGTAAGCTGACGTCGGGACGGGCAATCCGATCCACCAACGCCAATTCAACGTCCCGCCGCTGACCTTCTTCATTCAGAACGAAGGCACTGCCATCCTCCACATATAGCTGCCCGTATATCACCTGTCCGTCAATCAGGTGAACACGTGCTTTCGTGGAAAAAACGGTTTGGCGGACTACTTCACTCGACTGCCGATAGACGCTCAATCGGCGTATGGTAAGATCCTCGCCTCGATTGCGAATGTATATCCCGGATTCGCCTGTTGTCGCCTGAATGTCTTTCACGGCAACCAACGAGCGGCCGTTCGCGTCGAACACCTCCAGCACACTGGATTCATTATCAAATACGAGTCGAATACGAACATCGCGCTGATGGTCTTCGATCGTCATCACAGGCTCGAAAACCGGATCCTGCACCACTACTAATTCGTTACCCCAGGTCTCCAACCGCAGCGACTGGTTTGACTCCGCACTCAACTTGTCTTTCCCCAGCGCGAGGACAAACCGCGGACTCTCTGAAGAAATCAGCTCAAGATCCAATTCAAACTGATTCGGCACCACAACAGCACGAAAGACACTTGATTTCTGACGGTCGGTCTTGGGATGCCCCCCCGGACCGCGGTGCCAAGCCGATGCTTGGTTTTTCCCGACGAGCGATAGGCTCTTGAAATCGGGGCCGATCATGCCGGCAACAAGACGGAAGGCTCCTCCCAGTCCAAGAAACTCGACACGCAAAGCATGGAAGCCCTTGCTCAAGAACACATCCTTGAAATTCCCGTCGGCTCCCTGATCCTTCCCATTCCCAAGATACTCCACCACAAGCCTACCGTCGATGAACAGACGTGACTGATCGTCCGCCCAGAGGTTAAACCGATGCTCACCGGAACTTTTGATATCGAGATGTCCCTCAAACGCTACCGCCATGCGACCTTTCACACCGGGGAGTCCTGGATCGATGTATCCGGCTCCAAACCTTCCTTCCTCCACTGGGGTAAGCCTGGATAAATCGGGAAATCGTGCAGCCCTGGCCCAATTGCCTTTGTATGCCTTGTAGCTCAGATCTTTGATCAAACCATTCAGAGGAACCGCCCAATCTTTGAACTGAGATCCGTCGAAAACCAAATTCGGGTTTCGTATCCGGTTCAGTGAATAAATCGCATCTCGATTCAGCCTAAACTGGCCTTGGCGTTTACTGGAAACTAGGATTGCATCTTCATCGGAACCCACCAGATTCGCAGTGAACACATCCCCCGTTACCGTTCCAATCCGAAATGCCTCGGACGGTTGCACTGTTTGTTTCGGAAAAACGATCGACTGCAATACGCTGGCATTAACCACGAGGTCTTCTGCAAAAATCGGTGAAAACCACCGGATTTGACCGGCCTCGCTTTCGAGTAGCCGACCGGGAAGCAAATCGCCATTGCTCCATCGCAATCGAGCTGATTTTTCCTGAGCCGGAAGTGTATCAACAAACAAGGATGCAAAAAAGGCGAGAGAAACTAGCAGGCACACTCCGCGTGCCGAAACCAACATGTTCGTGTCAGAAAAACGGACGGCACGACGGCGCGTGCCTGCACCTTCAATCATCTGAATTCTATCTTTCATAAACCGGCAGTAATCGATAATTCAGAGCCAGCGCCAGGACGGACATCCCTGTTCCATAAACTTTTCCATGGCTGCTTGAGAAGCTGCCGTCGGAGGCCTGCAGTTTCTGGAGTCGTTCAACGATTTTCTGATTCCATGCTTTCCACATTTCGAAATCACTTTGAAATAATGCCTGAGCCATATAGTAACGATAATACCACGGATGGCTCGTAACATCCTGATCCACTCGTTTTTTGATGAATGCCGAGGCGAGTTTGTATTCATTGGTATCCTTGCGTTTTCCAATTGAATAGACCAGTGTTGCAATGGCGGTTCGAGTAATGCCATCACCGTGACTTTGTGCGGGCTGATAGGAAACCGTCCCGTCCCCCATCGTGTTTAACCTGAAATAGCTCAATGCATTCTCAATCGCTTCATTGGGAATTTCGATTCCAGCATTCCGCGCCCCGAGCAGGCCCATCAGAACAGTTCCGGATACGGTTGTATCGGCATCTGAGGAATCCGGTGAATATCGCCAGGCCTTGTAGGGGTTCTTTTTTTGGGCGGTCAATGTGCAACGCACTGCCAACTCCAAAGCCTGCCCAATAGTTCGCCGGTCCTCGACAGCTACATCACTTCCCTGCCAGAGCAAGCGTTCGTTCACGACACCATAAGCCTCGGATAAAGCCAAGGTGGCAAAACCATGGTGGTACATTGGCCCGTGCCCCGGTCCACTAGCCAATCCAGTTTCACCGTCCTGATGGAGGATGATAGTGCGCAACGCTTTTCGAATATTTCCGGCATAAGGACCAAAATCGGGATCCTCGCCTGTAGCCATCATCGCCATGACACAAATCCCAACCACTCCCGACCCGCTGCTTTCACTTCCTGACCAGCTTCCGTTTTCCTGCTGGGTGGCGGTGAGATACTTCAAACTCCGTTCACAGATCATCCGAACGGTCGAAGGCACTCCCTGACCATAGCGAATGGCGAATTCCTGCGCACGGACAGACTCATTCGACAACGAGGCAAACAGGATCACAAGAGCCGTTATACGTGTTGATCTATGCATGAAATTATTAAAAATTGAATTCGCGAGTGATCTCATTCAAGGTCTTACGTTGCCAATCGTCCATACCGTCCCGGTCAAGTTTACCGGCAAGTTGAGAAAAAACCGCCTGTGCAGAAACATTCGGGTCGACAGGCAGAGTCGAGGAAATCGCTTCAGACTGTTTTTGCTGTTTCTCGCTGAGAAGTAAACGTGTGTCTAATTCAGCCGTCACTACCTGACGCATTGCCTTTTTTCTAAAGACGATTCTTTCTGCCTGAAATGCTTGGTACTTTTCGTAAGCATCTTCAGAAAGAACCTTCTTAATTGTCTGCTGATAGAGTGGGTAATTCGTAATGTCTTTATCTGAAGCGGCAGGACCAGACTCCTCTTCATTCAAATCGATACGTCGCCTTTGTCCGGCAGGATCAGCAACGCCGAGAAGAACGCCGGTAGCACTCAGAATAGGTGGCGGATTCCTGTCCTGAGCTTCAAGGTACTGTTCAACAACTCCCTTGGAAACCAGAGCAAGACGTC
>DUCD01000275.1 GCA_012959985.1 Verrucomicrobiales bacterium | reverse complement strand
AATTATACAGATTGAGTTCTTTCAATGCTGCGAACAACAAAGATACCATAAATTGATACTAAACTCCGTTATTACCGATTACCGATTACCGATTACCGATTACCGATTACCGATTACCGATTACCGAAGTATAACATGCGGTGCTTGAAGCGCTTTGATCATCGTTACGCTTCCCGGAAGATCCATCCTCCAAGCCGAATTGAAACGCCCTCAAAGAGGAGGCCTTCAAATACTCTGCGTGGCCATCAGTGAAAACGAAGTTCCCTCCGAGTTTGTGTACGGTGGAGTACCAATCGATTCCGGTATTTGGATTGGAAACATGCCAGTAGGTGTACCCCCCTCTCCGGCACAGGCCGAAATCCGACGCCACTGCCGGGCGCAAGGCAGTGTAACTTACCAATCGGATGGTCTCCTGGCTGAAAATCAGTTTAGCCGGTGATGGAAAATCCGAACTGGACTTATTCATGACGACGGCATTTGGTAAGTAACCCGTAGCGCTGATTTCCGTCGCATCCGAAGCATCACCGGGCTTCTTGGCTTCCGGGCATACATAAACCTTAGAACTGGGTTGTTTCTGTGAACCCTGTAGATAGGGCGCAATTGCATACAGACAGTTGTTCCGCCAGTTCGCAGATCGCGGAT
The DNA here is from genome assembly GCA_012959985.1 of Verrucomicrobiales bacterium. Lineage (GTDB taxonomy): Bacteria > Verrucomicrobiota > Verrucomicrobiia > Limisphaerales > DUCD01 > DUCD01. Next base: position 2,779 of record DUCD01000275.1, on the reverse strand, counting down.
TCATAAAATCAGGAACCTGCGAAGCCGCCGGCGGTAATCGTTGGAAGTCCATTTCGTAAAGTGTCAGAGCAATACCCATCTGCTTCATGTTACTTAAGCATTTGGTCTGCCGTGCCTTCAGTTTTGCATCAGCCAAGGCCGGTAGCAGGAGCGAAGCGAGTATAGCAATAATTGCAATGACCACCAATAACTCGATAAGAGTGAATCCCCTGTGGTTGCTGCTAACCTTCATCTTTATTTTCTGATAGCGGAATGACTACTGGAGCCAACTTTATCTTACCCGACGTCGATTCTCAAATTGAATCTGAACCAGCCCTTCCGGACGTTGCGATGCCGTGCGAATCCTTTCACGAAGTTGGGTCGAAAGCCGTTGGACCCGATTTGATTGTTCAGGGACATCAACAAGATTGTTCATCTCTCCTGGATCCGATTGGTGATCGTAGAGTTCGGCGCCGCCACTACCGTCTGTTCCCCAATGAGTATAGCGGTAACGTGAAGTGCGGATACTGTAGCCGGACCCAAATTGGGTAAAAGCCGACTGACGCGGCATGGCATTTGAATCCTTCAACGCGGGGACCAAGCTGACTCCCTGGACATACCGGGGTGGTTGCACACCACACAATTCGGCAAGGGTCGGATAAAAATCCACCATTTCCACTGGGGACTTCACGGTTTGACCTATGGCAGTAACACCCGGTCCCGCGATGATCAGCGGTACACGGGCAGCATTCTCGAACAAGGTGGTTTTCTGCCAATGTCCGTGTTCACCCATATGATATCCGTGATCCGAAGTAAAGAGTACCACTGTGTTCTCTGCCAACCCAGAGTCATCCAGCGTATCGAGAATACGACCAATCTGAGCATCGGCAAAGGTGATCGACGCGTAATAGGCTTGAATGGCCTGCCTCGCGAGTTCATCCGGCAAATTCAATTGATCCTTTTTCCGAGTGATCGATTGTCGAGCCGGTTTCGGCAAATTCTCATAATAACCACTCGGCACCTGTGGCACCTTGATTTCTCGGGTTGGATAAAGATCAAAGTATTTCTTCGGAGCAACGAAGGGTGTGTGCGGTCGATAGAGACCCACAGCAAGGAAAAACTGCCTCTTCTCCTTGGCATACTGTGTGAGCAATTGAATAGCTTCTCCGGCCGCGATGCCGTCTGTCTGTTCCTCGTCGGTTCCCTCGGCCGCCAGCCAACTCAATGTTCCCCCGAAGCTTCCTGGTCGCAAACTGAAAATAAAATCTTCGTCATCTACATCACGGCCTCGGGGATTGATGGTGTAATTCCAAGAATAAGGATCGTCATGACCGCTGGTTCCAATGTGCTTGGGCACGTTGTAATGATACATCTTTCCGATTCGAGTCGCAAAGTATCCATTGTCCCTGAACATCTGGGGAATCGTCTTCACGTTCGGGATATGCTCTCGGATGTATATCGCGTTACGACGCACTAGCGTTTGATCCGGATACAATCCGGTCATGAAGGAGGCTCGACTGGGACCACACAGCGGATACTGACAGTAAGTATTTTCAAACCGGACACCGCGCTCCGCCAGTCGATCGAGGTTCGGAGATTTGACCTGTGGATGTCCGTAACAACTCAGATCGCAGTTCAAGTCATCACAAACAATAAACAGCACGTTCGGTTTCGATTTTCCGTTCGCAGCGTTGATGTTCCACTGGAAGGAAACAACACTAACCAGAAGGATTAAGATTAGGTGCATTTGACGCATGATATTGTTTATCACTGGTTGGTGGTTGTTTGTGGTTGTTTGTGGTTGTTTGTGGTTTCGATCTCAGTAAGGCACACTAACAGTATTTATAAAAAATTCACACCCTTTTTCGGTTACCGCCTGAAGCTGGCCGCGTTGAGGCCGGTAGTAAAGATACGTTCGAGTATTGCGAGTCATACTGAGCATTATCAAACCAAATCTATAGCTGCATGACAGTTCCACGAGGCGGTCGCCATTTCCTGAAAACCTTGAATTTCCGGTAGGTTTTGGAGTGCGATCATGAGCGGAAGCGAAGTTTCCGCTTTGAATTGAGACCCTCTCAATCTAGTCCCTTAATAGACTGAATCGCATACCACAGCACGAATTATTGTTATCAGCTGAACGAGGAGATTTATAAATTATTCTATTCAGGTTTATAATGTTTGGTCCGGTGATTAGATGGAAATCAGGACTACGCGCATGAAAACCGTCTATGATGGTGTTTCAATACCGCAAACAATCTGGGAGCACAGCGCAAAACCTGACACGCCAAGGAATCTGTTGGCTAGTGATTTATTCATAATAAGTTGGATTGGATGTGATAAGGCAGTTGGGAGGGTGAGTGTCCCCACGAGCCTTCGTTGAAAAAATGAAATCGCATCCGGATAGAAACGGTTGCTCAATCGAAAGTGAAAACATGCTTTGCACTTAATTCTCATGTTGTTCAACGCAGTACTTATTGGCTCACGAGGACGTTCGCCCTCCCAGAAATAATGTATGCAGTTTTCTCAGCAACTTAATTTTCTCCCAAAATTTCAGGGATCGACCAGGTTGAATCGAACCAGATAAATGGAATTTCTTTAAATGTGCCCGATAATACAGCTTCGTTACCTTTGTTGGAGGACCATTCATAATGTCCTTCGGTGGCGTTTGTAACGGTAATCTGCAGACATCTTCGGGGTGAGGTTTTCAAGAGCTTGGTGGGGTCTCCAATCGTTGTAGTGCTCGAACCAATTTTCCAACCCGATTTGCAGAGTGACAAGTGTGGCATGTTCCTTCAGATAG
>DUCD01000274.1 GCA_012959985.1 Verrucomicrobiales bacterium | reverse complement strand
TTAATCAGCCAGACCTTACGGAAGAGCGCTTTGTTTCGCTCCCTGATTATAGGACAGGCCAAAAAGGGGATGCACCTTCAATCAGGGGCTACCTCACGGGAGACCGCGTCCGTTGGGGAGTGAACGGCATTCTCCATTACCTCGGTCGGGAAGATGATCAGATTCAATTGAGGGGGTTCCGGATCGAGCCTGAAGAAATTGAAAATGCGATCAATCAGTTGCCGGGCGTCTGCCAATCGGCCGTAACCGTCCAGAATTTTAATGCAGAAGACGCTCGACTAATCGCCTACCTGGTTACAGAGTCGAATTTCTCAATCGATGCCTCGGGGATTCGTCGTGGTTTAATGGATTTGCTACCAGCTTATATGGTTCCGGCAATATTTCGTCAATTGGAGAGTTTGCCAATCAATACCAGTGGCAAACTCGACAGGCGAGCCTTGGGAGCGATTTCTGAGGATCAGGAGGATAGGCAGGAAACCTCCCAGGCAGTGAGTTCAATAGAACAGGCGCTGCTGGAAGTGTGGGCAAGTTTACTGCGGACTAAGCTTGTTCCTGTTAATACTAATTTCTTTGATTTGGGTGGTCATTCGCTGCTCGTAATTAAGATGGTGGAACGCATCGAGACAAAACTGTCTGTGCAGATTAACCCGATAGATGTCTATCAGTCCCCGACAATCTCGCTGCTCGCAGATTTGATCAAGAGCAAAATGGCGCTAACAGGAGCCGTTGAGGAAAATCCAGGACACTCTAGGCGAGGAGAAGCATCAAGGATAAGACGTAATCGGGGTCCGGGTTCAACTCCCCGACGGCCAGTGAAATGACGGCGATAGATGAGGGGGGTCAAAGTGGTGCCCGTATCGCCATTGTCGGTATGGCGGTGCGGATCCCGAACGCTGACAGTCTTGAAAGTTTTTGGAGTATTCTGGAGGCCGGAAAAGAGCAGATCAGCCGTTTTACAGAGGAACAACTGCGGGCTGCAGGTGTTGCCCCCGAAAGCGTTACGAACGGGACCAGGGTAGCTGCGTTTGGCGCACTTGAGAATGTCGATCTTTTCGATGCTGGCTTTTTCGGATTCACACCCCGGGAGGTCGAAATTTTGGACCCACAGCACCGGATTTTTTTAGAAACCGCATGGAGTGCTCTTGAGGACAGTGGAACTGATCCCGACCAGTTTGCAGGGAGAATAGGTGTGTTTGGTGGGGTTGGACTTAACGCCTATTTAATCCACAACCTTCTCGGGAATCAGGATCTGATTGATACTGTCGGGGCCTGGTCGATCAATCTGGGTAACGACAAGGATTTTGCTCCTAGTCGGGTGGCGTACAAGCTGGATTTGCAGGGACCCGCGGTTGCAGTGAATACTGCCTGCTCCACCTCTTTGGTGTCGATTGTTTTGGGGTCCCAGAGTCTGCAATCCTACCAGTCCGACATGGCTATTTGTGGAGGGTGTTCTATACATCTGCCGCAGGACCAGGGGTATGACTACCACCAAGGCGGAATTCTCTCGCCTGATGGCCGGTGCCGGCCTTTTGATCGCCAAGCAGCCGGGACCTACGATGCGAACGGTGCCGCCGTTGTGGCTTTGAAACGGTTAGATGATGCGTTATCCGAGGGCGATAGGATTTACTCGATTATTTCAGGGTATGGGCTCAACAACGATGGCTCACTCAAAGCCGGTTTTACAGCGCCAAGCGTTGATGGCCAGTCAGAAGTGATCCGAGATGCACTTGAGATGGCAGAAATCGCGCCTGAGGATATTGGATTTGTCGAGGCTCATGGTACCGGAACTCAGTTGGGAGATGAGATAGAGCTTAAGGCGTTGAATGATGTCTTTGGTGGGGCATCCAATGACAGTTACCGTTATCTCGGTTCCCTGAAGAGCAATTTCGGTCATCTTGATACCGCAGCTGGGGGTGCGGGGGTGATTAAGGCATCTCTAGCGCTTAAATCTGGAACCATTCCTCCAACAGCGTCAGTGACTGATCCAGTTGAGTCTCTTATATTGGGGAAGCCACCGTTTATTGTTAATTCAAGCCCTGTTCCATTTCCTTCGGGATTGGCGGCACCAATGCACACCTCATACTTGAGGAGCCCCCATTTGGTGGGGGACATAAAACGAGCCGATCAAGTTTTATCGTACCAGTGTCGGCGGTCGATGAAGATCGTTTGGACACCCTTCGGGGGCAATTCGAATCCCAGTTAGGGGCAAACCCATCAGAGGCGGCAAATATTGCCTACACCGCACAACGGGGCCGTAAGGGGTTCTGTCAACGTGGATTTTTTATCATCTCACCTAGTGGTGAAGTTGAAAATCCAAGTCATCGTTGGCGCCAAGCTGAATCACCAGTTCTTGATGATTTCCGACCCAACGTCGTTTTTCTGTTAGGTGGGCAAGACACTTTCGATTCACGGGTCATTGAGGCACTGTTTAATTCTGAACCCGAGTTCCGAAGGCAATACCTGAAAGTCACACAAAGGCTTAAACAACTAGGCCTGGATGATGCCGGGTTGGTGGTGGATCCGCTAGAGTTCCAGAAAGCGACGAACCCGGACTCGGGTACGTTAGCGTTATTTTGTGCGGAATATGCGATTTGCCGTATGTGGGAGGCCTGGGGAATTACTCCATCGGCTATGCTTGGGGTCAGCTTGGGTGAATATGTCGCCGCTGTTTTAACTGGTGTAATCTCTCTTGACGATGGTTTGCGCATTGTCGCCCAGGCCGATCGCTTCGCGGTGAATTATCCGAAAGGCCAAACGGTGGCGGTAGGTTGCGGCGCAGAGTCGCTTCGTAAGCGACTCCCCTCGAACGTGTATCTTGCGGTATCGGCATCCCCGGCTCAATCAATCCTATCTGGGCCACCGGAGGTCCTTGAAAGTTTTTGCAATCAATTGAAATCAGAGGGTCTGGCCGTTCATCCAAACGGGGCTAACGTGCCCTTTCATTCGCCCCTGATGAGAGAGTGGGTTGATAGTCTGGCACCGATGTTGGACAACATTGGATTTGGCAGCGCCCGGACCCCTTACGTGTCGTGCGTAACGGGTAACTGGGTTACCGATGCTGACGTTGCCGATCCGGTTCATTATCGAAAGATATTTGAAACAGAGGCGCGACTGGAAGACGGCATTGTAGCCTTAAAAAGTCGCTTTCCTGTCGATCGTACTATATTCCTTGAAGCAGGAATTGGCTCGTCAATAGGGTCATTTGTTCGACAGGCGTCAAGTATGGAAGAACATCTGGGTATGTTCTCAACCGCACCCGAAACGTGGCGGTTGCATGCCGGTCGAAAATCTCGAGCCCTCAATGATCATCTGCTTTACGCAGGCTGCCTGTTCAAGTATGGCCCGGATGGCCAGACCGTTCCGCTCACCGACGATGAACTGCCAGTCGCGTTGCCTCAGGAGGTCGAGGTCGACGCTTCGGGT
>DUCD01000273.1 GCA_012959985.1 Verrucomicrobiales bacterium | reverse complement strand
CAGTCATTTTCGTGCTCATTATTTTATTACTTAGCACGACGACTGTCCACTTTTTCAGGGGAGGCTCACTTTGTCAAAAAGGCCGAACCACTTGCCACCCATTCCTGGTCCCACCTCTAATTCTACTCTCACAAACTTATACTCGAAATTCTGTTTCATAAGAAATGTCAGGATACCAACTACCGCCGCCGGACAGCGACGTTAATCTTTCCGAGAATTATTCGATCTTCAGGTGAATCAAGAAAAAGACCCTGCACAGGTGACAGACGGGTGAGCTACCTGTTCTACAATTCCCAGCCTTTTCGATAAGTTTTGTGAAGGTATTGGTTGGCTTCGGGCATGTTGGTGAATTGTAAATTGGCACCATCCCATTGGAGTCGTGTTCGGGAGAGAGACTCTTTCAGGTTTTTACGTAAGGCAATATTTCCCAGGAGAACCACTTCGGTCAAATGACCTGCGAATTGAAAATTGGACCCCGCGGGCTTGCCCCCCTTACAGGCCTCAATCCATTCTTTATAATGACCAATAGATCGAGGTAAGGTTTTCGGAGGTGACACAAAAGCTTTCCGTTTTGATTCAGGAATGAGTACGCCATCCAACATCTTGCCTTTATCGCCGATGAACAGAGTTCCGGTGGTTCCCATCATTCTGCCATCCTCCAACTCAGGTGGACGAGTGGGTCTCATTCCACCGTCATACCAGGTCAACTCGACTGAGGGCATATCACCGCGTGCCGGGAACCGGTAGTTGACGATAGAAGCAGCAGGATAGGTCTCCTCATTCACCAAAGAATTACTGGCACTCACACTAGTGGGATGCCCCAGTTTCAGAGCCCGGAAAATCGGGTCCATGGCATGGCAACCAATGTCTCCCAACGCTCCTGTCCCAAAGTCCCACCAACCACGCCACTTGAACGGCAGGTAAGCGGAATGGTAAGACCGCTCCTGAGCCGGTCCAAGCCATAGATCCCAATCAAGGGTAGAAGGCACATTCGGAGCGCCCTCAGGCCGACCAACGCCTTGGGGCCAATAGACACCATGAATCCCCTTCAATGGTCGATCAGTCCAAACATGAACTTCTCGGACGGGCCCCATCGCTCCAGCCCAGATCATCTCGGAAATCCGACGTGTACGCTCCGAGGCCTGGCCCTGATTTCCCATTTGAGTGGCAACTCCATATTCCCGGGCTGCTTTGGCAAGCTGCCGTGCTTCGTAGACCGTGTGGGTAAGGGGTTTTTCGCAATAGACATGCTTGCCCATCTTGATTGCGGTCATTGAAACCACGGCGTGCAGGTGGTCCGGTGTGGCAACTACCACGGCATCAATATCTTTCTGTTTTTCCAGCATCACGCGAAAGTCGCGATACCGTTTGGCCTTGGGATGATCTCGAAATGCCCCTGCTGCATGACGTTGATCCACGTCGCACAACGCAACAATATTATCGTCCTTAAACTGCCTCAGATCTCCCCTTCCCTGCCCACCGATCCCGACTCCCGCAATATTCACTTTTTCACTTGGGGGAACATAGCCGCGTCCCAGAACGTGTCGAGGAACGATAGTAAAAAGACTGACTGCTGCCCCTGTTTTTCCAGCAAATTCCCGTCGGGATATCTGTCTTTCAGTGTTTCCTGAATTTTTTCGATAATTGTTCATGGTAGTTTATTAGTGAGAGCCATTCACACAAAATGAATTGTAACAGATAAGGCCGAACCAATTCGAATGAAAATTCCACACAATTCATTGACTTGAATCAAAAATTCAAAGTTTGAGTCCTATTTAATGTTTACTCCAAATTCACCTTTAGGAATGGATTACACTCTGATTCATGCTCTTTACCGTTAAATCCGACGCGATGTAAATTCACTGAACCTTTCTGGAAGATAAACAAACCATGCGAATCATCTCCTTCATGAAACGGTAAGCACCTCTGTCCAAGGATTTCATCACGCTGAATGCGACGATCTTTTTCAGATCTTCATTTGAAATACCAGAAAACAGCTCGCTCGATTGCAAGGTATTGATGATCACCCTCGAAATCGAAGTTGGATGTGTCACTTCCGTTGTGTTTCTCCACGAGGACGTCATGTTCGGATTCACCGACCTTTACTTGGACATTATCATAGAGCATTTGTGTCTGACTCATCATGACATACAGGTTAAACACTTTTCTTGCCATGAATGCCCCGAATATTGACAATATATGGGGTATTCTCAGTCAGGTGGATTGCGGCAAAGTGTGAGCAGCGCCTCCCCCCTCCCTGAACGGTCAGGATTCCTGGACTTCAAAATAATCGTCTTCGGCAATATCCGGTATCCCCACGACAAGGACACGCATTTGACCGAGCGCACCATGGGTGACTCCCGGGGGAATATGCACCAATGAACCCTTTTTCACTTCATGTTCAATTCCATCCAGAAGCACGAGCCCACTCCCCTCCAATACATAATAAAGCTCCGTTGATCGCTTGTGAAAGTGCAATTTAGCACCATCAATATCCACGGCATGAACCCATGCAACCGGGTTCAAGTCGGCATCTTCACGGCTGATAAGTCGATCGCGCCATCCACAGGCGCTTTTCTCACCTGGGACACATCCTTCATGTCGCACAAGTGGATTGGTTGGATTTTTTGTATTCATATTTCCAAATGATACGATTACTATGGCTGTATTATCCACCTAAGATGAAACAAAACAAAGGAAAGATTTGATCGTTCAAGCCAAGTAGTCACTGCCGTATGACGGGCACACGCTTTCAGAAAACCGCAAGGTCATCATCGTTTAGTTTTATCCTTGTTGTCCGGCCTTTTACTAATGAATGCCCTGCTCCGCGCAGAAGATGCGCCTCAATGGGGGCAACTCAGCACCCGGAATATGATTTCAAATGAGGTGGGGCTACCGGAATCTTTTGATATAGGCACGGGACAGAATGTAAAATGGTCCATCCCCCTAGGCACACGAACCTATTCCACCCCGGTTGTTGCGGATGGCAAAATCCTGATTGGCACAAACAACGGCCTTCCGCGCGATCCACGACATGAGGGAGATCGGGGTGTCCTGATGTGCTTTTCGGAGCAAACAGGAAAATTCCTCTGGCAGCTTGTCGTTCCTAAGTTGGACAAGGAGTTGAGTTACAAGGACTGGCCTCAGGTGGGAATCGTTTCACCTGCGACCGTGGATGGAGATCGTGTCTACCTTTTAAACAATCGCGGAATCATTATGTGCCTCGACCTCAATGGCCAGAAAAACGGCAACAAGGGTCCTTTCAAGAATGAAGGCCGGGCTATGGCCCCGCTGGACGAAGATCCTATGAAAATCACTTCCCGTGATGGAGATATTATCTGGCAATTTGACCTCGAAGCCGAATTGGGAGTGCACCAGCACGATTCAGCTCACTGCTCCATCCTTGTCCATGGATCCTTTCTCTACATTTGCACCTCTAACGGTGTGGATACAACGCACCGAATTATGCTCGCACCTGAGGCTCCCAGCCTGGTCGTACTCAATAAGAATACCGGGCGTCTGGTTGCTCGGGACAAGGAACCTATTGGTCCACAAATAGTCCACTGCACCTGGTCTTCTCCCTCGGTGGCCAAAGTTGACGGACGCTCCCTAATATTCTTCGGAGCCGGTAACGGCACCTGCTATGCCTTCGAAGCGGTTCCAGAATCTTCCGGCGCCGCGACATCGCCCCAAGCTTTAAAAAAAGTCTGGTGGTTTAACGGAGATCTTAATGCCCCCAAAGACGGGGTCCACCAATATCAGGGAAACCGTCGAATCAGTCCCAGTAATATCTATGGTATGCCAGTAGTTCATCAAAACCGTCTCTTTGTCACCTTCGGAGGAGATTACTGGCATGGGAAAAGAAAGGCATGGCTCAGGTGTATCGATCTTTCGGGAAATGGCGACATCACGGAATCCGGAGAGCAGTGGTCCTACCCGCTGGTGCGCCATTGCATGTCCACACCGGCGGTGCACAACGGGTTGGTGTTTATAGCTGACTGCGGTCGAACCCTCCATTGCGTCGATGCTAACACCGGCAAAGCCTATTGGACTCACGATACAGAAGGCATTACCTGGGGCTCACCACTTGTCGCCGATGGAAAAGTCTACCTGGGCACCCAGCGAGGGGACTTCTGGATCCTGGAGGCAGGCAAAGAAAAGAAGATTCTCAGCAAAGTGGATCTGTTTGAACCAATCAACAGTACTCCGACGGCAGCAAACGGTGTGCTGTTTGTCGCCACTTCAAAACATCTCTACGCTCTGGAAACTTCGGACACAAATCCTTGAATTTCAAATTCGTTTCATCCACGATATTACGATGACCCGAGGTTCTACAAGTAATCTTGTCTCGACTGGCCGCGGTCTTGATCTCGCGTTTGATCATCACTGTCACGCTCCACATTCCAATCTATTTACAGACATCGATTTAGGTATGGGAACTCGTATGTTTCGGTCCGGCGGCGGTGCCGAACTCGGCCGTCATAGCGGCGCCTATGAAAAATTCTGGGGCATTCGTGCCCTCCAGCCTCAGGTTTGGCCCGAAGGCTGGGGACGGGAGCTCATGGATTTAGTTGGTGTTCAAATCAATGAAGATTCCCTTACAAATCTTGAGGGACGTTGGGTCGAAACAATCAATCCCGAGTTACTCAAACCTTCCAATCTTCACCGGACTCAACTTACTCGACGCCTCAAAAATATAAAGTAACCTGAACCCATTTTATGAATGTTACCCCACAAATGGATCACCTCATGCACAAACTGAAGTTTAATGGTAGGGCGCGCTGTCCCCAGCGCGCCGGTTTTCCCTTTCCCGGTGCCTTAAACTTCGGCGCGCTGGGACAGCACGCGGGACAGCACGCCCTACCGCCCTTGCGCGGGCTGGTCAAGATCATGCTATTGTGCCTGCTCATCGCTCCGATCGCGAATGCTCAAAGTTCAAGGATACCGCTATTCGATGGCAAGTCCCTTGAGGGATGGGAAAAATTGAAGGATGACCGCCACTTGTGGCGTGTGGAAGACAACCTTATTACCGGAGGTTCGTTGACAGAAAAAGTTCCTCATAACTCCTTTCTTTCAACGAAACAATCATTTCACAATTTCGATTTGCGGCTGAAAATCCGAATCAAGGGAACTGAAGGATTCATAAATTCCGGAGTTCAGATACGAAGTGTGCGCGTTTCGGGAAGCCACGAAATGAGTGGCTATCAAGTGGATGCCGGCAATGGCTGGTGGGGCAAACTTTATGACGAATCTCGCCGCAATAAAGTAATCGGAGAGGCCGCCAATCTTGATGCAGTCAACCGGGCCGTCAAGCCAACGGGTTGGAATGAATACCGTATCCTCGCCGAAGGACCACGTATTCGTTCATGGATCAATGGCGTATTGGCGCTTGATTACACAGAAACCGACCCGAATATTGCACAAGACGGTTACATCGGCATTCAGGTGCATGGTGGAGGAAAAGCCCTGGTCCAGGTCAGCGACGTTTCCATCAAGGAATTACCAGCAACCCTAGACGCACCTACCTGGAAAAAAATCAAACTCAAGTCCTCTTTTCCCCAAAAAAGCAAATAACAATTCAGTCTGCAATCAGAGGAGCCGTGTTCGTTTCGTCGGCCAAACCTCCCGGCAATTCCATGATTCGGATTTTCCGGAAATGAATTTCAGCTCCTTCGGATTCCAAGCAAAGATATCCTTTTCTAACCGAAGACTTCTGTATGCCGTTAACGAATTTCCCGTTCACCGACAGCTTCACCATGCCATCCACTGCGACAACAACGTAGCGATTCCATTCACCGCGCGGCTTGCAACGGTTTTCAAGAGACTTACTACGTTTGCCTCTGGGATTATCAGGAATCCCCGTCAGACTGCCCGCGCCAAAAAGCTCACCATGGACATAAGCATCGGGTGGAAGGGAGCCATCCTTTCTTTTGTGCAACTTTGGCCAGTCGAGTTCGAGCATCTGCACTTCCATGCCGTTAGGCAATTTATCATTGCGATCCGCAATGGCGTCACTCCACAGAAAAACTCCGGAATTACCACCCGCCTCCATATGGCGCCACTCCACGATGAGAATGAAGTTTTCATATTGTCGGTCTGAACGCATCACTCCAATCGGATGTCCGGTACAGTGCAGTAGGCCATCGAGAACCGACCAAGTTTCCGGTGAAGTGTTTACATCGACCCAACCTTTAAGGTCGACCCCATTGAACAGATCAACAAAGTCTGGATCAACGACCCGGTTTCGGTCTGAATTTGAAGATGCCGGCTCTTCAGCAAGGCCGGAAAACAATCCGGCAGCAAAGAAAATCGCTGAAATAATTAGTAGGTGGGTTTTCATATTTTCAAGGTGTGACGATTTAAAAGACTCATAGGCCATTAGGTTGGGAAATCCATTATCACAGTTTTGTAATGAGCGTGTAAACATTGTCATAGGCTGGAGTTTCTTTTTCAAGATTTCTCTGATAGTCTACTGACGGATAGGGGATGACAGGGCTCTGCAGGAGTGTAAATCCGACCTCGCCAATCCATTCAACACCGACACTGGCCAGCAAAGTGGACGAACTCATACCCGAAAACAAAAAGCCTCATACCCAGATCATGGGAACCGACGAACCATCAGGCAAAAACTCGGACATGATATCGCCTTCATCCCATCCCCATGATCCAATGCATGGAATCACCCTGGAAAGTATACTCAATCGACTCGTCGAGCGGCATGGCTGGAGCGAGATGGGGCGTCGCATCCCCATCCGATGTTTTCTGTATGATCCGTCGGTAAAATCCAGTCTCAAGTTTCTACGCAAGACGCCCTGGGCACGCGAGAAAGTTGAAGACTGGTTTAGCGAAGAGCTCTAGAGAAAATTGAAATCACCCCACCCGCTAATCAAAGAATGATAATCCAGTGGGAAGCCGATGATAATATTAAGGGATGGTTGAATGGAATGCCGATTAAAAAAGGTGGTGAATCGCAGTGACTTCATGGTCCGAAAACCCATCTAGCGCTGAGATAAATCACGCTCTCAGGAAAGGATTCGGGCGTGCATACCATTGGGCTAAAGCTGGAAATATTCCCACCGAAACCCTGCTGAATGCTTGTCTCAGTGACTACCACTTCAACTGGCAGCTTGAAGAATCCCGAGGGGATTGGTTGTGGCAACTGATTTCCGCAGCCTCGCTCATTGAGCATTTGACAGAGCCTGTGCTCGAAGCCATTGAAAACATCCGAGAACCCATTGTGGGGCATCAGCTTTGTGAAATTGCCCGTCACTATGTATTGGCTGGAGACGAACGTTTCCGACTACAGCTTCAACGTATCGTAAAAGAGAAGCCGGTCATGGACGCCCAATGGCTGGGAGAGCAGGAGCTAATCCGATTGGAGGACTCGGACGGATTCCTAACGGCAGTCATCCGTCATGGAGCAGACTTGGAATCGCGTGAATGGGATTGGTTCGACGCGACTCTAACGGGTAAAGGCATTGAATGGCTCGGTCGTGATTGCACGATTGAACTCCTCAACTCACACGCGGTCACGGATGACCGTGTGAGACGCTTCAACGATCTTTGGCTGAAAGAACAGCAACAGGGTGAGGATACAAAACGGGTGCCGTATCGAGAACGATATGGAAACTTCACGCTCGAAGAAATAATTACCGCGGCCGAATCGTCAGAAAAGAAAGAGGTCCGATTCCAAGTCTGGGGTCGGGGTGCGACAGACACCGACCTTTCCACAGTCTACGATCGACTGCTGACGACGAGCCATGTCGAGACACTCCAACGATACCTCCGAGTTTTTGAAACTATTCCATGGCCTCGTTATGATGCGCGATTATTACAGCTTTGCCTTCACGACGACAAATTAGTTCGTCACCGAGCGGCTGTAGCTATCGCAAACAATCACGATCCGGAGGTTCGGCGCTTTGCCTTGGAGCATCTTGAAACCCCGAAGTATCAGGAACATTCCATTCGATTACTTGGGAGAAACTACGAACAGGGGGATGAAAACCGGATCCTGGACGTCATTGAACTTCCGGATGACGAAGACCATCTTCATGAAAAATTGATGCGCTTGATGGGACTTGTAAAGCGCAACAAAACCGCGGATCTAAAGGCAGTCGGCAAACTCATTTACGAAAGGACTCCATGCAGTTTTTGCCGGAATTCGATAGTCGAGCTGCTGGATGAACGAATTGGACTGCCTGAGGCAATCCGAACTGAATGCCGATTTGATGTCGAAGCGGACACGCGAAAACTCGCGGGGGGCCCTTCGTGGAGCGACTAGAGAATCAACCTCCTGAAGTAGCAGCAACCATTCAAATCTCTCATATTTGAATAACGTGGTTAGCAGAAAGCCGAAGGGTCTAATTGAGACAACTCCGCATGCAAATCCCACAATCAAGGAATCTACTGGATCCTAAGTTGCACGAATATACGTTCGGCCTCTTCCTTTAGGGTCTGCAAAACAATAAAATACCGGATTTGTTCAATCGTGAGGTAAGATTTGATAGTTCCATTCCCCGTGGAATTTGTCGCGCTTGATTCGCACTTCCGCTAGTTGATCCTCGCTGATCTTTTTTGATTTCTCATATTGGCCTCTATCGAGCCAAGCGTGAACCTCCAAGCCCTCTTCGGTTTTGGTTGAGCCGATAAGGTTCACGACGACCTCGTGGGTTTCCAGGGGTACGCCCTGCCAGTTGCGCGTGATGTGGCAGAATAGGCGATGTTCGATCTTATTCCACTTGCTGGTTCCGGGCGGATAATGACACAACTCAATCTTCAGACCCGTTCTGTTCGCGAACGATTGCAGAGCCCACCGCCAGAGCCGAGTCCGCGGGCTGTTGCTGCCCCCGCAGTCGGCGGTAATCAGCAGTCGCCTGGCTGCCGGGTGCCGTTTGGCCCCCATCCTCTTCCACCAACGATTAATCGCCATGACCGCAAACTCGGCGGTGTCATGACTGACGCCAATCGAAACGCCCGCTTCGTTCAATGCAATGTCATAAACTCCGTAGGGAACCGCCTTACCTAATTTGCGATCAGGGAAGTCGTGGGTCGTGACTTTCGTGGGATTGCCTTTGGGACGGTAGACACTCCCTTTGTTTTTCATGTTTCCCAGTGATTCCTTTTTCTTCGTGTCGATCGAGATCGCGGGTTGGCGTGTTCGTAAAAACGCCCCAACTCGCTTGTTGATGTGTTCGAATTGAGCATCACGGTCAGGATGTTGTTGGCCTTCGATCGTTTTGCGGTTGGCCTGCAAACTGTAACCTTGAGCGCGAAGCAGTTGGCCGACTTTCGTGCTGCTTACACGGTATTTTCGTCGGGCCAGTTCACGAGCAAGCGTGCGTGTGCTCTTACAAGTCCAACGAAGCGGCGAACATGGATCGCCTCGCGTGCCCGACTCAACCAACGCTTCCAACGCCCCTATCAATTCGGGTTGTTCGACTTCACGGGATCGCCGACCGCCGCCCTGACGTCTCTGTCTATTGCTGGGGGCCGCATCAGGGTCATCGAGTTCTTGGATCCCCGTGCGTATTGTTCGATCAGACATGCCGGTGGCTTGGGCAACTGCAGCAACACCTCCCCAACCAAGTGATCGTGCCTCCGTTCCCGCCCACCGACGTCGTCCACGTTCATCAAGGTCCGATACAATGGCGACGAATTTCTCGCGAATCCATTCAACGACCAGTATTTCCGGCATCCATGAAGATTGCCACATTTCGGTGTGTGAGATCAACACCTAATACGATAACTTATTGTTTTGCAGAACCTTACTCGTAAAGATCGTATCCCCAGTCCCCGGAGAAGTGAGGGTCGTTCCTACATTGATAATGTTGTTTTCCAGCTTCTCGCTTAGAACGATCGTATCCCGAGCCAGGGCCCCGCCCAAGGCACCTTCCTCAAAAGGTAGAACATAATCTATTTCTCGAATTTCCCACTCACATCTTTCTGGATGGTCAAATGGCAATAATTCGCAAGGTTTATGTCTTTCCAGTTCTCGTGTCAATTTCCCGGATACCATTAACAGAGCTTCGCCAAAGCTGATTTCGCCGTCGTCAGGAGTATCCATCATGTCTGCCTTGGTCACGACGATCCAAAGGCCTTTGGTCAAATCGCCGACATTGGTCGGAGGCTCCTGCACGGTAAATCCTAATTCCTGAGTTGTATCCCCTCGATAGGTCACCGTCGCTTGATAACTCCCTACCTCGATATCAGTGGGCAGCACAATGCTGATAAAATCTCGTCCAACGCGACTGGTTTGCAGTTCCCTCCCTCCGTTCAGCACCACTTTGGTCTCCGAGGGATCTCTCGTGTCAAAATGATCACCACGTAAAAAAATAACGCCGCTCGCGACGGTTGCACTTGGCGATATTGAACTCAATGAAGGCGGTGGTATGTACTGGAAAACTCCTGCACTTCCCAACCTTCTTGAATCCCCCCTCTTGGCCCCAACGGCAATACACACAACCACTTTCTCAGAAGAATTAAAAATCTCACCAAAATTTTCGGGCACTTTGACAATGATCGTCTTGTCATTCTTGCTCATTATTTCCGCCACTAGATTCTTCAGAGGTTCCCCCTCCTCGACAGCATCCGCTTCGCTGAAAGTACAGAACGAAACTACCGGATCCGAAAAAAACGGGAAGTTCCTACCTTGGATCGTAACCGTCTCGTTTTTCCTGGCTTGTCGAGTAATCGACCTCACTACCGGCTGAAACGGATTGCGAATCACGACAACCGATCGCTCCACGGCCAATCGACCAGGTAAAAGCAATCCTCCCGCCCGTTCAATAATCTGAAGCCCTGATGAAACTTTCTTAAATATATCAAGGCTGGACCAGATGACATTCCCCATGGTAGGTGCGAATGCCGTGAAGACCCCTTTATCCAATGCGACATCGATGAGCTTACTCAAAGCACTCGAGACCAATGCCTTGATCGAAGTACCTATCAAACCCAGGAATTAGCCCTTACTCATTTCCCCATCCACCAGGGCTACCGAAAAAGCCTTCTGAAGGGATTTGTACTGGGAAGTGACAAATCCCAAATCATCCACTCCCGTGAGCTTCTTGAAATCGATGAACATACTGGCAGAATCCACGACGAGAATGATTGCGTTATTCGACAGGGAGATCAGCCAGCCATGGTTTGGATCGAAATCGTCGAGAACATACTCCTGGCCTCCATAACGCCAGAAGACATTACCGCTGTATGCCTGAACAAGGTAGATGTCCGGTTTACCTGCGCTCAATGCGACTTCGTTCGGACCAAGTTCGTTAGATTCAGTGGACACGAGATCCGTTGATTGCTTAATCACCCAACTCACCAAGTTGCCGATGTAATTCACTCGAGCTGTATCGAGTTTTGCCGCTACAAAGGCTTCATCCACTGCACGTGTGCTTGCCAGAGTTGGCGTATCTTCCCAGGTTAGTTTCTTCACGTCCTCCAATCCATTCTCAAAATCAAAGGCACTGTTTCGTAAACGAAAAATTTCAATAACCCAATCGAGGGAAGAGAATCGGCTTCCCCCCTCAAATTTCAGGGTGTAATCGTCTGGATGCTTAAAAAAAGCAGGTGTCAAAGACAACTTTGTTGTAATTTCTGAGAACAGGAATTCCTTATTCAGGGAATGAATCAATGTATTGGATGGCGGTGTGCTCGACGGAGGCAGGCCCTGCTTCGCCGCTGTGATTGAAGACGACCTTTCATTTAACAGATTTACAATCAATTCCCCCATGAGACTTTGGTATTCAGGATTGAACAAAAAAGACTCTCCCTCTCTCATCTCCTGGTTTAAGAAATTTTTCATGCCTACCGCCAAATCCTTCTCCAGGATCAACGCCCTATACAACTGGACGATTTCGTCCTCTCTCGCCATTAAAGCAGGATTCATCAAAGCTAAGCCAACGGCCGTCGAAGCAACATCCACAACCGCTATGTTATCGCTCGAATCGACCACTCCGACGAATACCGGATCATTCTCACCACGAATGGCCCATAAAAAAGTCGGATCATCCAAGGGGACCTGCATAGAAAACTCGTAAGCGCCCGTTCCTTCATTCAGAACCGGGTCCAACAAGCTT
The DNA here is from genome assembly GCA_012959985.1 of Verrucomicrobiales bacterium. Taxonomy (GTDB): domain Bacteria; phylum Verrucomicrobiota; class Verrucomicrobiia; order Limisphaerales; family DUCD01; genus DUCD01. The sequence goes on along the minus strand of DUCD01000273.1, from coordinate 8,574 downwards.
TGATAGGCCAAAACTTTATATCCGGATGGAGAAATTCGACTCGGGGAGCGAAATACTCCATTAACCAAGCGTGTGACCACAAAAGGTTCTAATGCCGTAATCTCATTGCCCCCATCCGATACCTTTATCAGACCGGAAGTCGTTGTAGATGCTAGTTTCGCAATAATTTGATCGGTGGTCACCGTGAGAACCTGTGCAGCCTGCCCGTCGACCGTCATCAGGTAGGTCTGGTCGGGATCAAAATCACGGCCTCGTATCGTTATTGTCGTATCTTGTGCTGAACCGGTGATCGGGGAAACATCTCGAATCTCGAACCCATTTGCTGCCCCCCCCCACATTCCGGCCAGAAATATTCCATAACAAAATAATTTCATAATTGTCCGATATAAATCCGAAGATAATTAGCCTATTACAATAAATATCCAACTATTCCAGATATAACAAAAACTCGTCCATTATGCCAGAACCAAACACCTATGTAGCAGAATTGACAATTCAATTGATAAATCAAATTTAGTAAAACTCCCCGGACCAAGTTCAAGAAGGAAGCTTCTTTTCAATATTAAGGAGCAAATTGAGTAGAGAATGAAATCACACAAATAGGTCGTCGCCATTTCCTGACGACAATTTAATCGAAACAGATTCCGAATACTGTCTTACCTCCATTTTCCAGAAATTCTGAAGACAAGCGACCGGAACAGAACCGGTAACAGGGTCTTTAACTTGACGACATATTCGTTGGGGGCCTATCCTGACATCACCGTAGAAGAGAAATAATTATTGAGATCTTTTGTGAAACACAGAGAGCAACGGCAATAACGAAAGCAATATAATGATTAAATCAGCCACTTTTCCTGTGGTCATTCCCAGTCTGATTTGCGCGGTCGTAATCGGAACGGCATCACTCACAGCAGCGAACTGGTATCAATTAAAAGGAGATGCCCATCGATCTGGAAATGCACCTGACGTTTCAATTAAAACGCCCGTCGGCCTGGTCTCGGCAATTCCATTGACCGACGGCATCTTCGCATCCCCTGCTGTTGGTCACGGAAAGGTGTACGTAGTCGATGGATCAGGCGTCGTGTTCGCCATCGATACGACAACACACCAAGTTATCTGGAAGTTTGCAACGCGCGGAGGCCCCGGCAACTGTAACAACACCGCTTCTCCAGCCATCTATGGAAATTACTTACATGTCGGAACTTCCGCGGGATATTATTATGTGTTCGATTGCCAAAGTGGCGTGGTGGTCAAAGAGATTGATTGTGGTGAACCGGTTTTTTCGGCACCTGTTGCAGGAACGGATCGAGTCTACTTTACGACACTCGGCGCACAACTGTACGCTATTGAACCGGATGGCAAGATCGCCTGGACCTGGGATTTCGTAAAGGAAGTGATCGGTTTTGAAGGGGATCGATGGAAAGGCGAAGATTGGCTGAAATTCCGAGGCGACCGCGTGACCTGGCGCGACCACTTTGTCTGTTCCCGAGACATTTGCATGGTGGGCAACACAGTCGTGATTCCGGCGGGTGGACGCACTGTGTTTGTTGAAGATGCCGGTGAGGCAGCCCGCCTAAAGAAAGTCGGTGAAATCCCGGATTATGTCGGCAAGGAGTTTCCGGCAACGTTTGGACAGAGTGCGGATTCCAAAGGCAATGTTTACGTCCAATGGCACCGCCGCGACAACGCAGGTCGAGTTGAAATCATGCGACTGAACGATGACCGGCTTGAGACAAGCTTTGTGGATGGCACTGAAACATCCATCGACCAACGAGGTCTGTTGAGTTTTGCTTCAGTCAGTATTCGTGATGGAGATGTTTACCGCGTTCGCCCTGAACAGGGAGTCGGTCTGTGTCGTCACAAAGCTGGCCAGAAAACAACCGAAATCCTCTGTGAAGCGGCTTCAATCTGCCCCCCCATTCTGACTCGCAACCATGCTGTCTACGGAGGACTTGACGGAAAACTGTATATAGTCCCGTTGGATGGATCCGAAACAACTTCGTTTGAAACCGCATTCGGGGCAGCGATCACAGCTCCCGTAGCAGTGGCAAACGGGCGAATCTACGTCCCCTGCGAAGACGGTTATTTGTATGTGCTGGATTCCGATGGAAATGCGCCACTGCCTGAGCAAGACTTGCTGGTATCAAAAATCCGCAGTCCACTGACCGGGCCACTGGCAGACGATCAGTTCAATTGGTACACCAACTACGGAGACTTCAGTGGGACCAATGCCAATATGCAGGACTTGAAACCCCCATTGCGAATGCGGTGGGCACGTCGACTTGAAGGCACCGTCAAACACTTACCGGTATGCGGAGGCGGCCGTCTTTACATGCACACCGCCGAAGGTCAGATCATGGCTGTCGAACAGGACACCGGCAGACTGTTGTGGAGACGCTATTGGCCGGATGTGTATTTATCGTTTACATCTCCGCTTTATGTAAGGGGAGCTAACAACTCAGAAAAGCTGATTATCCCACAAGCTGGCATCAAAAGGTCACTGATGCGTTGCCTGGATGCGTCTACCGGCGAGCTTTTGTGGGAGGCCCCATTCACCGGTTCACCGAGCTGGAGCCGGCAGTTCCCACCTGTAGTGCATGGCAACGTTGCCATCTATGCCTCGGGTTCCGGAAAGTATGCCGCCCAGGGAACAGAGAAGCCGTTCATTTTCCGTGGCACGCCCATTGACCAGAACGGGGATGAAGTGATGAGTTGGATCTACTCGAACGACAACCCTTATTACCCGAAAGATCATCATCCACGTGTCTGGGCTTGGGATCTGGATACAGGCAAGGTGGTTTGGGAAAAGGACTTTTCCGAATACGGACGCGGTGGAAACGACTGCGGCATCTGCCTGCTCGACGGCAAGCTCTTCTACTCGACTTTCTTCGGCTACGACGCAAACCAACGCAAACGGCGTGGTCTCCCGGAGAATGTCAATGGCCTGACCGCCTGTCTGGAACCGGAAACAGGCCAAATCGTTTGGTTGACAACCGATTATTACGTGACCTCAAAATGCACCCTCAGCGCCCGCGACAGTCGTCTCTACCTCGGCGGTTTCAACCGGGCGATTGAAGGCACGGATGATCGTTTTGTCTGGTGCCTGAATACCAGTGATGGATCACTGGTCTGGAAATCAGATGCGGTGACTTCGGCTTTGAATGTGGTCACAGTTGGCGAGAAGTTCATTTTCTCAAACGCACTTCGAGGCAAAGGAAATGTGTTCGACCGCGAGACCGGAAAAGTCATCAGCAGCATTGGGCACAACTACGCATGCTGCCGGTTTACGCTATCGGAGCCCTATGTTCTCGGAGCGAACATGGACATGATCGATCTGTCCGATAACGGCAAACTGGTCTCGACCGGTCCGGCGATCGACTCACGCGAATGCCTGGGAGCGGTCGTCTCAAATGGTCGCATTTTCTACATATCACAAGCCAGTGGTTTCGTTGTCTCGCAAACCTATGGTCCCGCTTCCAGGGACCTGCCCGCGGTCTGGGAGAGGCCATGAGCAACGAAGCTTTTGATGGAATCATTCTGGGTACCGGCCACAATGCACTGGTACTGCAGGCATATCTTTCCCGGTGTGGATTAAAGATCCTTTCCGTGGACCGTGCTGAATTACCTGGCGGAGGATTATCCACCATTGAGAACCCCCAACTCCCCGGCATTCGACATAATCCCCACGCGTTTTTCCATCGCGCCATCACCTCTATGCCTTGGTACCGTGAATTGGAACTCGAACGACACGGGGCACATTTTCTGGAACCGGCGCTCAATGTGGCCATGCTATTACGGGACGGTCGCAGCCTGCAATGGTGGACAGATCCAGAGCGCACCATCGATTCCTTTGCTGAATTCTCCGGCAAGGATGCGGACAACCTGCGTCGATGGATGGAAGAGTTCCGCCCCATTGTGGAACAAATCCTCATACCCGAAGCGCAGTCGCCGCCCTTGGCACCTGATCGGAGACGCGAATTACTGCAAAAAAGCCTATTAGGTAAACGACTTCTTGAACTGTCAGCGTTGTCTCCACTGGAATTTGTGACACAAGAATTCGAACATGACGCCATTCGTGCCGGACTACTCTTTTTCAACGGACTTCGGGAAGTAGACCTGAGGCTGAAAGGATTTGGCCACGCCATCCCTGCCCTGCTGGCATCCCCCAGCAAGGCTCAGATGTGTATCGGGGGATCAGTGAAACTCGCTGAAGCGATTGTCGCGGACATTTCGCAACACGGTGGAGAAATACGATGCAGCGTCGAAATCAATCGCATACTCACTTCCAACGGGCGTGCTGACGGAATCCTTCTGACCACTGGAGAGAGAATTCAGGCAACAGGATTCGTTGCTTCAGGATTGAATCCACAGCAGACCTTTCTCGAATTGCTCCCGGATTCGATTACAAGCAAAAGACTCCGGCAACAGGCACAAGGATTTCATTACAACCTGCTCGCACCTCTTTTCGGCCTACACCTCGCATTGGATGCACCACCCTACTATACTGCGCTCGAGCGCCACCCCGAGTGTTCCGAGGCATTCATGGTCATTCTGGGGCTCGAACGCTTCGATCAGTTTCATGACATCGTTGCCGCTCATGAACGAGGATCAATCCCCTCACCGGTCTGTTGGGGTGCTTGTCCCACACGATTCGATCCGACACAAGCCACCGAAAACCGGCATGCTGCGTTTATGTGGGAAAAACTACCCTACCGCCTACATGGCGATGCAGAACACTGGAAGACTGAGCGCAATGTGCATGGAAAGAAGCTGCTCGAATTCTGGTCGCAATACGCACCTAACCTTAAGAGTGGCACTGTTCTGAATTCCTTCTCGCTCAGCCCATTGGATACGGAATGCACACTTCCCAACATGAGATTTGGCGATTTGCTGGTAGGATCATTCGATAAAGATCAAGTTGGATTCAACCGTCCGTTTTCCGGTGCAGGAACCTATCGCACGCCGATCGAAGGACTCTACCTCTGCGGCGGTTCAACACACCCCGGTGGCAACATCACCGGTTTGTGCGGTTATAATGCGGCGGCCGTCATCGCCACGGATTGCGGCAAAACACCTTGGTGGAATCCTTCGGATATTGAAACAAAGCTCTCGGCTATCTAGGGACGAGACTTTTGAATGGAATCAATGCGGTTCCGTAAGGAGCAAAAAATGAAGGCGTATTGGGCAGGCCTGATCGGGTCGTCCAACGAAAAGCGGCAACTTCGCAGAACTCGTCGACGCAGTCCATACCGCTGACGCGTTTGTCCAAAAAGCTCTGATATTCCGGTAGGTTTTGGACTGCGTGCGACGAAGTCGCCGCTTTGGACCTGGAGAGATCCTCGATAGACCCGAGCAGCAATTCCAGTAATCTGATAATTTCCCCTTAACCGAATGGCAGTGCAGCAGGTCCTACCTTTTTCCATTGAACTGCCCTGTCGGCGATTAAAAGGTAATATTTCTGAGTTCTCAGGATGACGGAATCCTGCCATGATGTCGATCAACCCATGTTTTGATCAGCGAAATCCTGTAGCAATCGAAATACCATGACTGAAGAAAACCAATCTGCACCAACGCCAGGACCCTGGTGGAAATCCATTGGTCCCGGCCTTGTTACCGCCTGCGTGGTGATTGGACCGGGAAGCATCCTCACAAGTTCCAAAGTCGGCGCGGTAGATGGATATTCCAAGTCGTGGGTCGTTGTGTTGGCGGTCCTCTTCATGTTCGTCTACACTTCTCTTGCCGCGAAACTCGCCATCGTCGCGCAGGCCTCCACGGGAGATCTCGTTCGCAAGCACGCCGGTCAATGGCTCGCTGTCCTGATTGGAATCGGAGTCTTCTCGATATCAGCGGCCTTTCAATTCGGCAACAACCTCGGAGTTCATTCCGCATTATCCACCTATGCGAAATTCGATTACTGGGTCATCCTTTTCAATGCCATTTCACTGGCTTTCGTGTTCGGTTTTCGTAATCTCTATCAAGTTCTCGAAAAGCTGATGACTTGTTTCGTCGGGCTCATGCTCCTGTCGTTCGCTGTTAACCTTTTCTTTGCTAAACCGGACCTTGGCGAGCTGGCTTCTGGATTCATCCCATCCGGGATTTCGGAAATCGGACTGCCGTTGCTCGGCTTGGTGGGAACGACTTTTGTCATCACAGCAGCGTATTATCAATCCTACCTGGTCCGTTTCAAAGGCTGGCAGAAAGAAGACTTGCAGGCCGGCCTAAAAGACTCACGCGTATCAGCAACCCTGATGGCAATGATCACTCTGATGCTGATGTGCACTGCAGCGGCCGTCTTGCGTGGTAAGGAATTGAATAGTGTCTCGGATGTGGCCGATTCCCTTCAACCTTTCTTTGGTGAAAAAGGACGCGTCATCTTTTGTCTCGGTTTGTTCTCGGCAGCCTTCTCCTCGTTTCTCGTCAATTCCATGATTGGCGGATTCATCCTTTCGGATGGTTTGAAACTCGGCAGCACACCGGAACAGAACGGTCCAAGAATCCTAACAGCTGCGGTTCTTCTGGTCGGAATGTTTGTTGCGCTTTATGTGATCAAGTCGGGTGTCCGACCCGTTACGGCAATTGTCGGAGCCCAGGCCGTGACCGTGATAGCGGCGCCTTTAATGGCCGGCACACTGCTCTGGCTGACCAATCATCGAGAAATCATGGGCGACCATCGCAACGGTCCTGCCATGAATGCAGCAGCGGTAATCGGATTGATCCTTCTTATCCTGATGGCTTATCATACGGCGGTGAATAAAGTATGGCCGGAAGTTCATGCCGCCATGCAGAATTCGTCATAAATCCTCAAGAATCAAAAACAAGGCACCTGAGTCTCCATAGCTTCCCTCAACAACTCGAATCGTGTTTCCAGGTCGACCATGTGGGTTCTGGCTGTTTGCAGATCACCTGCTTGGGCCGAAGTTTCAATCTGCTGAGCCACCTGAGACAGAGCCAGCCCCCCCACGGTTGCAGCCGCTCCCTTGATTTTGTGAGCTTGCCCTTCAGTGGTCGAAGCATCTCCCGCCTCAAGAGCCTCCAGTAGAATTTTAGTCTGACTGGGAATATCCTCCAAGAAACCATCTTTCACCGAATTCGCAAGTTCTTCATCACCCATCAATCGTTCCAGAAAAGCCTCTCTGTCAAAGACAACTAAACTCATCGGATTCCACAGCTACAAAACTCGACTGCTCCTGGTTGTCGGCTGTGGGTTCACTCTCTTTCTGGTATGGCAGCCATTTCTCAAGGGCTTCGGTCAGGGATGCAGGGTTAATCGGCTTGCTGATATAGTCGCTCATGCCTGAGTTCAAGCATTTCTCGCGATCACCAATCATGGCATTTGCCGTCATAGCGATGATGGGAACATCGTGGTTCATAACTTTGGAAAGCGAACTCCTAATCTGCCTGGTGGCTTCGTAACCATCCATCTCCGGCATCTGGCAATCCATGAATACAAGGTTATACGGAACAAATTCCATAGCCTTCAGCGCCTCCACACCATTAATTGCGGTATCCGCAGTTAGACCACGTATTTTCAGCATGGCCAGAGCCACAGTCTGGTTAACGGCGTTGTCCTCAACCAACAGGATTCGTGCGTCATGGCCCTGACTTTCAGGAATGGAGGATTGCTTGACAACACGTTTCCCGATTTTCCCGCCTTTACCATTCACTGCAGTGACAACCTTATCGAACAGGTCAGATTGGTGAACCGGTTTTGCAATGTAATTCGAAAAGCCAATTTCTTCAAAACTCCCCATGTCGTCGCACCCCTTCACGGCGGTCAACAAAACCAGCGCGATATCAGCAATCGATACGTCCCCCTTGATAGTCTTGCCCAGTTCCACTCCACCCATGTCTGGCATTTCCATGTCAAGAATGGCCAACCGGTAGGGATCCCCTGCCTGAACCGCCTCTCGTAAACGGCATAAACCCGTTGCACCATCCGGCACCTCATCCGGTTGCGCACCCCAGGAAATCAATTGCCTTCCGAGCAAAGCCCGATTCGTGGCATTATCATCCACTATCAGTATCTTGATCCCTTTCAATCCACTGCAGACCGGTTTCTGGTAGCCTTTGGATTCAGGCTGTTTTTTAAACCGGGCGGTAATCCAAAACTCAGAACCTCGGCCCGGTTCGGAATTCACTCCGATTTCTCCCCCCATCATTTCCGCCAACTGCTTAGAAATCGCCAAGCCAATACCGGGGCCGCCGAATTTACGTGGTTGGGAAGAATCCGCCTGAGTAAACTGATCAAATAGAGCGCCCTGCTTGTCGTGTGGAATACCAAGGCCGGTATCACGAACCGCAAACCGAAGTAGCGCATCCTCATCGGTTTGAGATTCCAGTTCGACGCTGATTGACACTTCTCCCGATTCGGTAAACTTAATGGCGTTACTCGTTAGGTTAAGGAAGACTTGACGCAACCGTCCGGGGTCGCCCTGTCGCCCTGTCGCAGTGTCGGTGTTTCGGGTGAAGCGGCACAGAGAAATTCAAGTCCCTTTTTTTGAGCCGTGAGTGCCATCATCTCGGCAAAATTATCCAGCAGGTTGAGAAGGTCAAAATCAACCGTCTCCATCTCCA
>DUCD01000272.1 GCA_012959985.1 Verrucomicrobiales bacterium | reverse complement strand
ATCCCACAAGGCCGTTCGATGACAAAAACACCCTGTTTTTGGTGGTTTCATGAAGTTTCCTATGGGATGCCTGTGATTCTGAATCATTCAGAACTGGGCGAGCCAATGGGTTTCGGCTTGGACTGAATACCCAGTTAATCTTTGGCCTTCTTCTGATCCAAAACCGCGACTCAGTCGTGCTCACTCAACCCCTACTGGAGAATCAGAGCAATTTGTTCAAAAATAGGTGTTGTTACGTACTCAAAAATATGAGTTTGTACGGATTTTAATCGACTCATTCCGAGGCATATTTTTGATGCTATGTTTGGAATGAAGATAAAGACGATTAAAAGTCAGTTAGAATTTTTGGAATACAACTACCAGAATATTCAATCTTGGAGATTTGCAGTGATTGATGCCAATGATCGGCTGATCAGTCTGCACTCGGACTATTCGCTCGCCATTCAGAGTACTTTATCCTACAAGGATTCTGAAGTGATCAGTCGTGTTGATGTTGAGAAGAAATTGGATTGAAGTGAAGCAATGGAAGGATCGACGCTATTACCAAGAGGGCAGCTCGATTGCATTCCTGGTAGAAAGCGAATTCAGTTTACTGTTTAACATCCCAAGTTAAACCGTTGATTGTGTGTCTCCTAGTTGAAAACCCGCCGATGGGTCTGGCGAGCAGGCTTGTCGGCGGATTTTTATTTAGGTCCTACAATCTGAAAGTCCGGGTTGGGACTGCGCAGATCGACTTCATTACTTTCCAAGAGGTTGACTCCGTCCATATTCCAAATCAAAACTTTTCCCTCTTCCGATTGAAACAGAATGTCAGGTTGATTGTCTGAGTTGTAGTCGCTGACACCTTTGGTTTTCCAATCAAGGGAAATACGTTTTGGATTGAGGAAAGTGCCCGCCACGAATTGGGTATCATTCATGAACCAGACCCCGATCCAACCATCCACATGTCTGACCAGTAGATCGGTTTTTCCATCTGAGTTGAAGTCCGCTGCTCCGACAACTCTCCAATCTTGATTTCCGATTCGTCGAGGCGTGAAGAACTTGGCTTCCACTCTCTGGTTGTTCTCCATTTCCCAGAGAGCCAAGTCGCCGGAGAGATGTTGAAATACCAAGTCGGGCGTTTCATCTCCATCAAAGTCTGCGGCCGCTGCGAGGTGCCATGAGGGAGTGCCAGTTCGGAATGGAACCAAAAAGTCGCTTTGAATCAACGTGGTTCCGGCTAAGGTCCATAATGCGAGAAAGTCCTTTGGATGTTGTAGAACGAGATCCGGAAATCCGTCCTGATTGAAATCTGCGGTGGCGGCGATTTTCCAATTGTCATCCGGTAACATGGAAGGGGAGAAGCCGGATTCGTGAGCCACTTGGCCGTCTTTCATCAGCCACAACAGGAGATTGCCTTGAGCATCCTGAAATAGGATATCAGCCTGTCCATCCCGATTGAAATCAGCGGCATCCGCCAAAGGGCTGGTTTTCTCAGGAAGGAGCTCCTTTTCGATTAAGATGATGACTCTGGCGGACCCCAATCCTCCATCTCCATCCGATACGGAATAGGTGAATGAATCGATTCCGAAAAATGTATCGGGAACATATCGGATCAAGCCTGCTGGATCGATATCCACTTCGCCTTTTGTCTCGTGAGAAAGCGGCAGAATCTCAAGCTCTCCGTCCAAATCGAAATCGTTTGCCAGGATATCAAGGAATACTTCTTCCGAATTCGTGAGTGTAAAGAAGTCGTCTGCCACTATTGGCTTGTCGTTGATACCGAGAATTTCAAGATGGACGTTTCCCTGTGTTGATTGACCGGCGGCGTCTTCAATGAGGTAACTCAGATTGATTGTTTCTCGACCCCTTGAGTTCAAAGTTTCGAAATCCTGATTAGGATCAAACTGCCAGGTGCCATCGCCATTATCCATTAGGATTCCCCGGTTACTATTCAGGACAAGAGTGATGAATCGGAGGGGGGCTTCGGAATCGCGATCGATATCATTGGCAAGCAGATCGGTAATTACATTTATTGTCAGAACTGAATCCTCGTCCGTTGTCAGAAAATCATCCGCCGTTTCGGGGGGAAGATCGACCTGGATTATCAGCTCGGGAAAATCCGGATCCATGGACACAATGGGAGGATTCCCAGGTGTTTTCAGCGTAATTGGCAGAACTAGGTTTTCATTGGAAGTGATCGATAATGTCCAGGTATTGCGGAAATTTGAATTGGGATTGAGATCAGAAATCATGGTCGTTTCACCGACCGAAACCGAAGAGGCACCATCCGTTTCTATTTCAATGACAAGCTTGGTTTCGGCCGGGACCGTTTTTGGCGCAGTCGATCCATCTTCATTGAGGACCCGCACTGCGACAATACCTGCCTCGGCGTATTCGATATCAATTTCCAACGACTCAAAGCACTGCTCACCGAATTGATTCTGACCGAAAGCCCGAATGATTGCGGTGGGAGAATCCGCTGTTACTGGACCCAGTTGAAACCCGGCGACAATAGCATTCTTAGGAATGCTGAGATTAGGGAACGGAAACTGAAGATCTTTATTTGGAAAGACCTGAGTTACCTTGGATTGGTATTCCACTTCGAAAAATAATGTGTTTTCAGCCACCAGCGCCAATGAGGCGAAGCCTCCGATTTGTGCCAACCCGATTTGAAGGGAATCCGATAGGCCGGATGGACATGGATGGGTGATATCCAGAGAAACTTGAACACTCTGTCGGCTCTCCGGCGAATTCACATTGACGATGGTAATCGTCGCGCTTAAGTGAGCCTCTGATCTGTTATTCGAGTTCAACTCCACCAAAACAACTTGCTGTTCTCCTGAAGCGGCTGTCCAACTAAGTGGGGTGACCGTGATCCATGTGTCCCCTTCGTTTTCTTCGGCACCCTCCTCGATGGAGATTTCGAAATTAGTGGGACCCGGGGCCGATGGTGTTACTAAAAGCGGTAGGGCAATTGTTTCATTCGGCGACAAGGTGCTTTCCAGACGATTCGGAGTCACCTTGAAGCTGATAGTTTCCCCTGAGGCGTCGTCTTCGTTGGTGACGAAGAGTTCCCCTGACAGAGCTGAGGATGGCAACGCTGCCATCGGGGAGAGTTCGGTCGAGATCCAGTAAGGAGTATTCCCGTCCACTAGGAGATCGTCGATGCCAGTGATGGTGATTTCCTGTGAGGTATCAAAATTCTGAGGAGTGAAGCGGAGGCGGGAAGGTTGCACAACTCCTTCTGTTTCATCGGAACTTTGAAAAGAGATTACCAAGGCTTGATTCGGAGGCTGATTCAGTGAAACCGAAACGATTGCTTTGCCTCCCGATTCGCTCGTCTTCAATCCAGCCTGAGGCTCGATGACTACCATGAAAGCGGTTTCGTCGTCGTGATTGACGGCGGTCAAAGTCGGAAGGTTGATACCTTGGTAATTTTCATCACCACTGACA
>DUCD01000271.1:18660-20679 GCA_012959985.1 Verrucomicrobiales bacterium | reverse complement strand
GAATTCCAGGGAATACTCGGAAGCCTTTTCCGGCCATTTCAAAATCAATACTCCCTCATTGCTTCCAAAGGCAATTTCCGGATTCACTGCCCCCTTTCCCTCATAGTCAACATCCCACCCGATGGCATCCATGATTGTCAGGTCTGCTTCGGTTATGGTCGTCAGACCGAAGCTATTCTGGGCAAGTGGATCCATGATTCCGGTTTTGGGCAGAAAAAAAACGGAAGGAGGGTGCCAGTGCGGAGTTTGAAAACCGTTCCCTCCCAGGGAAGTCGGTCCAGTAGACAAACCGAATTGGATTATTTCAGATTGAGGATCGACCGTAACAAAAAGATGCGGCTGAGCCGGCACAGGTCCCCAGGCAAATAAACGAGGTTTGCTTCGGAACTCTGATACGGACTGCGGCCTATCGTCCGGGTGAAATCGAAAAAGATCCATCGGCATCACAGCTACCGGCAGCGGCAGCACTAATGAGGGATTCAAGTCCCTCAGTTCATCCAGAGGATTCTTTGAAAACACCCCTGATGTTCCTTGTGACAAACCCGAATCAACTCCAAGTAGATGGCCCAGTTCATGCAAAAGAACTCGATGCAAATTGAGACTTGTCAGGTCCGGAAAATTCCCGGAATCAAATTCCCAGGAAGCATCCACAGATAAAAAAATAATTCCATCACAAAAAAGAGTCTCGGGCTCTTCCAAGGCTTCGGGGTTAACCCAATCATGAATCAACGCCTTCAGATTGCCTGTCGAAATGAAAAATGCCTCCGGACGACTGGGCACAAGACGATCGGACCGAATCAGCTCGGGAGCCACTAAAGGAGTATTAGCTGGGAAGAAACTCCGTGGAGTTCGAAAGATCATCCCCCTCAATTCGTCCGGCAGATTATCAACGGATTCCGGCGAGGTCGGATCCTCCTTCAGCAAGCCAAGCAGCTCAGCCGGAGTGCCTCCAACCGCAAGAGGATCACCACCCTCATTCGTTAGAACATCAACATATTCGTCGGAGGCATAAACCATGATACTGATGTTGGATGAAGCCGGAACTCCGGATGGCAATTCCTCCTCATTGACGAAGACCACCTCAAAATCCACCACTGTCGGATCCGTGAGATAACGTTCCCACTCATCAGCGGCGTCTTCTAAGGATGTCAGGTATTCAGGAGCCGGAATCGGAGAAAAAAAGTGAAACTTTATTTCCAATGCGATCGTATGAAAACAAAAACTAAACAGGAATAAAAATGAAATAAACGCCCTTCCAGAGACTCTCAGTACAAGCCTCACGGACTCAATAAGGGATTCTGGCAATCGTGAACTATGATTATCCCATTGATGAGTTGAATCCATATCCCCTGAAGCCGACCAATAGTGGATACCTATACTTGAATACCGATCGAAAAACAAGTCCTGAAACACATCTTACCTGGGTAATTACATCTAATTTATTCTAACAACCAGTCAATTATCTCCCTGTACATCTGAAGGTTTTGAATATTCTAAGTGGATGCCGGAACAAATGCATCCCACTTTGAAAAATCCAAAACAGGAGATTCTAAAATGAATGGATCAGCATCGATTCACCTAAAGGATGGCGTTCACGATTCAGCGTGTTTTTCAAATCAGTCCAGACACGCTGAAGCGTGAACTCCAACGGATACCCTGTTTCAGCTTAAGTCAGTGACATTGCCCCGAAGGTGCGGGGCGGCGTCATGCCGTCTGCGGCGTTACTCGTCGGTTGAATCCCCATGAGGGGATACGTCCTCCTCGCACCTTGCCTCGACAAGACGGCGATCCAGCCGAATAGTGAATATATTGTTGAGCGGGCCCTTAATCGAGTTGTTACTGAATTGGATTCCAAAAATTCAACATGTCAAATTACCTTACCTTAACTTAGTGTCATTCAGGGCTGTCCCGAATGGCACTAAGTTAAGACGGGGTTTCGATGGTATTTCAGGGCAATTGGATCTGGGATTGACATGACCGGAACGATGCCAAATCCGGCCTCACCGCGGCCGGCTTCAA
>DUCD01000271.1:4883-18634 GCA_012959985.1 Verrucomicrobiales bacterium | reverse complement strand
CTGGACATGATTTTGTTCCTGAAGCCGGGGGCGTCGACCCCGGACAATGGAAAACCAATCAGGACGGAACAAAATGCATTAACTCAGTGTCATTCAGGTCTGTTCCGGTATTTTTACTAAAGCCCTGTTAAAGCCCTGTAATTCCTACGATACTCAAGGAACGGGATCAGCTGCTTTGTTTTTCAACCTTTTTCCTTCGATTTTTCTTTTAATCGAATTCAGAAACCCTTTCGATGTTAATAATGCGGACGACCACAACGATGACCCCACATTGCTTTCTGGCAATGCCTTTGCTGTTTGCCTCTTTCTTTATTCACATTCATGGACGATCTGAAACGAATCCAAAAGTAGAGAGTCACACTCGAGTTAATGACACGACCCGAAGTTTCTGGTCCAACAAGCCTCTGATCAAGCCCGATGTTCCTTCAGCAGCGAATCCCCTCTGGTCTAAAAACCCGATCGATGCTTTTATTTTAAAGGACTTAGAAGCCAGTGGATTAGATCCTAATCCACATGCATCCCGAACCACCCTGATCCGCAGAGCCTATTACAACCTCACTGGATTGGCGCCGTCACCTCAGGAAGTCGAAACTTTCATTGCGAACGATTCACCTAATGCATGGTCTGATCTGATCGATGAACTTCTGAAATCACCAAACTACGGGGAGAAATGGGCCCGTCACTGGCTGGATCTGGTTCGCTTTGCTGAATCCAATGGATTCGAGAGAGATTCGGTCAAGGAACACATCTGGAGGTATCGTGATTATGTCATAAACGCCTTAAATCAGGACATTCCCTACGACCAATTCATCATGGAGCAACTCGCTGGAGACGAACTGGAAGTGGTCACCAAGGAATCGCTGATCGCCACAGGATTCTACCGCTTGATGCAGTGGGATGATGAACCCGCCGTCCCACTCCAGCATAAATACGATGTCCTGGATGATATTTTAAGGACCACTTCCGAAGGTTTCCTTGGCATGACGATGGGCTGCGCCCGATGTCATGACCATAAAGGAGATCCACTTCCACAAGTGGATTATTATCGTTTCATGTCCTTTTTTCACGGAATCACTCACCATGACAAAAAGCGGGTAATCGAAACAATTGGTGAGGTCGCCGATAAATCAGCCGCGAAAGAAATCAGAATCAATCGTGAAAGGAAAACGGCCGAACTGATCCGCAGGATCGATTCGATGGAATCCAAAGCACGCAACCAGTTTTCCCAAAAGCACCCTGATTGGAAAAAGGATTTGGAAATGCCGGATGGGCCCAGGAATCCAATTCTGATTTCCGATTCAAGGACAACACCTCAGGATTGGTATTACACGACCAGAAAACCCGGAGGGGATTGGTCAAAGGTCAGTTATCGAGCCGAGACCGAAAAAAACTGGAAAGAAGGATCGGCTCCTTTCGGCAAGGGAGTCCCGGGTTCAAGAGAGAACACGCAGTGGAATACGAGGGAAATCTGGTTACAGAAATCGTTCCTATTGAACTCCATTCCTTCAGGACTGAAATTGTCGATCTATCACAATGAGGATGTGGAGATTTTCCTGAACGGGCAACTCATTGCCGAATTCCACGGGTACGTCACCCGCTACATTAACCACACTTTAAAACGTAAATTCGTCAATGCGCTACAAACCGGCAGGAATGTGCTGAGTGTTCATTGCCGTAATTCAGAAGGCAGTCAACTGTTCGATCTGGCACTTACCGCGACCGGACCAAAACCGAAACTCAACATTTCAAGACTCATCCGACAACAGGGTAAAGACATATTCTCCGATCAACAGGTAAAAGAATATAAGCAATGGATTAACGAACTGAAGACTCTGGAATCGGCTCCCCCGGATAACTTGATTCAAGTCATGATGGTGCAGGAATCTAAAGGACCCGTTCCCGACCTGCACGTTCATAATAGAGGCAACTCGATTTCAAAAGGCGACAAAGTCGAGCCAACCCTCCCACAGATTTTCGGCGCTTACCAGCCGTCCATAAAAAAGCCGCAAAATGGCCGAAGCACCTCAGGTCGACGAATGGCCCTGGCAAGGTGGATCACAAATCCCGATAATCCCCGAAGCTCTCGGGTCATGGTGAACCGCATCTGGCAGCATCATTTCGGCCGGGGCATCTGCCCGACATCGAACGATTTCGGCTATTTCGGAGAACTGCCCACTCACCCGGATTTATTGGACTGGCTGGCTACGGAATTTGTGAAAAATGGGTGGAGTATAAAACAGATGCACCGATTAATCATGAGCTCACAGGTTTACCAAATGTCTTCAGCCGGTCAAAAAGAAGGTCTGGATAAAGACCCACAGAATCAATTGTTCTGGAGGTTCAATATGCGACGCCTTACCGCCGAGGAGATCAGGGATTCCATTCTCGAAACCTCCGGCAACTTGAGCCTTAAACGAAATGGACCCAGCATGTTTCCCAGACTGGATGATGCCGTTTTGAAAACCTCCTCCACCGGAGCCGGTAAATGGGGCAAATCATCTCCGGAGGAACAGGCCCGCCGCAGTATTTACATCAACATCAAACGATCGTTGAAACCGCCTGAACTCACTTCATTTGATTTTGCTGATACCGACGCTCCTTGCCCTGTGCGATTTTCAACCACTGTTCCAACTCAGGCTCTGAACATGATTAACAGCCGTTTTCTTAACGATCAGGCTGAAATCCTCGCCGCCCGATTAAGGGCTGAAGCGGGGGATGAACTCCGAAAACAAATCCAACTCGGATTTTTTCTAACGGTATGCAGAAATCCTCAGGATCAGGAGATTGACCACTGCCTCGAACTGATTCACGATTTAAAACAGGATTATCAACTGGAGCCTACTGTCGCCTTGAACCGATTCTGTCTCCTGTTGCTGAACTTGAACGAATTCATTTATTTAGACTGATCTTTCTACAAATATAGGAATCACATGCCAAATCAAAACTGTCGTCCCCATAACACCTTCTGCGGTCGCACCAATCGCCGTGAATTCCTCAACACTATCGGAGGAGGTTTCACTTCTCTGGCTCTGGCCGGAATGCTCAGTCGGGATGGTTTTATCGTGTCAGAATCAAAAGCGAATTCAAGTCATCTAAACCCGCTGACACCGCGCCCTTCACATCTGCCTGGGAAAGCCAAAAACGTCATTTTCCTGTTCATGTACGGAGGACCCAGTCATGTCGATACTTTCGACTATAAGCCCAAACTCTACCCATTGGATGGAAAGACCATCGATATAAAAACCTTCGGCCGCGGAGGTCACAAGACTCAAGGACGTGTCGTGGGACCCAAATGGAGTTTCAATCAATACGGTCAGGCAGGCAAATGGGTTTCAGAACTTTTCCCGAATTTGGCAACCTGCGTCGACGATATGGCATTTATCCATTCCATGAAGGCAGATTCTCCCATTCACGGTTCAGCCATGCTCATGATGAACTCCGGTTCCTTGATCAGTGGAAAACCCTCTTTGGGTTCGTGGGTCAACTATGGTCTGGGCAGCATCAATGAAAACCTCCCGGGATATGTGGTTATGCTGGACAAAACCGGAGGACCGATCAGTGGTGCAAAGAACTGGACATCAGGCTACATGCCCGCCAGTTTTCAAGGCACCGTATTTCGTTCTCAAGGTGATCCCATCCTGAATCTACGTCACGTCCACAACATGCCCAATCAGGAGCAAAGAAGACTGATTGATTCGCTGAACCACCTGAACTCAACTCACTTTCAGGATCGCATCGACAACTCAAGCCTATCAGCCAGAATCGCCAGTTACGAACTCGCTTACAAGATGCAGTCCACCGCTCCTGAAGCCATCGATGTCGATGCCGAACCTGACCATGTGAAAAACCTCTACGGACTGAACCATGAACGAACTGAGGACTTTGCGCGGAAATGCATCCTTGCCAGACGATTAGTGGAGCGAGGGGTGCGATTCATTCAGATTTATTCAGGCGGAGCTCACAATGACTCCAACTGGGATGCTCACGGTGATTTGGAAAAGAACCACAATTACCACGCAGGCAATACAGACCGCCCCATTGCCGGACTCATCAAGGATCTCAAACAGCGGGGACTCCTGGATGAAACTCTGATTATCTGGGGGGGGGAATTCGGACGCCAACCCACTGCGGAATACGCCAAAGGCACGGGACGAGACCACAACGCCTATGGGTTCACAATGTGGATGGCCGGCGGAGGAATCAAGGGCGGTATCAGTTATGGCGAAACCGATGAACTAGGTAGTAACGCTGTAAGAAATAGGCTGCACGTCCGGAATTTACATGCCACCGTTCTGCATCAAATGGGTTTCGACCCCAATCATCTTTCCTATTTCTATAACGGCCTCGACCAAAAACTGGTGGGAGTCGAAGAAGTCGATCCTATCTACGACATCATAGCTTGAAGAGGGGCACTGCCACCGGATTTTAGTTTAGTCGACGTAATCTAAAATCCTTGATGGCGGCCTTGGTGGAATAAGAGGCGACACCAAAAGGAAGGGAAGGGTCAACCTCAGGGCGAATACTGAATTTCTTTCCTTCCCTGGTGACATCGACCACTTGCTCTGCATCAATCCAAGCTTCAATTTTTGCATCGGTGACTTTTAAGCGGATCTGATACCACTTTTTTTCATCGAAATTTCTGTAAGATGTCGTGGGGTTTTCGGATGCGTCAAACCCATCGATACTGGAAAGTCCAATGACACCCCCCCCCCACCCTCCTATGATCAGGGAACAGGGCTCCTTCCCTACTTGAAAAGGCAGTGCACAGAAGAAATCAAACCCGTCAACGCGCATGGCTTTCAACTCAACCTCGTAGTTTGTAGTGGGCAGATCTTTTCTTGTGGTGCTGATTCCGGTCAAAGAGGCTCCCATTCCCAGGTGTAGAGAATCGTCCCTGATTTCAACCTCACCTTGACCGGCAAAATCGGATGCCTTCCACCCTTTCATCGTTTTTCCGTCAAATAGGCTTATCCAATCGGTTTTTTCAACCTTTTCTATGAGGTCGGTGCTTTTTAATGCTTCTTTTTCCGTCGCCTCCACCGAGAAAACCATAAAAACCATAAAAATTCCGATCAAACCAAATTGGAAAACACAAACTTTTAGGAGATTTACGAAAGAAATGCACTGAAGAATCGTTTTCATAGGGTTAATGACTGCCCAAATTGCAGAGAAAATTCAACAAATATCAGTAAAACCAACAATTCTACTGAGAATCATTAGACAAACTATCAGCGATTTCCAAGTTGACGGAAAGAATCGAGGCTTTAAGGTAGCTGGCCGATAACACCTGAGGCATGAATATCATGCCTGTGTTGATACAGTTGCCATGGCTTGGACTTTCTTACAGAAACACTGGATTTACCGGTAGAACTCTGAAGGGGCTCAGTTACTGAAATTAAAATCAGGCCATGAATTCAGCATCAAGGCAGGAATAAATGATAGCCGGGAGTTGATTGAATGAGTGCCGGGAAAGGTCTTGGCAATTTATTATGCACAAAGCTTATTGTTCGAATTGTCGAGAACGAAAAGAAATCCTCGATGTGGAGGAAGGAACCGCCAAGAACGGTCGCAAATTGCTTAAAGGCAAATGCGTATCGTGTGGAGAAGAGCTCGTAATAACATTGAGTGGTAGCGGTGCAGGAACTGATAATGGTAGCGGTGCAGGAACTGATAATGGTAGCGATGAAGGTCCGCCGGGCAACGTGTGATGTCAATTTCCTGAGGGTGACCAGAGCTTCGGCCGAACTGCCAATATTTGAAGTAACTCCGAATCTGCTTCGGGGAATTCATATTTATTCAGCTCTTTTTTCTTAATCCACTTGATTTCCTGACAATCCAGTGGATGTGGATCCCCCTTTGCAGCTAAGCAAAGAAAGAATTCAATGTAGACTAACTTTTCAGGGTATTGATGGCTCTTAACATGCAGACATTCATCAACGGTTACCTCGACTCCGATTTCCTCCTTTAATTCCCTCTGCAGGCATTGTTGGAAGGTCTCACCGCGTTCTCTCTTCCCTCCCGGAAACTCCCAATACCCACCTAGATGTGATCCTTTTTTCCTTTTTGTGATCAGGAGCTTTCCACTGCGGAATAGGACTCCCGCGGCTACTTCAATCCTCTCCATGAAGACTCATGCAATGAACGTCTTATCCCCATGCCATTCATCGAATTTCACAGCGTAGACGTGTTTTTCGGCGAGGGTAGGTGTCTTTTCGACGGGAGACAGTTGACGCTACAATGCAAGCACCCAGGTTATTCCGGTGAATCCCCTGAAGTTTCAGAGTCGCTGGAGTTATCGATCTCAGGTAATTCGTCTTCAGAACCCTTATCACCAGTGGATGATTCAGTTTTCTCAGCTTCTTTCTCCTCGGTCTGAGAATCAGCAGCATTCGTCGGGATCTCAACAACCTCGGAAATCAAAGTCTGAGCGCTGTCATTATCGCTGCTGGACTCAAATTGAGCAACAGGCTCTTCCAGACTGTTTTCGGGGTTTAAATCAGGGTGAGAGCTATAAATCTGATCCCTCCTTTGACGGGCTTCAAAAGGAGCCTGACGCCCCAAGGCATCTTCAATGATTTTATCATATAGTTTCAGGGCCGCTTCCACACCGCCTGATTCTTCTTTCAAACGCCCCAAATAAAGGCGGGCCGACTCTGAAGTCGGCTGAGACGGTTTTTGGTCGATTATTTTTTCGTAAGCAGTAATCGCTTCGGTGGTTTTCCCCAGGGCGTCCAGAGAAACGGCACGAGACAATTCTGCTTCATTCAGAAAATCGCTGTTGCGGTTGGCTTGGATAAACTGCGAAAATGTTTCCTCAGCCTTATCGTACTGCTCATCCTCAAAATAGGCGGCGGCGGCCAATAAAACGGCTCGAGAAGCTGCCTGAGTGCCTGGGTATTCATCAGCCACCTTTAAATAGTCACGGGCGGATGAGGCATCGTCTTCTGACTCAGGTCCCACACTGGGAGCCAATGCAAATAGCATTTGATTGGCACTGTTCTCCTTTTGTTCATTAATCGATTTGACAGCGAAGATTATAAATCCCACTCCGACCAGTATCGTTACCCCGATTATGGCCTGCTTCTTGTTATTTTCCAACCAAGTCAAAAACTCGATCCCTTGACCTGTTCCGTGTTCTTCTGAATGCATAAGGCGTGAAGAGTCTTGATTTCGCACCCCAAAAGGCAAGCAGAAAGATGCAATTTACTAAAAAAAACTGTCGGCTCGGTTTTCAATTGAGCTTGCAAGGGGGCGGGGAATCTCTAAGGTCCTGCCTATATGGAATCGGCACAATTGGTCCAGTTCATTCCGGTATTGATATTAGCATTGGCAGCAGGCGGTTTTGCTGCGGGTGCTTTAGTTTTTTCGAGCCTCGTTGGAAAAACCTCACAACCAAGCCCTATAAAAGATTCTGCCTATGAGTGCGGCATGCTGCCTGTGGGTGATGGCTCAGCAAGATTTTCCGTTAAGTTTTATAGAGTAGCCATGTTGTTCATACTCTTCGATATCGAGGTGGTTTTCCTTTACCCTTGGGCCGTTGTCTATAAGGATTTCCTAAAAGTCCGTCCGGACTGGATCCTGGTTTCAATGCTGGTTTTTCTGGGTATTCAAGCTGTGGGTTTCGTCTACGAACTCAAAAATCAGGCATTTGACTGGCAGCGTGACTGATAAAACCCTCTTCTGTTTCAGAGAAACCTACCGCAATCAGACGGCTTCCCTCATTTAAGCAAGATGTCTAATCCTCCTATAAAATTTGGCACTTCAGGGTGGCGTGGACTGATCGCCCGTGACTTTACCTTTAACAATGTCCGCTTGATTGCTCAGTCCACTGCCGAATATCTCCAATCAGAACTCGAGAATCCCAAATCCTCCATATACGGATTCAAACCCGAGGTCATCGTCGGCTATGATACCCGTTTTTTGGGGCCTGAGTTTGCAGCCACTGTCTGTGAAATCCTGGAAATAAACGGACTGACTCCCCTGATGTGCCATCGGGACACTCCGACTCCCGTCATCTCCTTCGCCATACGAACGCGCAAAGCCATTGCCGGGATCAACTTGACGGCGAGCCACAACCCGCCGGAATACCAAGGTTTCAAATTGTCCATGGAGAATGGCGCAGGTGCCCCGGCTGACGTCACAAGAAGAATAGAGAAACGTGTGGCCGTGTTGCAGAAAAAGAAGTGGCAACCCGAGAAAGTTTCTTCTCCCGGAGTTTATTCATGCAAAACTTTTGACCCCAAACCACGATATCTCAATCGAATCCGAAAATTGGTCGATCTTAAGGTTATAGGGAAAGCCCAACTAAAGATCGGGCTTGAGTTTATGTTTGGCACAGGCAGAGGTTACCTGGATGAACTTTTAAGAGAATCAGGGACCGAAATCACCTCGTTTCATGATTATCTGAACCCGGGTTTCGAGGGTCATGGACCAGAACCCAGCGCCGAAGGAATGGAACAGGTACGCCGCCTGATCCTATCTCGAAAAGCAAAATTAGGATTGGGACTGGACGGAGATGCCGACCGATTCGGAATCGTAGATCAAGATGGAACTTGGCTGACACCGAACCAAATTCTCCCCTTGACCCTCTATCATCTCAAAAAGAACCGAGGCTGGACCGGAGCCGCTGTTCGAACCGTTCCGACCAGCCACCAAATCGATGCGGTTGCCGAACTTCTGGGCGTCATGGTTCACGAAACTCCAGTGGGGTTCAAACACATAGGTGCCTTAATGGAAAGTGAACCAATCATCGTCGGAGGTGAAGAGTCCGGTGGCTTGAGCGTCAAAGGGCACATTCCAGAAAAAGATGGAATTCTGGCTTGTTTGCTGATGGCAGAATTAGTGGCAACCGAAGGGAAATCCCTGAAAAAGATTCTGACAGCCATTGAGAAAAAAACCGGACCATTCTACACCGATCGTCTTAATATAAAAGTGATTCCCAAGCAGAAAGACATTTTGCTGAAACGGCTTGCTCAAGGATTGGACAAAATCGGAAGCCGATCTGTCGAAAAATTCATCACCACGGACGGATTCAAATTCCTGCTTCCCGGTGAAGAGTGGGTTGCCTTTCGTGCCAGTGGCACGGAACCGGTGTTTCGTTGTTACATTGAGGCGAAATCAGAATCCGGACTGAAACGATTAAAGCGCGCCAGCACAAAAATTCTGAGTTCTTGAAATTGATCAGGAGGGATTCGATTCGCTCCATCCCGGAAAAATGTCTGAATCCACTTCTCCCCGCCGAATGAGTTCCTGAATGTCCCGAACGATGGTTCGTCGCGACACTTTGAAATCTCTCGAAAACGCGGAAACATTGGGACGATCCGATTTGTTTACCAAGCGCTTGCGAATCAAGGTCTGACGATGAAGCCGGTCGGTGGATCGGCTCAGAAGATCCTGGACGTCAACTCGCTTAGATTTCTCCAAAGACTCAAATTGCCGAATCACCTCCGTTTCACCACAGTCCCTCAAAGCAGTCTTCACTGTTTCAGAAAGTTTGTGAATATCGACCGGCTTGGTGAGACAATAATGAGCCCGACGGGGACCCTGCAATGCTTGAAATTCCTGATGCACTTCGAGTGCTCCAGAAATCACAATGATAGGCACATGCGGCAAAAGGCTTTTCAATTCGGGCAGGAAATCAAGCCCAAGTTCCCCCTGATCTAATACATGATCCAATAAGATTAAATCCGGTTTCAGAATCGATATCTGCTTCAAGGCATCCGTGCCGGTCCTCACCTGATTCACCTGATAATCAGAAAGAGTCTCTTCATAAATTTCATATTGAAGATCATCGTCTTCTATGATCAGAATCTTCGCGGACTTCATGATGAAATTTGATTTGATGCCGTATCAGATGATCTCGGTATGACGATTGAAAAAGTACTGCCCTTTCCGATCTCGGACTGCACAACTATACCTATATCCATTTCTTCCGCGAGCTTATAGACCATGGACAATCCCAAGCCTGTTCCTCGACGAGTGGAAAATGATTTTGTTGTAAAGAAAGGTTCAAAAATTCGAGGCCGTATATCCGAGGCAATTCCCCCTCCGGTATCAGCAATACTGATAAGCACGTAAGGAGGGGTAGAAAGAGGTCTCCATACCATATCCTCAGGAAGTTTGTTTAAATTTTCCGCTTGAAAAGTAATGCAACCCCGATCCTTTATAGAATCGACGGCATTCATCACCAGATTAAGCAGGATCTGCTGAATTAAGTCTTTGGAACTCCGAACGGTCATCAAATCACTGGGGATATCGAACACGATATCCACTTTATGCAGATACCTATCGCCAAGAAGGTTGACAGTATCTCTTATTATTTTCTCCAAATCCAAGTCCGTTGTATGCGTCGGATCAGATCGGCAGAAACCGAGAAGAGATTGAACCAAAGTAGTGCCCTGATCAACGACCGTATTGATTCGATTCAATCGGGTTTTGGCTTTTATCGATTGATCGGGGTCATTCTCGATCAATTGCGCCGATCCTTTGATGATTGAAAGGATATTATTAAAATCGTGAGCAATGCCGGCAGCCAAAGTCCCCAATGCCTGCATTTTCTGACTGTGAAGCAATGCCTGGTTGGCTCGCTCCAATTCGTGCGTGCGCTCAGTCACTTTTTGTTCCACCTGTGAATAGCTGTGGACCAATTGATGATGTTTCCGGTAACTCAAGCCAATGAAGAAAAGCATCATCATTCCACCGAATCCTACGATAACGGTCAACCGGAAATCTTCATGCCAGGGAAGTATGATTTCAAATTCATGAGAGGTGAATCCCGTTTGAATATTCCCATTACGATCCATCACTTGAAAGTTGATCTGGTGTCGCCCCGGTTCCATAAATGCAAAGGAAATGGTATTGTTTTTGGCTTCAAAAAATGAATTCCAATTCTGATTGTCAATCTGGTAGCGGTATAACAAACGATGCGCCCGAGTCTGCTGCCATCGATCCATCCCCTGAAAACCGATCTGTTGAGAACTGTCACGACTGATCCTCTTCGAGCTGCTTTCTTCGTCGATTTTCATGCTCGGTTCATCAAGATCCGCTTCCGGATAATATCGATAAATACCGTTTGAGGTACCTGCCCAGAGTCGTCCGCTTCCATCTCTTAGGAGGCAATATACGGCCGTGGCATCCAATCCTTCCGGGGCAGCGTTTGAAATCCACGATTCACTGAAGTAACGGAACAACCCGCTTCCGGTCGCAACCCAGACATCCTCCTCCTCTCCAAGTTCCAGATCGTAAACCGTGTCAAACTCTTCTGCACGAATCGGATTCCAAATACCGTCAGTGTATTCGATGATTTGATTCAACCCGCCCCACCAGAGTCGGTCGTCGTCCAACTGCAGGATGGTAGAGGCTCCGTTCTCGTCCAACATGGCCGTTCCGGCTCCTCCGAAAACCATAGCCTGCCCATCTTTCACGAGACGGATTCCATCAGTTCCCCCCAACCAAATTTCAGATCCTTCAGGATCGTTCTGATAAAAAAAATCGAGCTGAGGCAATTCACCGGAATCCTCTTCGATACTTGCATAAGGCAAAAAGGAAGTGCCGTTGTAAAATTCAATATGATACGATCCCGGCGGCAGGCCTTCAGGAAACGACTGAACCACCAAGT
The DNA here is from genome assembly GCA_012959985.1 of Verrucomicrobiales bacterium. Classification (GTDB taxonomy): domain Bacteria; phylum Verrucomicrobiota; class Verrucomicrobiia; order Limisphaerales; family DUCD01; genus DUCD01. The sequence goes on along the minus strand of DUCD01000271.1, from coordinate 7,017 downwards.
CGGAACCGGAAGTGCCTATGGCCCGACAACGGGTAGAACGAATGACTTCAAATTCTTCCTGAATGGTATGGAACGAGAACAAGCGATCTTCCACTCCTATCATCAAAATCTTGCGAATGATTGAAAGATGCAGATGAGGCGATTGAATTCCCCGAGTCATCTCTTGAGGTAAAGGAAAAATCTTCACTTCTCCTTCTTGAAATCGAATCAGGCTGGAGGGATTGATCCCCCAGATGATCGGGTTTCCGGGGTTGGAAAGGTCTTCTATGATTTTCCTGAATGAGAGTCGGATATCCTTTAATTCCGCCGGTTTTCGCCATATCGGTGGGGCGTAATGAAAAACGCCTTCAGGGCCTGCTAAGAAAAACCGACCGCCCTCGTAACGAACAACATCGAAGCAACGACTCAACACAACTTCTTCAGGAGTATAATCAGAGTTGGTACGATTGGGAAACCGGATCAAGGAAGCTTCTCCCGGATTTTCATTCCATGCCAAAATTTCGTTATCAATTCCGGGCCAGCAGTAGGACAGACTCAACGACTCCGGCAACGACTGCAGTATCCAATTTTGATCCTTCAAGTCAAAATGGGCAAAAAAGTCCCGTCCATCTGATACACTCACAGCTAGAGCTGTCACGATCCTCGTATCATTTTCGAATACAGAACTTTCTGATAATTGAAACCCCTCCGGCAATGGGTATTCAGTAATCTCATAAGGCTTTTCACTAAAACTTTCGGAGAAAGACAATAGGGTGATCCCGTTTTTGCCCGCCAACCATAACCGTGAATTATCACGTGGAGACCGGCCCATTCCGAAAAGATTCTGGTGGGTCAATTTAGAACCAGACAACAGAGAAAGTGTGGATTCATCCCCAACATTGAAATTCAGTAGGTCGTCGGATAATAAAATCAAAGAACGGTTGTTTTCATAGGGAATCATTGGAAATGGACTGAGGGCAGTGCGGTACATTTTCGAAGGATTTGCCGCTAAATCCTCATTCATTGCAGCGATCGGAAAAGGATATATGTTTCGATCGAATTTAACGATGACCCGCACGCCTCCCTGGATCAGCGACCAGATTTGCCCGTTTTCTTCATAAAGCCGATAAATGCCTTTTTCCGGATCGTTGTAGAATTTGAACAGAGCCCCTCCTGGACCTTCGAATGGGTAACCGTCCGATCGAGATATTCGTCCACTTTCCTGGTGACAGACCCATATCACCTGATTGTTGCTCATCGACAGGTGATAGGATGCCGTTTCACCTAAGCCATCTGTTTTCCGAAACTGCCTCCAGAATTCCTGATCCCCTGACAAAGCTGTGGTAGAAGCCACGTAAAAACTCAGTAGGAACATCCATCCAAACACCGTTAGTAGCCGTCGGTTTTTAACCAAGTATCCTGCAACGTCCGAGATTCTGATGTTCACATGAATAAACAGCATAGAAAATGGAGCGAATAGGTAGGGCGTGCTGTCCCAGCGCGCCGCTTGCTTCACACCTAGCCCTGGTCGTGTGACTGACACAGTAGCCCTACCACTGCCTATTTGCCGGTAATCGACAAAATTCTCTATACACGTCCCTGAGGTGCTTTTTCTCTGACTATTCCGTTAACCTATCGACAAAGTGTGAACTTATTCGTCACTGGCACTTAATGCTGCCAACACAGCGAAATCTTCCAGAGTCGACGTATCACCCTGTATCTTTTCACCGACTGCTATTTGCTTTAACAGTCGTCGCATAATCTTTCCGGAGCGGGTTTTAGGAAGAGCATCGGCAAAACGGATATCATCAGGTTTCGCCACAGCACCGATTTCCTTGCCAACGTGCCTGCGCAAAGCCTCCTTCAATTCGGGATCGGCTTGAACATTGCCTTTCAAGGTGACAAAAGCAACCAATGCCTGGCCCTTGATTTCATGGGGTCGCCCCACAACCGCAGCCTCAGCCACGCGACGGTCACTGACAAGAGCGCTTTCCACTTCCGCAGTGCCTATGCGATGACCGCTCACATTCAATACATCGTCAATTCGTCCAACGATCCAGAAACAACCATCCTTATCCTGTCGGCAGCCATCTCCGGTAAAATAATACCCCGGCACCTCAGACCAGTAGGTTTCCTTGAATCGCTTCTTGTCCCT
>DUCD01000271.1:650-4772 GCA_012959985.1 Verrucomicrobiales bacterium | reverse complement strand
GTGGCAGTCCCGGGTTTCGTAGGCGTTGCGCCTGGTAGAGGCGTAATCATGATGCCACCGGTTTCTGTTTGCCACCAGGTATCGACGATAGGGCAGCGTTTTCCACCGATAACCCGGTGATACCACATCCAAGCTTCCGGATTAATCGGTTCACCTACGGTACCGAGTAATCTCAATGAAGTCAGATCATGCTTTTTAGGCCATTGCTCACCCCATTTCATAAAGGCCCTAATGGCCGTTGGAGCCGTATAGAGAATTGTGACCCCATATTTCTCCACAATATTCCAAAACCGATCCGGTTCAGGATGATTAGGTGCGCCTTCATACATCACCGTGGTCCCCCCGTTGGAGAGCAACCCGTATACGACATAGCTGTGGCCTGTGATCCAACCAATATCCGCCGTGCACCAATAAACGTCCTCCGGTTTCAGGTCGAATATGTAGCGACTTGTCATCTTCACGTACAGCAAATATCCACCGGTAGTATGCAGAATACCTTTGGGCTTTCCCGTGGATCCACTGGTATAGAGAACAAAAAGAGGATGTTCTGAGTCGAGTTTTGCCGGCGGACAATGGGAACCAACTTTTTGAATCTCCTCATGCCACCAGACATCTCGACCCCGTTTCATGGTTACCTTTTCCCCGGTCCTGCGAAGAACAATGACTTTTTCAATTGTAGAACTTAAAAGTTTCTTATCAGGTCCCTTGATCTTCAAAGAGTCATCGACATTCTGCTTCAACGGCACGATGGATCCTCGCCGGAAACTGCCGTCGGACGTTATCACCGCTTTTGCCCCACAATCCTGAATGCGATCCGCAACAGATTGGGCACTGAATCCACCGAATACCACAGAATGAACCGCGCCGATCCGGGCACAAGCCAGCATCGCGATGGCAGCCTCTGGGACCATGGGTAAATATATAATGATCCGATCACGTTTTCGAATACCGTTTGCTTTCAGCACATTTGCAAATCGGCAAACTTCCCGATGCAATTGACGGTAGGTCAATGTCCTTTGCTCACCCGGGTTCTCATCGGAATCCGGTTCACCTTCCCAGATAATGGCAGCTTTATTGGCGATAGGAGTATCAAGGAAACGATCCAAACAGTTCTCACTTACATTGATCTGTCCCCCGCTGAACCACTTCGCGTCAGGAGTCTTCCACTGAAGGGTTTTTTTCCACGGTTTAATCCATACCAACTCCTCCTTTGCCCGAGCTGCCCAGAATGCCTCCGGATTGTCAATGGACTCACGATACATTTTCCGGTATTGTGCCATCGATTTGACATGGGCTGTTTTTGAAAACTCCTTGGAAGGGGGAAACACTCGCTCTTCGTTAAGAACAGAGGTAATATTTTTTACCGTCTTACTTTTAGTTTTACTCATAATCAGCTGTATGGAAGCAGCCCCATCCTATTTTCTGTAGATACCCGCCGTCAATCATGGAGTCGCATCAAAAAGGTAATTGTCTGATGGTTTTTCTCAAGGAGCCGGTCTCGGGAAAAGTCAAAACTCGACTGGCTGAATCAATCGGCCCGGATCAAGCTTGTAAAGCCTATCTACAGATGGTCGACGTTCTACTGAATCGATTGAAGAGTTTCCCTGACATCCATTTGTTGATCACTGACACAGGATCAGGATTCGATTTATCGAAATGGAAATTGAATCCACAGTGGAAGACCTGTGCCCAATCTGAGGGTGATCTTGGATTCCGAATGTCATCTGCTTTCAGGGACTCTTTCGATCAGGGTTATGACAAAGTCCTTTTGATCGGATCTGATTGCCCGGAAGTTGGAAAAAGCGATTTGGAAATGGCCTTTAACAAACTCGAAGAATCTAACCTTGTGCTGGGACCCTCCCGTGACGGTGGATATTGGTTGATCGGCATGAATGCGTTGCATCAAACTGTGTTCAAAGGGATCTCATGGAGCACGGAAATAGTTCTGCAGCAGACATTGAAGCAGGCCGAAAAGGAAAGACTCTCCTGTTCTCTCTTGAGAACCTTAACAGATATCGATACGGTTTTGGAGTGGCGAGAGTATGAAGATAAACGTGAAAAGGAATATAATCACCGTTGAACCATCACAAATCCGACGATGAATCAATTCGAAAAAAAGATTAAACAAAACCGGACCCGTTTGGCACGAACCTCCCTGCAGACCTTGCAGATCAATCTCGGACGTAAATGCAATCAGGCTTGCCGTCACTGTCACGTCGACGCGGCACCTTGGCGTACGGAAATGATGGATGAATCCACGGCACAGCGTATTGGAGATTGGATACGCCTTCATCGTCCCGGAATTGTCGACATCACGGGAGGAGCACCTGAAATGAGTGAGTTTTTCAGGTATTTTGTTAAATTGTCGAGGGAATCAAAATGCCATGTGATGGATCGCAACAATTTGACCATCCTTGAGGAACCGGGGTATGAATCGCTGCCTGGTTTCCTTGCGGAAAACAAGGTGGAAATAATTGCTTCACTCCCCTGCTATTCCGCGGAAAACGTCAATCGTCAACGAGGCAATGGCGTATTTGAAAAGAGCATTCGGGCATTAAAGCAATTAAATGCTTTAGGGTATGGTGATAAGCTACTTCTCAATCTTGTCTACAACCCACTTGGCTTAAACCTACCACCTTCGCAAAAGGCCTTGGAAGCAGAATACAAGGAAGCTCTGATGCGGGATTTCGGAATCCGTTTCACCCGCCTTTTCACCATTACAAACCAGCCCATTGCTCGTTTTGCAGAAGATCTTCAACGACAGGGAAAACTTGAGGAGTATATGGACCTGCTGCTTGAAAACTTCAATCCAGCAACTCTGGACGGACTCATGTGTCGGCAAACTTTGAGCGTAGGGTATCAGGGCGAGATATTTGATTGTGATTTCAATCAAATGCTCGGAATGCAGATCCGAAATGGTAAGCCTCTGTCCCTGTGGGATATCACTCCCGATCAATTGCAGGATTATCCCATTCAAACCGGAAACCATTGTCTGGCCTGTTCTGCCGGCCATGGCAGCAGTTGCACCGGTGGAACCGTTTCCTGAATTGCGATTCCTATTCCCGATTCCTTGAATCGATGATGAGAGTCACCGGCCCATCATTGATAAGTGCCACTTTCATGTCTGCGCCGAATTCTCCTTTCTCTACCGGACACCCGATCATTTCGGAAAGTTGTTCAAGGAAAATTTCATATAGAGGAATCGCGTGTTCCGGTTTGGCAGCTCGAATGAAAGAGGGTCGGTTTCCTTTTTTGGTGGAGGCATGAAGCGTGAACTGGCTAATGACCAGACTGTTTCCACTGACATCCTTTATCGATCGGTTCATTAATCCCTGATCATCGCCAAACACCCTGAGATTCGTGATTTTCCGACATAACCATTCCACATCCTGAGAGTCATCTCCATACTCGATGCCCAGTAGGATCATGAACCCCAATCCGATTTCACCTCGAACTTCTCCATTTATCCGGACCGAAGCCTCGGAAACTCTTTGAACCACAACTCGCATTGCCCAATCGTTCCAGAGTCTTCAGTCAATGATCAATGGAATAATAGGTCTGGTAGACATTCTTCGCCTGTTGCTGAGCGCCTTGCCAATCCCATTCCTGATCCAGAAACCGATCCGGGCTCAGACTTTTTACATAATCCGAGGGATCCTCATCCAGCATGGACTCTACAACATGCCGTCCAATGCCGGCTGAGCCTGACACTCCATGAGCATTGCATCCCCCCGCCATAATGAAACCTGGGCAATTCCGGCTTTCGCCAATGATGAACTTACCGTCAGGAACAAATGTAGGCCAGCCTTTGAAAACGTGTCGAATACCAAGTGACTTCAGACACGGGAGCATTGAACTCATCTTTTTTGCAAAACCGGCTAAAACATCCCAATCCTCTTCAATCGCGGGCATGGGATCCTGTGCGCTCCTTTGACGTGGATCCAAGGATAGCGCAGTGGATTCCCAGCCACCGATCAGAATCGAATTAACTTCAGCTCTTATATAAATGCCTAGGTCGGGAATTCGGAGAACAGGCAGGTTTGGATTCATATCGTCACAAGGAACGGTGATGCAGAACTCATGCCTTACCGGAATGATCGGCAGATCCAATCCCGCCATACC
>DUCD01000271.1:0-592 GCA_012959985.1 Verrucomicrobiales bacterium | reverse complement strand
TGATGACTGTATCAGTCAGTATGCTACCTTGATTCGTAAGAACTTCTGATATCCTTCCATGTTTCGAATTCAATCCGATGACTTTGGTATTCGTTTCAAAACGAACACCCATTTTCCGGGCAAGATTTACATAGGCCATGGTGAGGTCATTGGGTTGGAGGTATCCGTCAGAAGAGCACCACAGTATAGATTTAGCTTTCGAAAAATCCATCAAGGGCCACTTTTCTTTGGCGACCGAAGGTTCCAAAAAATCAACCTCAAGACCCGCCACATCAGCCACTTCTTTCAGACGTTTGAATTCCTGAACGCGTTCAGCAGTGAGAGCCACTCTCAAGGAACCTACTTGCTTCCAACTCGGTTCTGTTTCTCGGTTGGCTTCGAGTTCGGAAAAAGTTTTGACGGACCACATTGCCAGAAGCGTTCGATCGATTGAGGACCGGACTTGACCGACCAGTCCAGCGGCCTGCGCCGTCGTAACCGATGCCGGCGTTGCTTCCTTCTCCAGTAGAAGAATATTTTTTTTACCCGACGAGGCCAACTTGTAAGCCCCGGCACATCCGACCGCCCCCCCTCCGATGATGACCGTCTCGGC
>DUCD01000270.1 GCA_012959985.1 Verrucomicrobiales bacterium | reverse complement strand
GGATTTACGATCTGGAAATCGAAGACGCTAGTGGTGTAGTAGAGCGCGTCATAGAAGGAACTTTCACCCTCAACAAAGAGGTAACCCGTTAGTTAAGTATCCCCCCGGGCGATTGGGGTTTCCGCTTCTTCCCCGCAGGCTTCTTCCCCGCAGGCTTCTTCCCCGCAGGTGGACTGGATGGAGCCGTCAGGGATTTCACTAACTCCTGCAATTCTCTTCGCTCCCCATGACACCGTTCGACATCTTTTTCCAAAGCGGTGATTCTGGCTTCCAACTCTCTGCGGTCTACCTGATATTCCTGCTCACGCCGATCCATCTCGGCTCGCAATTCATCTCGTAATCGTTGACCAATCTGAAAGTCTGACTGGTAGCGCTCAGTCTTATGTTTACGTCGCATGTTGCGCTCCCTGAAAATTGCAGCCACAGCAACTAGAATAGCGCCAACTGCACCACTGGCAAAGATGGATTCCATATCACTCCCCACAGACAGATGTACTCATAATAGCAACCATGAAATACGAAAACCTACAAAAACAAATAAAACATGAACATTGATCCAAACCTATACTTCCCAACTGAACAAGCGTATCGTTAAATGTTGACCGTAGTCATTGCCTCTTACCGGTATGGACATCTAGCAGCACATTGCATTGAAAGTCTTCTATCTCAAACTAAAGCACCTGACAAAATTCTATTTGTAGATGATGGTGTTGGCGACTGTTCACACCTGCCAGCGGTGTATCCCGAAGTTGAGTACGTTCTAAGAGAGGAAAACCTCGGCACGGTAAACAACTTTCAAGACATGCTGATGAGGGTTCAAACCGAATATACGATGTTCTTGGGAGCGGACAACTGGCTACGCTCTGATGCTGTTGAAAAATTACTAGAACACAACCACCTGCGAGATGCCGACATCATTACTTACGAAATCATGGTCACAGGGGAGTTCAAAATGCGTCACCCCGACGCAATGCTCCTAGACGCTATAGAGGATGGAGACGTTCGCTGGCGCAGAAACGGTCACCACGGTTCAATAATGTATCGTACATCTTTTGGACAAGCAGCGGGATATGCGGCCAAGACCGGACATGAAAACGCGTGTGAAGATTGGGAACTGTGGGATCGGATGTTGGCAAACGGTGCCACCGTCACCCATCTCAATGAACCGCTGCTCTACTATCGCAGGCACAGGGAAAACTTTATTAAGTGCTACTAGGGGATCCTTCTAGGATCAACCGTTTCAACTATTTTACCATTTACAAGATAATCGGGATACGCACTTGCCGACCTCGTTCGACAAAAGCCATTCATGTAAGTCATCCTAGAACTGGTTGATTTGTTTTCTTCACTTCCGTGGACGATCATAACTGACCAGATCATCATGTCTCCCTTCTTGGCCGTGTACTTCTTCCCGCTGTATGCGCCCCTTTCAAATATTCTCAAGTCGTGAGGGTGCTGGAAGGTGGGCCATTCGTGGGAGCCTTCAATGAATTCGACAGGACTGTTATCCTCTGTGATGTCGTCTATGGCGATTACTGTTTGAAGGTAGTCCGTTGCTAGACCCATAGTAAAAATATGATCTTCTCTGAATATAGTATCTCTATGCCACGCAAAAGTATCTAGGTCACCTTGTTCTCGGAAGTAGATTTGATTGTTTATCTGTCGAACATCGTCGCCCAGAAATGTTCGCACAAGGTTCTGCATCCGATCATCAATGCGTATGTCATTCAAATAAGTATTGGCTAGTGCCGGAAAGAATATAAGAGACTTCTTATTATAGGCTTGTTCGCTCGGAACATGCTTATACCCCGCTGCTTTGATCTGATCGTCTGTAACTCCATACGCTTCGCTCTTGATCCTGTCACATTCTTCCTCGGTGAAGACGGAAGGTATAACAACTACACCTCTGCGTTCATATTCTTTCAACATAGTTACTGAACATCTTATAGGGATGATCGTATACACCCTGTATAACAGAGTAAGCCTTTTCATACCCGGCTCGTTTTACACACTCTATGACTTTGTTACAGTATTCTCCATAGGGGTAACGCAGATACCTCGTTCTGAACGGTGCAGCGATTTCTTGCAGGATCTCTTTTTCGGATAGTTCACAAAGATTCCTATGCGACCATGTATGCCATCCGATTTCAAATGCATAAAGACTGCATAATTCTTTCACTTCATCCAACGTACAATAGCGTTCAAGTTTTGGAACATTCTTCAAATCAAACTCATTGTTTCCTCCTAGGAAATTCCCCATCACAAACATGATGCCAGACTTGCCTTTCAAAACATCTTGATTCTCATAGACGTTTCGATAGACTCCATCAAACCCGATCGGATCATCACAGGCAAGTATCTGTTCGCGGGTGTGATAATTGGAATGATTTTCATCTCCAATATTGTGCGCCAACCTCAACCCTTCCATGGGGAATACCGTTCATACTCATAAACATTAAACACCGAAGTGTATTCCCTGTAAGGGAATCGAAATGTTTCTACCATTCTTCCGAACGGATAAGGCAACAACCAATCTTCAATCCCTCCAACACAGACATGCTTACTGGCAGCGTCCGACACCAGCCTCGCTATCCGTTCATGGTCATACTGTTTGTAAAGCAGGCCAGTCACTAGAACTAAATCATATGTCCCCTCTGGGACGAACACACGTTCGACATTCTTGGGCAACCTGCTCGCAGCGTTGTCGCTTATCTCAATGGCATGAATCTGCTCGGCGGGGAGATCCCCCGTGATGAACCCCTCACCAGCACCGACATCCAATGCCCTGTCGTAGTATTCGCCTAAGCCTTCTAGAACTGTCAGGTAGAAACGCTTGCGGTAGATGTCATCCGGGGTGACCGTGTACTCCCACGGGTCATCCTGCTCATACCACTCTTCAAGTTCCTGCTTGGTCTGCATCCATTAGCGCCGCTTCGTCCTTGGCCTGCGCTCGGGTCGCCGGGCGCGCGGCTTCTTGGGGAGGCGCTTGGCGTTCCCACTCCTCTTACCCCCGTAGTACCCCACAGTTAGCGACTGCGACGAATTCGCATACGTTGGTGGAGACGCCTCTTCGGACCTCCTCGGGAACTGGGGCCTGACGAACCCCGACGGTATCCACTGCGCTGTCTTACGCTACTCCGATAACTTTTTTTGCGTGGCACTATTTCAACTCCCCATGTACGGGACAACGACTACCCTTGTATAGATACTGTACCAAATACGGCAGAGGTTTCTCACACACTACGCACTTAGCATTTGGGTTTGGTGATCCCCTATAACGCTTCAATTTGATCTGCGATTCTCCTGAGTTGATCAGACAGACTCGGAGTCATCTCTGCCATCGTGTCCACCGGCGGCGGAGGTGCCTTAATGATCTTCTCCGATTCTGCGGTTTCCTTAGCGGCCTCTTCCTTTTCAGCAATCATCCGGGCGATAGCGTCCCAGTCGATACCCGGATCAGCAA
>DUCD01000269.1:14458-20848 GCA_012959985.1 Verrucomicrobiales bacterium | reverse complement strand
AATGGTTTCGTTTTTTTTACTGGTTTACTTCCGGCTCTAACATTTCTGGCTTATCAGCCCGTTGAAGAACTATGACTGTCGCCGCTGAGATCTATTTTGGTTCTGGTCAAGGAACGAGGAATGAGCATGTCCTCAGGGACCTGTGAATGAGGAGAGACGCCGAGCAGAGCCAAAATAGACTCAGCCCGAAAGGGTTGCATCGGAAATGGGCCCCCGACTTCGTTCCGCTTCGTTCAAAGCCCCCTTTGGGGATTCTCGCTCAGCGCGCCTTGCCGGACACCCATTTCCGGCGCAACGGCAATAGCCATAGTTTTTCAACGGGCTGTTATGGGAGAGGCTCTAGATATTGACGTTGTGTGGAGTTACGACGTAGGCGCGAATCTTATGTGGGACTGATTGTTGTCGGTGGCTGACGACGCCCGATCACCCATCATCGCCGTGTTTGAAAGAAAGAGATCCCCGAGTTCGCCAAGGACACATCGACCTGCCTCAATCTCGGCTCAGCCCGCAACGCATGCTCCAACTCAGGCCCGAACCGACTACTCACCGATAGGGTTAACAATCTGTTGAATTCGCCGGCCCGGTCCCATTCCCTCCCCCCCTGGGGTCGCGCGACAAGGCCTGCCTGCTTGATCCGATCGAGAAGATACCGGGCTACGAGTTTGTTTTGCCCTTCGTATGGCTCCGTCGGCACGGCGTCACTGGCAATGATATCACCCGTCAGCCCGACATAGTTGGCGGGCTTACCTGTGAGACTCGCCACAACCTCGGCCGCCTTCTTCCTCATGGTAAAATGCGCCACCCGTTGCCCCTTCACATGCACCCCATCCAGGGTCGGGTCATTCGCGGCCATAAACCTCATCAGAGACAAATAGGACGCGTCCATTCGGTGGTTGAAAAACTTCCACTCATTCAACGCGGAAAAAGAAGGCATCGCCCGCACAACTATCCCGCGCCTGTAAGCCCGCATCTGAAACTTTTGCTCCTCGTCGCTCAGCTCCAACGGCAAAAGCAGTTCGCCGGGGATCTTAGGCTGTAGCGAGGCAGAGTGGGTCGCCGAGTTCAACCATTGAGTCGCCTGATGAAACACAACCCCTGAGCCGATCGAAAAATCGATCCCGGCGCCCGCCTGGTATATCTGGTGGTGAAACATCGAGAAGATCACAACCCGGCGCAACGGCCTCACGGTTACCGATTCATCAGGATACTGTGCCAACACCCACGCCGAATAGAGCGCCGTCGATACATCGTTCCCATCCATCAGAGGACTCAAAGCCTCCACGGTCCGCCGCCCAAAGCAGGTGGTCAACACCCGCAAGGTATCCCTCGCTTTCGAGCTGCCCAACTGGCTCAATATCACTCCTTCACGCTCCCTCCGCTCTGCATCGTTCCGCAATGGAATTTTCATCAACTCGTTAACCGCGAAGACTCTGTCGGCGGGTTCTTCTACGTTCAATTCGGTGTGCAGAAGATTCAGACCCTCCGTCCGCCGCACTCCGGTCAACGCGCAGATCCGGGCCGCCGAAGCTCTCACCGAACTCTGTTTGGAAGCTAGGAAACCGGCCGCCAATTCACCGCACCCCGACAGCTTGTATTGCTCACACCTGGAAAGAACTTTCACCGCCCCGAGCGGGATGCCGTTCCGCTTCAGATCCTCTTCGCTCAAATTTCGGACCTGTTGCATCGCTCTCGTTAACGGGGCCTTGAAGACCACGTTAGTCCCGGATGGAATGCGCGCCACCAGAGTCACTACCGAGTCGAAGTCGGTTTCGTGGGCCAACAACCGTAATAACAGCGGCGCCGAATCTTTTAGAATCCCCAATTGCGCGGCAATCTGCTGAACGTCGCCTCGAGCCACACGACGCAGCGCAACCACCTTTCGGTCAAGGGGAATGTCAGCCAATGCAACTCCACGAACCCGATGGTCGTTGACAAAACGCTCCGACTGCCCGGTTGATACCACAATATCGATGGCCCGATCTGTTCCCTCGATTTCGAGATAGGCCACAACCACATCCTGAATCCGCCAACCGCGCTTCTCCACCATCATCCGTCGCAACCGCGGCAAGGCTTCTTTCTCCCTCCAAATTCTCAGAATCACGATGGCATGGGACGACGCATCCTCTGTGCGCAGCATCCGCAGGACAAAGGGCCGTAGCTCGTCCCGAGGCAATTCGGCCAGCTTGGCCCATCGCGTGTTGCGCGACGTCAAATTCTCCTTTACCCACCAAGCGGGTGGACATCAGCTCCTTCTGCGCCCCGGTTAAACCGTGTCCAGCGGGATCCAGCAGAGCCATACCCAGATACGAACTCGCGGCCTTGCCCCAGGATGGACCCAGCGTGAATTTCTCCAAAATCGCCAGTCCATCCTTGTGGCTTGCCGCGACCAACCTCTTCACCAAACCACGAAAACTGTAGTCAGGCCGTTCACCGACGAGAATCTCGCCCAGGCAGCGGCCGAGCAGGGCCGTCTCCTCCTGTTGCCGTCCCAGGGCCTCCGCAAAGCGAGCCCTTTTCTCCGGATCCGGAAAACGCGCGTCATCTCCCAAAGCGCGAACCAGCGCCACATCCACTCCCTCACTGCCGCCATAGGCAGCCAACCTGAGGGTCGCATCTCTGCTCAACAAATGTTTGTGATCCTCGGCAACACGCAACAAACCCTCCACTAACGGTTCAGTGGCGGGCGCGCCCCTGAGAACCACAAGACAGTTCATCGCCACCACTGAGTTGGTATGATCGAGTCCCTTGACGACCCGCTCCAATACTTGATCTCGACGCAATTTCAACCAGTTCAAAGGTTGTTCCTGATAAGAGAGAGTGTCATCCCGCTTCCCCAAGCCTTCGATCTTCTCCATTACCTGCGCGGTTGAAAATTGGGCGACATCCTGAGCGACCAGCCGCCAGGGAACCAGCCCGGCGATGACGGCGACTGTGATGATAATACCGAGCAGGACCAGGCGGGCGCGTGAGATGGCGTTGGAGTGTTTCATGGCGATCAATCTCCGGTTGAGAGATCGAGTTGAATCGACAACTCCAGCTGAAACCAGAGATTGCGGCCGGGGGGAGACGTCTGAGCTTGATGCCTTCCGATCAACTTACGGACCAGATATCCCTTTTTTCGCAGGCGATCCATCACAATGAGCACGGTGGTTTGGACATGTCCCTTCGTCTTTTTTTAGCGCGACGACCGTCAGTTCTGGTTGGAATCGTCTGGCTCCAGAATCGAAAGCAGAAGTTCCCATCCATGATCGGAGGAGTCGTCCTCCGTGTCTTCCGGATTTTTGGCGAAGGTTTCCGACCGCTCGCTGAAGGCGTTCAACTGCGCGTTCAAATCGATGTCCGGGTTTAGTTGAGACAGGCGCTCCTCCCAGTCACGCCGCTCGCGATCGTCCAATCCCGCATGCCAGATGCACAACTCAAGCAGCTTTTTTCCGGTCAGCAGGCCTTTCCCTGGAATCTTACGTGCGGAACCTCCTGCAGAAGGCCTCAAGGTCCAGATTGCACAGGCCACCCAGTATTCTGGAAGTATCCGACAAGCATTTTGGAGCAAAGGCCGGCATTGAGATTGAACTACCCAAACGAGGTTCCAAGCGTGACGCCGTTGATTTTAAATGATGATTATTCTCGATACCAATGTTGTCTCAGAACTCATGCGCGAAGCCCCCGACCAAAAGGTTAAGAAATGGCTTGGCTCTCAGAAGCCAATCAAACTGGCGTTAAGCACCATTTCCATCGCGGAAATCCAAAGAGGATTGGCGCGTTTACCCAAGGGCAGACGTCGCAAAATTTTGGAATCCAGTTTTTCAGCCTTTGTTACCGAAGCATTCGATGACCGGATATTCTCCTTTGATGTAGAATCAGCCTATGCCTATGGAAGAATTGCTGCGATGCGAGAGAAAGCGGGATTCAACACCGATACGGTGGATTTGATGATCGTGGACATTGCTCAAACTCAGGAAACGGACATTGCCACGAGGAACGTTAAAGATTTTGAAGGCTGCGGTGTAAAGGTGATCAATCCATGGGATTAAATTTTTATCACGCCCATCCCATAAGGGCAATGTCACTGACTTAAGCTGAAACAGAGTATCCGTAGATCGTAATAGAACTCGGGGAACTGCTCCTGCATTTGTGTGTTGATCTGCCTGATAGAATTCAGCATTGATTCATCATCAGGCTTGGGGTCAACCGGCAATTGTCGTATTCCAATTCCGCGCCTCCGAGCGTCGGCAATGGATTCCTCCAATCGACTGGTCCAGGGCAGAATAGCATTCAAAGGCCTTTGACGGAGATGACACGCGTTACACACCATCGGAACCGGATTTTGAGATCCTCCGTGAATGCCCTCTATGTCGAATGCAACACTCTCAGGATACCGATCAAGCCTCTCGCCGGTCTCTGGACTATAAAGTGCAAATTCACTCTCCCGATTCGGATCGACAGAAATCAGGATCACTTCAACTACATCAACTTTCCCGGCCTGACGGCCTGTTTCAGAAAAAACCACATTGCTGCCTTTTGGAAATCTCACTCGTCGGTAGTGACCGAGTGATCGACTGAACATGCTGGCTGAATTGAATTCCAAATTGCCGAAATGTTCTAGAATCTCTCGGAAGTTCTGGGGCAGAAAAAGCAGTGGTTTCTTTCTCCGGAGAGATTCTCCATACTCGGTCAAATCGGAATCAGCAGCCCTATCAACGCTTTCTGATGCTGTGTTTTTCTCTTGCCCGCATCCACAAAACCACATGGCAAGGACACAGATAATGATCTGATTACAAATCATACGGAAATTGCTGAGGGGGGTCTTCAATGACTTTTTGCCGAGGCTCTTTCGGAGAGCCAGAACATATCCGGATTGCCCGGAGAGGCTACTCCCAGAGCCAGGTTATTGTTGTAGCGGGGAATCGGTTTTGTTCGCGGATCAATCCATTTATGGATTTCAGCATGTCCATCGGCAAAGGAGATGCCACAGGCCCCATTGTGATAACTTGCCGGGAAATCGAATATTCGTGCATTTCTGGGACGCCCCGGATCCGACATCATGACTCCGAAGGCGCCATTATTTATGCTGTCCGGGTGTTCATCCAGAAGCACGAACAATTTTGAAGGAGGAGGTGCCGTTATATCTGAGAGATTGAAATACAATTTGTAGGGAGGCGTCGGCAACCAACTGCCTCCAACCGGACAGGCTACTGCCGTGCTCATTCCCATACTGCGTACTCTCGAATAAATCTTTTTCCTGATTCTTACTGTGCTTTTGTCGGCGGGGCATTTGTAAATGTTTGCGGACTTACTGTAATAGGGTGCAAGCTTGGCGTGTTTGGGATCGGTCAGAAACAAGGTGTTGGTATTATGGCTACTGGAACTGAAATCCAGCCATCCTTTTATCCAGCTTCCTTCCGCATTTCCATTCGTCAGGTTGGGCACGAGTTTGCCGTTGTGGTCATCCGCATACATTCCCCAGGCCAGTTGCAATTGCCTGAGATTGTTCATGCACTGAATCCCCTGGGCTTTTGATTTTGATTTCGAAAGAGCTGGAAGCAGCATCCCGGCAAGAATCGCAATGACCGCTATCACGACCAATAGTTCGATGAGCGTGAATGCCGGTCCGTGTTTTTGAATACAAAGCTTCATATTTTTAACGACCCACCCGGGATTATGTCACTCGTCAACCGAAATCAAAGGAGAAAATGACGGCTGGTGTACTTGACCCGTAAAAACAGGATTCAGGGAATCTTCCAAACCCAAGGGACAAAATGCTTTTTCTTTTGTATCAAAACCATCAAACGCGTGAAATTCCCTAATGATTAGATAATGGACACCTGAATCTATACGCAATCATCGAAAAAGTTGGTATTTTGATATTCATTTCGATTAATAGATGAATACTCTACGGGTTCTTGATTCAGGATAAAAGTGGAATTCGTAATTCAAAACGTCAACTTGCATGAACGACAACCCAACAACTGACTCCACTGATTCCTCGAAGCAGCGGTATGCCCGACGGAAACGTTATCGCGGCACTCATCCCCGCCACTTTGAGGAGAAGTATAAGGAACTCGATCCTGAACTTGACCCAACCACCATCGCTAAAGTCATTGACGCCGGTAAGACGCCGGCAGGCCAGCATCGCCCGATCCTGGTGGCTGAGGTTCTTAAACATCTGAGCCCTCAAGCGGGCGAACGGGGAGCAGACGTGACCTTTGGCTACGGAGGCCACAGCGAAGCTCTTCTGAGCAAGCTCCAGCCCGGAGGCCAACTGCTGGCCCTCGATGTGGATGCCAAACAACTGCCATGCTCCGAGGCGCGACTTCGAGGACTAGGATACGATGAGGAGACACTGATTGTGCGTCGTTGCAATTATGCCGGGCTCGCCAGCATGCTGACAGA
>DUCD01000269.1:5073-14448 GCA_012959985.1 Verrucomicrobiales bacterium | reverse complement strand
TGCTTGCCGACCTTGGATTGTCCTCAATGCAGATCGATAATCCAGCCCGTGGGTTCTCCTACAAACACAACGGCCCGCTTGACATGCGAATGAACCCCCATCGTGCATTGTCTGCCCGCGAATGGTTGAGACGCTGTTCCTCTAATAAACTTGCAAGGGCCTTGGTTGAGGGCAGCGATGAACCCCATGCAGAAAGCATTGCCGAGTTCATTGTGGAAGTCACTGCGCGAGCTCCCATAGAGACGACACACCAACTGCGTCGCGTAATCGAGCAGGCACTGCCTACGGGGACAAAGGATGAAGATACCAGCGCTTCCGTGGCTCGTGTGTTCCAGGCAATCCGCATTGCTGTCAACGAGGAATTCAACGCCCTGGAAGCATTCCTCGCTCAACTCCCAAACTGCCTCCGTCCGGGCGGTCGAGTAGCCATCCTGAGCTTTCACTCTGGAGAAGATCGTCGCGTGAAGCATCACTTCCGTGCTGGTTTTCGCGGGGGTGTCTATCGTGAGATCAGTCCGAAAATCATTCGCCCGACACTCATGGAAATCGGAAACAATTCACGAGCTGCATCGGCCAAAATGCGGACGGCAGTCCGGGCGTAAATGATGACTAAAAGTAAGCCCTTATAACAATGAAGGCCCCCCCTATAAGCAGAAGAGTCAGGCCTTTTCTTGTCTATCTTGCATGGTTTGGAAAAGGAACAGCCGTTTTACCTACACGAATTGCAGGACTTGAAGAATGGGGGAATTTCCTATACGATGCCGGAAATCAACCCGATTGCATCAAATGATTTCAGCTCTTGTGCCCAAACGCATCATCATTGCCCTTATTCTCGTTTTTGCTTCACAGCTTCTATTACCGGCTATTGATCCGGTCCGCGATTGGCCGGCCTGGCGTGGTCCACAGGGTAACGGTAGCGCATTCCCCAATCAGGAGATTCCACAGGTGTGGAGTGAAACTGACAATGTGCTTTGGAAAGTTCCGATATCCGGACGTGGTCACAGCTCACCTACCATTGTCGGCAATCGCCTATATCTGACGACGGCCGATGTCGGGAAGCAGGAGCAACGGATCCATTGCCTGGATTGCCAAACGGGTCAGGAAATCTGGCAAACCGTCGTCCATACTGGAAACCTTAATAAGGGAGGAAATCGACGCACTTCGCAAGCGTCTTCATCGGTGAGTTGCGATGGAAACCGGCTATATATAAACTTTCTGAACAAGGATGCAGTCTATAGTTCCGCATTGGATTTGGATGGAAAAATCATCTGGCAGAAAAAAATCTGTGATTTCGAAACCCACCAGGGATTCGGATCATCTCCACTGATATACAACCATCTGATTCTCATTTCCGCGGACCACCGAAGCGGAGGAAAAATGACCGCATTGGACGCGAAAACCGGCAAAACGGTCTGGAGTCATTCGCGTCCCGCTCTTGCCAATTACACGTCGCCCGCATTACTTAACGCCGCCGGTAGAGATCAGGTTCTCCTGTCTGGAGCCAATCTCATTTCGAGTTTTGAACCTCTGACCGGAAAATTGCTTTGGCAAATCACGGGCTCAACAACCGAATGTGTCGTGACCATGGTCACCGATGGCGAGCGTGTTTTTTCCGGCGGTGGCTATCCTAAAAACCATACCGTGGCCATTGAAGCGGATGGATCAGGCAGGATTGCATGGAAGAATTCGTCCCGGGTCTATGTCCCATCCATGCTGGTTAAGGATGACTACCTGTATGCCGTCATGGATGCCGGATTCGCGGTTTGCTGGAAATCCGACACTGGCAAAGAAATGTGGAAGGAGCGCCTCGGAGGCGAATTCTATGCTTCTCCAGTTCTGATGGGAAATCTGATTTATTCAGTCAATGTCCGTGGCAGGATTTTTGTTTTCACGACCGATCCGAATGAATTCAAATTGATCGCAGAGAATCAGCTTGGCGATGAGGTGTATTCGTCTCCTGTTATCTGTGGAAACCGATTCTACCTTCGGGTTGCTGACATGAAGAACGACCGCCGTCAGGAGTACTTATATTGCATCGGCCGGAAATCCTCAGCGCTCTGATTCGGGCCCTGTTGTGAATCCCATTCTATAAAGCGTCTCCATCATGACTGCAATGCAAACTGCTCGTCCTTGGTTCCAGGTTTTCTTGTCAAACCTTCCCCTGCTTTCCGTCACCTACGGCGCCGAGACAAAACTTCACAACCAAGATGAACTGGGAAACATTAGTATCCCTGGGGCTCATGCGAAGGAACCGAAACGAGACAGATTTCATTTCATTACCTAAAGCGGGACCTACTATCCGGTTCTTGCGTTGGCCACGTGTGGGGAATTGGAACAGATGCGGTCAGTGCCTATTAGAATATGGCTCTCAAGTCTTTGTTGAAATAGAGAATACACCTGATCGAATCTGACAGAAACCCTGACTATGAAGATCCCCGAAACGACTATTCCGAAGCCTTTGATTTCCCGGCGGTTTCTACCTGGGCTTGTCCTTATGGTGTTTGCCATACTGCCGCACGGCTCCTATGGGGAAACCGAATCGGGAAACCGCTTTGATAACTATCGGGACTGGGCGATTTATCGAGGCGACAATAAGGCCAACCAGTATTCTGAGCTGAACCAAATCCATGCCGGGAATGTTCACCAGCTTCAAGTTACCTGGGAGTATCATCATGGCGATGCGAACGGACCGTCGATGTACAGCAATCCAATCATGGTGGATGGCCTACTGTATTTCACGACTCCGCGCGTGAATGCCGTGGCTTTGAATGCCGCAACCGGGAAAGAGGTTTGGGTGTTTGAGCCCTCCAGGCACAACCGCGGTAATTCAGAATTCCGAGGTCGAAATCGCGGACTTACTTACTGGGAAGATGCAGAAGGCAATCATGGAAGAATCTTTAACTTTGTGAAAGACCGGGTCTATGCCGTCGATGCGAAATCCGGCGAACTGGATCTGTCGTTCGGCGACAAAGGCTTCATTGATTTGAGGTATCATCTGGACATGGATCCAGCCAAGGCTTCCATCGAGGTAACCACTCCGGGCATCGTATACCGGAACATTCTGATCGTGGGCTCACGGGTTCCGGAAGGAAACCATTCGACTCCAGGGGATATACGGGCCTATGACGCCTTGACTGGAGAATTCAAGTGGATTTTTCACACCATCCCTCATGAAGGTGAATTCGGGTTTGACACTTGGCAATGGGAGACGGGAACAATTTACGGTGGAGCCAATCCCTGGGGAGGATTTTCGTTGGATGAGGAAAGGGGGTGGGTTTTCTGTGCGACCGGATCTGCCGCAGGCGATTTCATCTACGGAGGAACTCGCAAAGGGATGAATCTCTTTGCCAACTGCGTTTTGGCACTGGATGCAGAAACAGGGGAACGTCAATGGCATTACCAAACGGTTCATCACGACATATTTGATTACGACAATCCACCCGCACCGATATTGGCGACCCTTCAATCGAAAGGTAAAACCCGGGATGTAGCCGTGCAGTTCACAAAAATGGGGCTGACTTTCATATTGGACCGGGATACCGGCGAACCGGTTTATCCAGTGGAGGAACGCCCGGTGCCGGTCTCCAAAGTTCCCGGTGAAGAGGCATGGCCGACTCAACCCTTCCCCTTGAAACCACCCCCGTTGGTCCGTTTATCGATTCACGAAGCCGACCTGACCCTCATCACACCTGAATCCAGAGCTTCCGCTTTGGAACAGTTCAGGCAATTCCAGACGGGGACCCTTTACACGCCGGCATCCATCCAGGGAACCATCACCATACCGGGACATCAGGGAGGTGTCGAATGGGGGGGCGGAGCCTTTGATCCTAAAACCCAGGTAATTTATGTTAATGCCAATGAAGCCCCGACCATCAATCGGCTCGAACCACTGGTTTCCGATGATCAACCTGCCGCGACACCGCATCAGAGAGGTGGTAGAATTTATCTTGCGACCTGTACTTTCTGTCACGGATTAAACCGTGTAGGTAATCCTCCTTTATACCCGCCATTGAAGAACCTGCAACTGGACCGGGATGCGATAAAAAATGTCCTGTTGAATGGGCGGGGCATCATGCCCTCCTTTACCGGGTTTACTCCTGAGCAGTTGAATGACCTCATTGATTACCTTTTGAGCGATGAAGAGGAACTGGACTTTCGCAAAAAAGGGTTGATCGAAAACAAACCGGGCTCGACTCCCCGGTATGCACAGATTTCACCTTTCTTTTCAGATCCGTATGGAGTTCCTGCAATTTCACCCCCTTGGGGAACGCTGAATGCGATAGACTTGAACCGTGGAGAAATTCTGTGGAAAGTGCCTTTGGGAGAGTATCCCCAACTTGTAGCCAAAGGCATTCGTCATACGGGAGCAAAGAATTTCGGAGGCCCGGTATTAACCGCCGGTGGGGTGATTTTCATTGCCGCTACACCCGACGAAAAAATCAGAGCTTTCGATAAGTATTCCGGAAAAGTTCTGTGGGAGCATCCTTTGCCGGCCGGAGGATATGCCACTCCCAGTGTCTATAGTATCGGAGATAAACAGTATGTTGTCATTGCAGCCGGAGGGGGAGGAAAGCTCGGAACCAAACACGGGGATTCGATTGTTGCTTTTGCTCTCCCCGATGAGGATTTAGCGAAGTGAGTAGCCTCACCCCGCAGGCGGGGTGGGTATTATGAGCCCAATTCAACGGTCTTAACCGAATTGAATCCTTGCTATCGCCATATCCACAGTTGCAGGAGCAGCGTTATTAGTTTCTAATTGCCCAACTTCAGGGAAAAGGAATTCTTATGAAAATAGGTCGTCGTCATTTTTTGAAGAATCTTTTTATTGGGGGATCGGGCGTTTCACTTGCAGGCTGGACCCAATCCCGTCCTATTCAAGCCGCAGAATCCGGGGCATTGTATGGGATTCAGGAGGCTTCGGTGCTACGTCCGGAGTTGCTTCAAGATCCTATCCGCGTGAAATCCATCGAATTGCTGCGTCAGAATCGAACCTACCTGGTGCGCGTGCGTTCGACGGAAGGCATGGAAAGCATTACGGCTCCGAACTCGAGCAAATTTCGAGATGTTTATCCAATATTTCTGAATCGTATTGCTCCTTTTTTCATTGGAAAGGATGCCTGCCGGATTGAAACATTGCTGAAAGAGCTCTATCGGTCCGGCAGTAATTACAAATTCCAGGGTCTGGCTTTCTGGGTCGGTCAGGCTGCCGTGGAAATGGCATTGCTGGATTTGATAGGTCGAACTCGCGGCAAACCCATCGGCGAATTGTTCGGACCCGTTTTGCAACGGGATATAGCGGTATACCGGGCCAGTGGTAATCGAGGAAATCAGCCTGAAGAGGAAATTAAATATCTCAAACGATTGGCAGCGGAGACGGGCGCCAAGGCATTGAAGTTTCGTCTGGGAGGAAGGATGAGCAACAATAGTGACTCGCTTCCCGGACGGACAGAAAAACTGATTCCTCTAGTCCGGGAGACATTCGGCCCGGCCATGACCCTTTATGCAGATTCAAACAGTTCTTATGATGTGCCCAACTCAATTAGGATCGGTCGGTTGATGGAAGAGCACCAATACGCTTTTTTTGAAGAACCGGTTCCTTTTGATCACCTGTGGGAAACCAAACGGGTTACTGAGGCATTGCAAATTCCCATAGCCGGGGGAGAACAGGAATTCAGTATGCGGCGTTTTCGCTGGGCGATCGAAAACCGAGTCGTGGATATTGTTCAACCCGATCTTCATTACTTCGGCGGATATATCCGCAGTGTCAAAGTCGCCCGAATGGCGGAAGCTGTCGGCATGCAATGTACCCCTCATATGTCGGGATCCGGCCTCGGTTATGTGAACACCCTTCATCTGGCCAGCTTTGTGCCGAATATCGGTCCCCATCAGGAATTCAAAGGAACAACGGCCATTCCCTGTCATAGTGACACTTCATCCCTGAAATGCGTCAACGGGATCGTACGCTGTCCCTCAGGTCCCGGCATGGGAGTGGATATTGATCCGGATTATATCTCTAAATTTAAAGCCGCCCATACCCTATGATTGTCGATTATTCCATCGGGAAGTGGTGAAGTATTATATCGTTCACAACACCTATTTATGATGACCGGATTTCAGCGAACACATAACATAACTACCTTTCAGTGAACACGTTGAATCCCTATCTAACATTTAAACAGGAGGGGATGAACTGTTTTCAATAGATGAACATTTTTTCCCTCCCATCATCTGAAGCTGTTCGAAATCAATGGTTTCCGCCTAAAATATTATAAATCTGGAAATCATCCCCTCAAATTCTTTATGGACAGACCGCCATTATTCCATTAAGGTCTTTTCTTTCATTTCTTTGTGGCGACAAAAACAGGAACTCACTTGAACTACTCTTGCACCACTGATCCCCACCAATTTCACATTCCAGTGATGGGCACCGGTTTTACCATCGACACCTGTCTGAAGGTGGCGCGTTATGGTATCCACAGTGTCATCAGTCTGTGTGATGACGACATGATTGAGCGCGTGCGGGAGCATCATTTGAAAGCGCTTGGCCTCCCCTATGAAGAAATCGTTCTGGGGAGTGACCATCACCGTGCCCACCGTATCACTGCCTACCTCGATCTTCTCAATGTGATGGTCAACAAGCAGGTAGAGGATTTACGAACACAGTCTTTTGAAACGGGTAAGGACATCATCCGCTACTTTGAGCTATTGCCGGACGGTCCGCGCAAACGCAAATACAACGCTATGATGACCGATACCGACATGGAACGTAAGAAACGCCGACAGGCTGATTTACGTCGACTCATCCGACCCGGCCGCATCAGTGTCAATATCATGACCAAGGTCGATGCCAACCTTGACCGGCGCAGCAATCAAATTCTTGCACCTACTGAAACCGATTCCCTGACCGGTCTCCAGGGTTTTGCCGAAAGCACTCTTGAAAGTAGTGTCATTTTCTCAGCAGGCATCAATCCCCGGCTATATGGAGCCCTTGCTAAATACGCCGATTTTTTTCCCGATACATCAGGATTTATCAAAAAACAGGTCGTGATCAAGGTCAGCGATTACCGCAGTGCGGAAATTCAGGGACGCTTTCTGGCCAGAAAGGGTATCTGGGTATCGGAATGGCGGTTTGAATCCGGATTGAACTGCGGCGGACATGCCTTCGCCACCCAGGGAATGCTGATGGGCCCCATACTGCAGGAGTTCAAGGATCGGCGACAGGAATTGGCAGAAAAGCTATTCCCATTATACGAAAAGGCCTTATCAAAGACCGGACGCAGCATCGATGCCCCTCCCTCCCATCGGCTTACCGTGCAGGGGGGAATCGGCACACACGACGAGCACAATGCCATTCTCAGTTACTTTGAAGCGGATGCCACCGGTTGGGGCTCACCCTTTCTGCTTGTGCCTGATGTGGTGCGCATCGACAATAAACATCTCGAGAAGGTGCGAGTAGCCGGCAAAAAGGAAATTAAACTTTCCCGATCATCCCCTCTGGGAATCCCTTTCTGGTGCCTTCAAACTTCTGAAAGTGAAAGCTACCGGCACGAACGCATTGCCGAAGGAAAGGCCGGCAGCGATTGTCCTCATAAATACCTGAAATTCAACACCGAGTTCACTAAGAAGCCCATCTGCAGCTCGTCCAAAGCTTATCAAACCTTAAAGGTCAACCAAATCAAGGGGCGAGATGATTTGAACGAAGAACAGAAAACGGCCCATATCACGGAAACCACCGATCGGGCCTGCATCTGCTTTGACCTTTCGGCCATGGCCCTGAAAGTCATGAATCTGGCCACCACTTCCAAAGTGGCCGTGTGTGCCGGTCCCAATGCCCGTTTTTTCGATAAGGTTTCAAGTTTACGTGAAATGGTGGATCACATCTATGGCCGCTTCGACCTGCTCAAAGACAAGAGCCGTCCCAATATGTTTGTCAATGAGCTGAAGCTGTACGTCGATTACATGAGCGAAGAGGTCGAGCGTGTGCGCTTGAAATTATCGACTCAGTCCTACGAATACTTTGAAGAGTATAAAGTCAATCTCATGAAAGGGATTGAATACTACAAGGATCAGGCCGATGATTTGGTTTCCAAGGGTCGTGAAAGCTTCCTCAAACAATTGGATACTCTTGCCGCCGAAATCGAAGCGCTGGCTCTACCTGCTACGGCTGAAGTTGCCATTCCGGTACCCGCCTGATTTCACATTTTCGGGAAGCTACCAGGTGAGTTCACGGCGACTGAAATAATACAAGCGACCGTTTTCACACCCGATCAGCAAACCCGGATCGGTGTCTCCGTAAAAAGCGACCACTTCGGGACAGGCCGTATGGTCTCCCATCTCAATATCCTTTCCATTCTTGAACCGAATCGGACGGGGTATATCGAATACATTTCTTCGATTACTTGAGAGATTTTTTAGAAATACAATATAGGTCAGATCCGATCTCCCATAACTTGACGACCATTTTGTTCCACCTTTGATTCCGATCAGCAGGTCTTTTCGTCCATCCAGATCCCAATCTGACAGACAAATTTTGGCGCGACCTTCCATTCCATTGACTCCATCGGGATCGATGGAAGTTCCATCCTCAAACTTCCATGAAACCCAGTCTGCAAACGAGTTCCACTCCAATGGATCGGTTCCAGCATAATGACCCATTTCACCTTTTTCATTGAGGCAGACATAGTCCAACGCCCCATCTTTATTCCAATCCGTCATGATCGGTCTGGTTCGCCAGACAGTGCGTAGAGGTTGCCCCCCCACCTTCACAGAAATGGGCACGGACCAGAGCGGTGATTGAAAGGATCCTGGATTCAGCAACACATGGTGAAAACCGGTAATGTCGGAATACAGAATATCCTCGTCACCATCACCATCCACATCGCATGTGGAGGGTGATATATAGCCCCAGGTCGCTTCAGCGGGGCCTTGAATGGACCCATTGTAACCGGCTTGAATCCGGAACGGGATTTCGTTTATTTTGATCGTTTCCTCTTCAGTGAAAGCCGGTTCCTGAAAATTACCGGAATTCATAAAAGTTAACAGGCTGCCCGCTGCATTTCCGACCAGCAAATCCACTTCACCATTACGGTCCAAATCGATTATCCAGGGACTCGCCGTAACGCCGACATCCAGAGGTGGTTTTTTGGCAATTACTTTTAACGGTTGACCGAACGCAGGGGTTCCAGGATGGCGCTTTAAATTCAAACAGACATAGACAAACCCATCTTCACATCCATAAACCAAATCCTCCCATTCGTCCTGATTCCAATCGATGCCTTGTCCATACACGAAACACTGCTCGGACCGAAATCGACTGCCGTCCGTATCCAGGAGATGAACGGAATCCTGAAACTCCGGCTGGGCATTCGAACCGAT
>DUCD01000269.1:4349-5062 GCA_012959985.1 Verrucomicrobiales bacterium | reverse complement strand
CCACGCCAACGAAAAATCCCCATTGAAATCTGCGATCAACAGGTCCTGATCTCCGTCGTTGTCGACATCGGCCGAAATGGGAGAGGCTCCGTGAAGAAACTGTAACAAGGTATGTTCACCAAAGAGGACAGCCGTATTTTTCAGTTGAAATGAACCGCCTTCAAATTGATATTTCCATGATTTTAATTCCACCAAGTTTTCCCGACCTTTCCATATGCCAAAGGAATCATATCCCCTCCAGAATCCAATATCTGCGGTGCGGTGGTCTCGCCCCTTGGGCCAATGTCCTTCAAAATCATTTCGGCCCGTTATCACTGTTTTTGAGTCAGGAGATGCCATCACAGTGGCATACTCAACGAGCTCCGCAATCGGACCATCGGATGCACCAAGCAACTCTATGGCATCGCCAAATTCCGGAGGATTCCCCCCTTGATTCAATCGAACAACCAACCGCTTGGTTCGGGTCATAAGATCTGTCAATCCATCAGAATTCCAATCAACTGCCGAAATCAGCCCACTTGGTAAATCCAAGCGAATTCCTTGCTCGAATAATCGACGCCCCTTCTCCCATGGGTTTCCACGGTAATAAAAGATGCCCTGCCCGTGGTGCCTGGTAGCAAGAATCAGATCCATGATGCCATCTCCATCGAAATCACCCAAGGCGGGATTGGAAAAGATGGCGCCTGAAATCGGGCCGGTTTCAACCCCCCTCT
>DUCD01000269.1:690-4339 GCA_012959985.1 Verrucomicrobiales bacterium | reverse complement strand
CAAAGGTCAATTCAAGATAGCTCTGGGCCGGGCACTTGACGGAAAAAAAAGAGGGTACCAGGAATCCGATTATCAGGACAGCGAGAATTCCAACCATGCTTTTCAGGGTTTAATCATTTCGATTCAGATTAAATACCAACCAGACTGAAATTCAAAGAATGAACAACCATAGGATCTTCAAGACTCATTTTCACAGCAATCACTTGAATGACCTCTCCAACACGAAAAGCGCTTCTTCCCAGACTATCACTGACAATGACTTCACTGCCCTTCCATTTTACAACGTAGGCCCTGGATTTATGTTTTCCTTCCTGCGATGAATATACTTTTATCACAGGTGCGCTAAACACTTCACTGCTGGAATCAGAAACACCTGGCGGCATCGCAACCGGTAATTGGCTCTTTTCACTTTTCCCGCATGCCATGAGGAAAACACAAAGGCAAACTGTGCCGGTTATTGATAGTTTTTCCGTTTTTTTCATAGGGTATTGTTTTATAGGGTTCACTTGAGTAATGAATCGCTAAACTGCTCAAGGATAAACAGCAAAAAGTTTCAGAGCATTAAATCCGAGCTCTATAATAAAGGCAAGATTAGGTGCGACAATTTTTCAAAGAGGCTTGATTAATGTCTTCCAATCTTGGAATCTAATCAACATCAGCATACAGTTGAAACCCACCAGATCTATTCAACATTATGAGTCCAAATCGTCTAAAAGCTTTCCTGCTTTATTCCCTTCTGGCAGTTTCCACCGTCCATTCGGAAATTTACTTCCACCACACTTTTAAAGAAAAGCAGCTCAATGATGCCTTCTACTGCGAAGGCGCCAGTTTTGCCGACCTAAACAAGGATGGTATAGAGGATATCATTTCGGGTCCTTTCTGGTATCAGGGGCCGGATTTCGAACAACAACACGAATACTATCCGGCTAAGAAAATTGACCCAAAAGTATATTCCGATCATTTTTTCTCATTTGCTTACGATTTCAACCAGGACAGCTGGATGGACATTCTGGTCATCGGATTCCCGGGTAAAGATGCGTCATGGTATGAAAACCCGAAGGGAGAGGAAAGATTCTGGCCCCGTCACCGGGTCATGGAGAGAGTGGATAATGAGTCTCCGACCTGGACCGACATCACCGGTGATGGGATTCCAGAAATTGTCTGTTCGGTCGATCGTCGATTCGGATACGCTTCACCGGATCTGAGTAATCCTTCCGCTCCCTGGGTTTTTCACACTATTTCAGGAAAAGCAACCACCGGAACTAAATTCACCCATGGCTTAGGAGTCGGTGATGTCGACGGCGACGGACGCCCGGATCTACTGGAGCGTAGCGGATGGTGGCAACAACCGGAAAACCTCGAAGGCGATCCGGCATGGAAGAAACATACTTTTGCGTTTTCAAAAGCGGGTGGATCCCAGATGCATACCTATGATATCGACGGAGATGGAGATCAGGATATGATCACTTCGCTTGCAGCCCATGGGTTCGGTTTGGCTTGGTATGAACAAACAAAGACCGAGGGTGATATCACCTTCAAATCGCACGTCATCATGGGATCCAAATCGGAAGACAACCCCTACGGACTCGTTTTCGATCAACTGCATGCCGTGGCCTTGACCGACATGGACGGGGATGGATTAAAGGATATTGTAACGGGGCAGCGTTATTGGGCTCATGGCAAAAAAGATTTTGGAACTCTGATCTACTGGTTTAAACTCAACCGCACCACTTCAGGGGTTGATTATATCCCTTACCGCATCAGCGATTTATCCGGGATCGGCACTCAATTGGCTACCGGAGATGTCAATCAGGATGGACTCCCGGACTTGGTCGTTGGCAACAAGAAAGGCACCTTCCTCTACACTCATTCCAAGGCATCCGTCAATCAGGGTGAATGGCGCATGCATCAGCCGCGGCGGGTAAACGTCGGTGGAGCCTCGGCCCAAAACGAAGCCGCTGGAATGACGGTACCGGATGGATTTCAAGTAAACCTGATTGCATCGGAACCGACGGTAAAGCAACCGATTGCCATGACGATCGACGATCGGGGACGCCTATGGATCGCAGAAGCCTATGCCTACCCTAGAAGAAAAACCGATGGTCAGGGACAGGACCGAATCATTATTCTGGAGGATCAAGACAATGATGGAGAATTTGAAACCCAGAAGGTGTTCATTGACAACCTGAGTTTAATCAGCGGGCTGGAAGTCGGATTCGGTGGAGTCTGGGTGGGCGCAGCGCCCTACCTCATGTTCATACCGGATCGAGACGGAGACGACCGTCCGGACAGCAAACCGCAAGTCCTGTTGGACGGCTGGGGATTCCACGACACCCATGAAACTCTGAATGCATTTATATGGGGTCCGGATGGTTGGTTATACGGATGCCACGGAGTTTTCACACATTCACGGGTGGGTAAACCCGGAACCCGGGATGCTGATCGCATACCCATGAACGCAGGTGTCTGGAGATACCATCCCACGCGACACCAATTCGAGGTATTTGCCTGGGGAACGAGCAACCCATGGGGAGTGGACTTCAACGACGAAGGGCATACCTTCCTCACCGCGTGCGTGATATCGCATCTTTATCACATGGTTCAGGGCGGTCGCTACATTCGACAGGGAGGACGCCACTTCAATCCCTACGTCTTCACGGAAATCAACACAATCGCCGATCATCTTCATTACACCGGCAATATCCGTGACAGCGCACACTGGGGGCATCGTCCAACATTATCCATGAACGTCTCCGATGCCGGAGGAGGCCATGCCCACAGTGGGCTTTCTATTTATCTGGGAGATAATTTCCCTGATGAATACCGTGGACGATTGTTGTTCAACAATATTCATGGCCATCGCGTAAATACCGATCTAGTGGAACGGAGTGGTTCCGGCTATGTAGGGAGTCATGGACAGGATTTCCTTTTTGCCAACGACGAATGGTATATGGGAGTGAATATGCGTTATGGACCGGACGGAGGCCTCTACTTGTTCGATTGGTACGACCAGCAATCCTGCCACCGCAACAATCCGCTTCTGTGGGATCGAAGCAACGGCCGTGTTTTCCATATCACCTACGGTTCTCCCGATCCGGTATCCGTCAATCTTTCGCAACTTAGCGACCGGGAACTTGTGGAGCTTCAACTGCACCGGAATGACTGGTATGTAAGAACCGCGAGGAGAGTCCTGCAGGAAAGAGCGGCAAAAGACCAACTGGAGGATGATACCCACCCGGTACTCAAGGACATCATAAACGACAACCCCGATCACACCCGCATACTAAGAGCCATGTGGGCCTTGCACGTCACCGGAGGTTTTACGGAAAGTCTTGGTCGCTCACTGCTCACCCATAAAAATGAATACGTCCGTTCCTGGTCTGTTCAGCTACTGAGCGAATCAGGAACTCCGTCCAATGATACCGTAAAGCATTTTGTTAAGGCAGCCGAAGAGGATAACTCTCCATTGATGCGTCTTTACCTTTCCTCAGCCATGCAACGACTTGCTCCCAAAAGCCGTTGGGCATTGGCGGAAAACCTGATTCGTCATTCCGATGATCAGGACGATCACAATCTACCCGCATTGAATTGGTATGGAATCGAACCGCTGGTTACACAGGATCTCGACCGGGCAATGAAGCTTGCGGAA
>DUCD01000269.1:0-680 GCA_012959985.1 Verrucomicrobiales bacterium | reverse complement strand
TCATCACCCGCCGGGCCGCCGCCGATCCAAAGGGTCTCGAATCTGTGATCGCATCAGCAGGAAGATCCACCGTTCCATCAAAAACCCTATTGATTCTGGATGAGATCATAAATGCTTTAAGAAACCAGGCCGATTTGCCGATGCCCGACAGTTGGACCACTGCTTATGAAACTTTAATGAAGAGTCCTGACGCGAAAATTCGAGATCAGGCAGAATACCTGGCCGTTCGTTTTGGTGATCATCGGATTTTCCCCTCGTTGCGCAAAGTGCTTGCAGATCAATCAGGCGACACCTCAGAAAGAACCCGTGCTTACGAAATCCTGATGAATGGAAATGATGAGGCAAGTGCCCCCATTCTACAGGAACTGCTGAGTGACTCATCCTTTACAGAGAAAGCTATCACCGGACTGGCTCGATTTTCCCATCCCGATACTCCGAATCGAATCATCAGATCTTATGCTGACTTCCCGCCATCATTAAAAAGCACCGCGATCGGGACCCTTGCGTCCAGAGCCTCCTTTGCAAAACACCTTTTGAAGGCCATAGAGAATAAAACCGTTCCTAGGAACGACCTGACAGCCATTCATGTGCGTCAGATCCTACAATTCAATCAAAAGAATCTGACGGATGAACTGAACCGAGTCTGGGGTTCGATTCGCAATACTTCCCAGGATTCAATC
>DUCD01000268.1 GCA_012959985.1 Verrucomicrobiales bacterium | reverse complement strand
ACATCCACTTCTCCCATGTTCCGGCCTCAGCGCGGCCACCTTCAGGGATGACGACCTTAACATGTGTGAGGAAAATTCCTTAGCCGAATGGCAGTGCAGCTCGCCCTACCAATATTTTAAGTTACGTATTATCGGGGCACGAATTTTCATACCAACGGACAGATTACCCCATCTCCTTTGATTATTCCAAAACCTTTTACTGGAATTCCGTTCCGTTTGCGTTCATCCTACGGGCCCTGATGGATAGGTTCGATTCAATGCGGGAGGCGGGTCGCGTCTGGTGGCGTGCTCAGTCTTCACAACTGTTGTGGGGCTGTTTCGGTTCCGGGTGGGTTCGATTCCCATGCGCCTCCGCCATTCGAATCGTAATGCCAATCTGAGGGTTTTCATGGATTCGGAGACGAGCAACCAACTTCGCAAGCTGCCTTCAATTTCCGATTTTCTGGAAAGTGATGCGGGAAAAACACTCTCGCAAGAATTCGGAAAAGGCCTGACCAAACTGGCCCTGAATACCTGCCTTCATAGCGCCCGCGAAACAATTCGAAATAATCCGGGAACTCCGGCACCAGACAACGCTGCCCTTCAACACCGGATCACCGCAAACCTCACCCGTTGGACAAACCCGGAAGCCCGCCGTGTTCTGAATGCCACCGGAATCCTGCTTCACACCGGTCTTGGCCGAGCCCCCATGTCTGCGGCAGCGAGTCAGGCCATGGTATCCGCCTCGGGGTCCACCCCGGTGGAAATCGATCCGCTTACCGGGAAACGGTCGATTCGAGGAGAATATTGCGAAAGGATGCTGAAGCAATTAACGGGGTGCGAAGCAGTCATAGTGGTGAACAACAATGCGGCCGCCACCTTTCTGATCCTCAACACCATCGCGGAAAACAAGGAGGTGATCATCAGCCGAGGTCAGCTAATTGAAATCGGAGGATCCTACCGTCTGCCGGACGTGATGAACCAAAGCAGAGCATTGATGAAGGAAGTCGGCACCACCAACCGAACCCACCTCAGCGATTACCACAAGGCGATCAACGAGGCGACCGGTGCGTTGATCCATGTCCACACTTCCAATTTCCGGATCCGTGGATTCTGCGGAACACCGGATGTCCAGGAGTTGGCAAAACTGGCCCATAAGCACCATCTCCCTCTGATCGCCGACATCGGAAGCGGTGCCCTTATTGATTTGCAACCTCTGGGCATCCCGGATGAACCCTTGGTCCAGGAAGCCATTTCCAATGGAGCCGATCTGGTGTGCTTCAGTGGAGACAAACTTCTCGGCGGCCCGCAATGCGGAATCATCTGCGGTTCACGTAAATGGATCGATCAGATACGTTCCAACTCCTTTACCCGAATGTTTCGTATCGGAAAACTGATTTATGCCGCCCTGGAGT
Organism: Verrucomicrobiales bacterium; assembly: GCA_012959985.1. GTDB lineage: Bacteria > Verrucomicrobiota > Verrucomicrobiia > Limisphaerales > DUCD01 > DUCD01. The sequence goes on along the minus strand of DUCD01000268.1, from coordinate 2,078 downwards.
CGACACTGGTTTCTTTCGTGAATCAAACCATACAGGACGATCTGCCAATTTATGAAATGATGAATCGCAGTCTGGAGCAGATTGGGAAGGATGCCGAACTCCTTTTGAGCAAACTACCGGATCACTTGCCATTCAAGGTGGTGATCGAAGATGATGTGAGTTATATCGGCGGCGGATCGGTTCCGGATGAAGGAATTCCAACCAAGGTCATTAAATTGAAACTTTCCGAGTCCCCTGAATCCATGGGAGGAATCGAATCGTTCGCAACACGACTTCGTCGATCCATTCCTTCGGTATTTGCCCGTATTAACGATGAGGCTGTATTGCTGGATCTCAGGACCGTGCAACGGGAGGATCTCACAAAATTGGGTACCATCCTGAACCGGACTCTTACGGATCACTTCGAGTCGGAAAACTCGAATGGCTGACCGATTGATTGCCCGTCGTGACAGATAATCCTGAACCCCCCGAATCAGAAAACATACTTCCCGTCATGGTCGGAACCGCCGGCCATGTGGATCACGGTAAAACCTCACTGGTCAAACATCTGACCGGAATCGACACCGACCAACTGAAGGAAGAAAAAGCCCGTGGCCTGAGCATCGATTTGGGCTTTGCCTCCTGCACTTTGAAAAACGGGAAAACTTTCGGAATCATAGATGTTCCGGGACACGAACACTTCATCCGGAACATGGTGGCCGGAGCCGCCACCATCGATCTGCTGTTGCTGGTCATCGCGGCAGACGACGGGATCATGCCCCAGACCCGGGAGCACATGTTGATCGCGGAGCTTCTGGGAATGTCGGATCTGATGATTGTGCTCACCAAAAAGGATCTGGTGGATCCCGACTGGTTGGAACTGGTGAGGGACGACATCCGATCCTTTGCAGAGCAGGCAGGATATCCAAAGGCACCGATCCTCACCATATCCAATACCACCGGAGAAGGGATCAAGGAACTGCAGGCAGCGCTCGCGGAAAAAGTCGAGTCAGTTCGCCTTCCGGTGGATGACCGCGCTTTCCGGGTGAACATTGCCAGGGTCTTGTCGATAAAGGGATACGGAACTGTCTGCACTGGAGTCCCTTTATCAGGAAAACTCGAGGCAGGGGAAGAGCTCGAGTTGTTGCCCCGGGGCCGCACCCTGACGGTCCGGGACATTCAGAATTACCACCAACAAAGCGGCCGCACCCGTTCTCACAGAAGCTCGGCAATGAACCTGAGGGATCTGGATGTGAGTGAGGTCCATCGCGGTATGACCTTAGCAGTTCCGGGAATTTATCAGACGACTAAAGCCGCCGTCGTTTGGGTCCGCAATGCTTCAGATCGCCTTCCGATCAAAGGTCGTCCTCATTTGAAATTCCATGCCGGCACTGCCTCGATTGAATGTTTCGCTCGCGTGCTCGGCAAAAAATCGATTCTGCCTGGCGAGGAAGGTTTCTTGAAACTTACCTTCAGGGACCCTGTGGTCATCGCTGCCGGCGACCGTTTTGTTTTGCGCCGCCCTTCTCCGTCTCTGACCTTCGGAGGAGGAAGAATCCTTAGTGCCGGCCATAGCCCATCCGGAAGATTGCCTAAAGGATTCGAAACCCACCTTCCCAATGCCCTGCAGGCATTGCGGCAGGGCGACCTTTTCCTCGCAGAATGCCTCGCTGGACCCTGTGCAATCTTAAGTCGGGAAGAAGCCTGCCAATACACCCAACTTCCACCCGGAGAATCAATGGCCGGAATTTCGCTTGCAGAACAATGCGGTGATCTGGTCGATTTGAGCTCCGGCAGTTATCTGGTAGCATCCCGAAAAAATGAAGTGGAGACGACCTACATCAAAGCACTGGATCGTTATCATAAAGCGCACCCTTACACTTGGGGGATCAGTTCCACTCATGCCGTCCGATTGATCGGTTTGCACGTGGGCAGCTTCCGCAAGCTCTGCGAGATTCTCATCGAGGGAGGACAGATCACAGTAAAACACGGCCACCTTGCCCTGAAGTCTTACTCTCCGAAAATAAGTGCACGCCAGATGAAACAGATGGACGAATTAATGAACACTCTCATCCAGCACGGTGTCAGCGCGCCGGCAC